>JBEBVI010000127.1:0-10275 GCA_040392805.1 Taibaiella helva
GTACTTACTTCGACACTGCTCAGTACAAGTGAGGAATTTATTTTGACTATTTTACCTGGCAGGAAACATGGGCGGCACCCCTTGTCTCCCTATGTCGCCGAAGTCCCCGGAACAGTGACAAACCGGGTCGTGCAGCATAAAATTAGGAAAGCGTGAGATAATAGTCTTCAATTGCCAAAGGCAATATAATAAGGTGACGCTACAGGTTTCGTAGAGCCGGGGGTAATGAATCATAATAAAAGAGGCTGACCTTTTTGGACAGCCCCTTTTATTATGATTAGAGATTGTTGCAGAACTATAATTAGTAACCCATATCCATACCACCGCCTGGCATAGCCGGCATAGCGGGAGCATTTTTAGGCTCCGGCTTATCTGCAACTACGCATTCTGTAGTTAAGAACATAGAAGCAATGGATGCTGCATTTTCTAAAGCTACGCGGCTCACTTTTGTCGGATCGATTACGCCGGCTGCAAACAGTTTTTCAAACTGCTCTGTGCGTGCGTTAAATCCGAAGTCCGCTTTGCCTTCTTTGATTTTCTGTACAATGATGGAACCTTCCAGTCCGGCATTCTCTACAATAGTGCGTACAGGAGCTTCCAAAGCACGACGAACGATAGCGATACCGGTATTTTCGTCGGTGTTAGCACCTTCTGTTTTATTCAGAGCGTCAATAGCGCGGATGTAAGCCGTACCGCCACCTGCTACGATACCTTCTTCCACAGCGGCGCGTGTAGCGTGCAGTGCATCGTCAACACGGTCTTTCTTTTCTTTCATTTCCACTTCGGAAGAGGCCCCTACATACAGAACTGCAACACCTCCGCTTAACTTAGCAAGGCGTTCCTGCAGCTTTTCCCGGTCGTAGTCGGAAGTGGTAGTTTCCAGTTGTGCCTTTATCTGGTTGATGCGCGCGTTGATATCGGCTTTTTTACCTTTACCGCCAACGATAGTTGTGTTGTCCTTATCAATGGTCACACTTTCCGCTTGTCCGAGATAAGAAAACTCTGCATTTTCCAGCTTATATCCCTGCTCTTCGCTGATCACGGTACCGCCGGTAAGCTTAGCAATATCTTCAAGCATTTCTTTACGACGGTCGCCGAAGCCAGGCGCTTTTACTGCAGCAATTTTCAGCGAACCGCGTAATTTGTTGACAACAAGTGTAGCCAGGGCTTCCCCGTCCACATCTTCTGCTATGATCAGGAGAGGGCGGCCGCTTTGAACAACTTTTTCCAGTATGGAAATGATATCCTTCATTGTGCTGATCTTTTTGTCGAAGATCAATATGAAAGGATTATCCATTACAACCTGCATTTTTTCCGTATTGGTAACGAAGTAAGGAGAAAGATAGCCACGGTCAAATTGCATACCTTCTACAACGTCTACTGTTGTATCTGTGTTTTTAGACTCTTCTACTGTGATCACACCTTCATTGCCTACTTTCGACATGGCTTGTGCAATAAGCTTGCCTATTTCATTGTCGTTGTTAGCAGAGATAGTACCTACCTGCTCAATTTTTTCAATATCGTTACCAACTTTCTGAGCTTGTTTTTTCAGGTGGGCTACTACGGCAGTAACGGCGTTGTCGATTCCTCTTTTCAGATCCATCGGGTTAGCTCCGGCTGCAACGGTTTTAAGGCCTTCACTAACGATAGCTTGTGCCAGAACAGTAGCGGTTGTGGTTCCGTCACCCGCAATATCAGCGGTTTTACTGGCCACTTCTTTTACCATTTGCGCTCCTATATTTTCAATAGAGTCTTCCAGTTCAATTTCTTTTGCTACAGTCACACCGTCTTTAGTAATGGCAGGAGCGCCGAATTTTTTTTCGATAACCACATTGCGGCCTTTAGGTCCCAGGGTTACTTTTACTGCATCTGCCAGGGTGTCGACACCCTTTTTCATTTTATTGCGGGCATCAATATTAAAAAGAATTTGTTTAGCCATTTTATGTTATGTGTTTTTTATTTAATTAATACAAACAGTTGTTGTTATGTAAAGAGCTGAATTACTCCACGGCTCTTTATTAAATGATAGCCAGAATATCGCTTTCGCGCATGATAAGCAGGTCTTCACCATCGTAAGACAGTTCCGTGCCGGCATATTTTCCATAAAGTACGGTATTGCCGGGCTTAACGGTCATGGGTTCATCCGCTTTCCCGGGGCCGGCTGCAACAACAACTCCGCGTTGAGGTTTCTCTTTTGCGGTGTCAGGAATGATGATACCGCCGGCAGTTTTTGTTTCGGCTGCGGCAGGTTTTACAATTACTCTGTCGTGAAGCGGGGTAATGCTAGCTTTCTTCGCCATAATTAAATGATTATTAAAGGTTTTAAATTTGAATATGGAATGTTTTTTTATTTCCTGTATAGAAACAGTTATTATCCGAAGCACTAAAAATGTGCCAATACTTCATTGTTGCCATTTTTTCAGTTTTGTATGCCTTGTTTGATGAAGAGTGGCTTACCTGGCAGCCAAAATTGCATTTTGCCGTTAATATCAAAACAATCGTGGCAGTATTCTGTAGCCGGTACACGGAAGTGCAGAGCAACAGATACACCGTATTCCGGTTAATTCATTACTTTTGAATTCATTTATTGAAAGGCTCCGGATGGGTCGCCTCTGCTGAGAAAAGAATATATATGATGACAATGACCTTTGAAAGAAGAAAGAATCTTAAAGCGCTGTTCTGGACGGCGGGAGTGCATCTCCTGCTGCTTTGCCTGTTCCTTCTTTTTAAATATACCTTGCCGGCCCAATATCCCGTAGAGGAAATGGGTATGGAAGTGAACCTGGGTACTACCGACGACGGCCGGGGTACCGATCAGCCTGAGATAGCGGAAGATCCTGCAGCATTACAGGAGGCCGCATCAGTCGCAGTCGCTTCTCCGGAAGAACGAAAATCGGAAACGGCACCGTTCACAACCTCTGATGACCCCGATGCACCCGCCGTTGAAACGAAGCCTAAAAACAACAGCAGGCAAAGGCATGAAGTGGCAAAGGCCGAAACCGTTCGAAACAGAAAAATAAAAACCCCTGAAGTCACTTCTACGCGGACCGTGCAGCAGCCTAAGCAAACGGCACGCTATGTGTACCCGGGCAGTGCGGGCAAAGGCGGTAATGCAGCACTGGATAATAAGCCTGGTGGTAATGAAGGCATAGGATCGGGTGACGGTGATATGGGCGTTCCGGGAGGCACTCCCGGCGCTTCATCTTATACTGGTACGCCGGGTGGTGGCGGAACGTCTATAGGGCACTCGCTTTCTGGAAGAAGCATAGTGAGCCGTCCTGATCCGCGCGCTGAGTTTAAAGAAGGAGGTAAGGTGGTTATCCGTGTAACGGTGAACAGGGAAGGCCGAATCACTGATTCCAGGGTAGTGTCGGCCGCCAATGCTACGATCCGTGCTTTGGCGCTAAAGAAATTACAGAGTGTACGGTTTAACCAGTCCAGTACTGCACCTGCAGAGCAGTTCGGGAATATTACTTTTGATTTTAAGGCTACGCGGAAATAGTGTTGCAATTACGAATTAAGGAATAAGAAATTGAGGTGGAAAGTTTACTGACGAATGCTGCTGAAATGTGCAGGATCATAAAATGATAAGGTCTGTTCATCAAACACTAAAATCGTAATTCATAATTGACAATTGCCTCACTGCCGGGTCTTGCCTCTTTCCAGGTCTGACTTGTATTCTTTGATTGCTTTATAAAGCGCCATGGCAATTTGCATTTGCCCCTGTTCCGAATTGATATACTGTTCATCGGAAGGATTATTGATAAATCCTATTTCCGTTAAAACTCCGGGCATGGCGCTGTTCGCCAGCACCTGCAAACTCTTTTGCTTTACTCCCAGGTCTACCCGGTTGGTAAGTGCATACTGGCTCTGTATTTTGCCGGCCAGGTTAGCGCTGCGATTTAGGAAAGCCTGGGAATACTGTGCTACGATTACTTTGGTAAGCGGGTCATTTTCGTCAAGCAGACCGGGTTCTTCGGTAATATTGTCGCCGAATTCTCCAATGGCCTTTTCTTTTTCGTCCGTACGGGTCAGCCCTAATACATACGTTTCTGTTCCGCTTGTAGAGGTTTCCTTATGATGTATCGTTTTGTATACCGGTATTGTTCTTCTCTTTTTACCTTTACCCACTGTCCGCGACCCGGTTCTTACCCGCTCGTAACGGCCGGCGGTAGAGTTGACGTGTACCGAAACAAAAAGATCCCCCGATGCTTTATTGGCAATGATACCGCGCTCCTTTAGTTCGATAAACACATCGCTGTTTCGGGTGTAAACTACTTTAAGCCCTGGTATGCTATCCTTTAGTATTTTGCCCAGCTTTAAAACAACGGCAAGTGCAATATTTTTTTCACTGGAAAAGCTACCGATCGCTCCGGGGTCTTTACCACCATGCCCGGCATCCAGCACGATTGTTTTAAGTGTTTTTCCCGAAGATTGCGCTGAAAGGCTTTGACGGGCCTGAATAGAAAAAAGAGCACTAAGAAATATAATAAAAAAATAATATTTATATATCGGCTTACGTATGGATAAAATCATTTTCAAAACTATATTGCAATCGTATTAATTAGTTATAATAACAGCGATTGACAAAATAAATTATGCGTTTACAAGTTTATTTAGCTGAGACGGCTGCAAAATAATTTTTTTTATTAAAATTTTATGCCAAAAAAACAAATGCGCTGTCAAAAAGTATAGCTTATTTTTGCACCGTTGAATGAGCCTTGTACAAAAATATTCCTCAATATGTATTTTTTACGGCTGCCGTCTTATGGCGGTAGCTGTTTTTTTATTTGCCGGGCTGAATGTATTATGTGCCCAGGAGCCGGCAAATAACAATATGTCCGATACAACTTTATTGTTAAGCCAGGATACTTTATCACTTCATCAGGCTGATTCGTCTGCTACTGCAGAGCAGGCAGCGGATTCCACAGTCAGGGAAGGCAACGAAGACCGGGTAGCGGCTAAAGAGCAGGAGCTGGGCATAAAGATCGCCCGGGATGCATTGCCGGCCATGGTGACGACAACGGCTAAGGATTCTGCTGTTTTAGATATGAAGGGGAACGTCTTTTACCTCTATGGAGAAGCCAAAGCTTTATACCAGGATATTGAAATAAAGTCCGGGAAGCTGATCTTTTCGCAATCCACCAATATACTATCGGCCGAGCCTTTATTAGATACGGCAGGTAAGAAGGCTTCCAGCCAGGAGTTTAAACAAGGAAGTGAAATGTTTACCTACGATACCTTAAAATACAATTTCAAAAGCAGGAGAGCTGTAGTACGTAATGCCAGGTCTAAATACGGTGAAGGCTATGTGATCAGTACGCAGGTGAAAAGAAACGCAGACGAAAGCATCTACGGATTGGGAAACCTGTACACAACCTGTAACCTGGAACATCCCCACTTTGGCATAAGGGCGAAAAAAATTAAAGTAATACCAGGCAAAGTAATAGCCAGCGGCCCGGCTAATCTTGAAATACAGGACGTACCTACACCGCTTATACTTCCATTTGGCATGTTCCCTATCAAACAGGGACAACGTTCGGGTTTTATATTACCTACCTATACCATAGAGGAGCGCCGGGGTGTAGGGCTGCAACAGGGTGGGTATTATTTTGCGATCAGCGATTATGTGGGTGTGATTACCCAGTTCAATATCTTTTCTAAGGGAAGCTGGGCGGCTTTTACTACGGCGCAGTATAATAAGCGATACCAGTATAACGGGTCTTTTTCCCTCCAGTATGCTTATAATAAACTAGGTGAGGTATACGAGCCGATGAGTGATATATCAAAAGATTTTCAGGTGAACTGGAACCACCAGGTTGACCCTAAAGCCAGGCCGGGAACAAGTTTCAGCGCAGCCGTCAATTTCGGTACCAGGAGCTATAACCGGTTGAATGGTATGAGTATGGCCAATGCTTTAAATAATCAGTATGGCTCATCGATTTCATATGCCAAATCATGGAAGGGTAAACCTTATTCGTTGACGGTAGCTGCACGGCACAGCCAGAGTACGCAATCGGGTATGGTCACTATCGGCCTGCCGGACATTAATTTTAACCTCGGACAGTTTTCTCCCTTCCAGCGTAAACAGATGGTTGGAACACCGCGGTGGTACGAAAAGATTGCGGTAACTTATTCTGTTTCCGCTATGAACCGCCTTAATTTTTATGATACCGCCTTCCGTATACAACAGCTTTCCTTTTCCGACTTTGACAATGGTATAAGGCATAGCGCCTCTGCGCAGGCCAACTATAATATATTCAGGTATATCAACTGGAATATCTCTATTCCGTATAATGAATACTGGAACACGAAGCAAGTCTATATCAGGTATAATGAAAATACCAAACGATTAGATACGACTGCTTTTAATACTGGTTTTTTTACAAGCCGTGACTTCAATGTAACTACTTCTGTAAGTACACGTGTATATGGGCTGAAGATATTTAAGAAAGGAAAAGTTGCAGGAGTGAGGCATGTGCTGACGCCTGCACTTTCGGCGATGTATCAACCCGGCTTTGCTTTCGCACCCTTCGGCTATATGTATGAAACGTACCTGTCTGAGAATGGCATGCGTGTATTCAGATCGCCTTACGAAGGAAGCCCGATAGGCGGCCCTTCAAATTATGAAAATAACGGATCGATAGGTTTCAGGCTGGATAATAATCTCCAGATGAAAGTCCGCCAGAAGGATTCGTCCGGTGAGGGAAAGACAACTATTGTCTCTTTAATAGACGGGTTGTCAGCCAATGCTTCCTACAATATGTTTGCCGATTCCTTTAATTTATCGGCGATCAATATGAACTTCCGCACCTCTTTACTGAAGATCTTTAATGTTTCTGCAAGTGCCACATTCGATCCGTATAAATGGGAAGGTAAGCGCCGGACACCACAATACCTGGCTTCGGCCGGTGGCGGACTTGCACAATTTGTGAACGGAAATGCTTCTTTAAGCTTCTCCCTGAGCGGAAGTAAAAAAAATAAAGAGGAACAGGAAAACGCCATGAAGAATAACGAAGAAGTAAATCGTTTGCTGAAAGATGGAGGTATAGATGATTATTATGATTTCAATATACCCTGGAACTTGTCTGTAAGTGCCAGTGTTAACGTAAACAGGCAAAGGTGGGATGAAGGGAGGGATACATTGGTGCTGACACCCAATCTTACCTTTAACGGTGGCTTCAATCTTACAGAACGCTGGCGGGTGAGTGTGAACAGTGGTATCTTGTTCCAGCGTTATAAAGATCCGGTTCTGGGGTATACCTCGATTGATATCAGCCGGGATCTGCATTGCTGGCAGATGAACCTCAACCTGATACCCTTCGGCTTTTACAGGAGCTTCAATTTTACCCTACAGGTAAAAGCAGCTGTGTTGCAGGATCTTAAGCTTACACGGCGTAAGGCTTACCAGGATAACTCACGGTATTAAAGACGATTTAAGGCTTGCTAAATAACTGTATTGTCTACGTAGAAAGTAGCTCTTGCTCATTCTGCTGTCACGAGGCTGTCTAAAAAGCCCATTGTCGTCATTCCGACTGGAGCGGAGCGGAATGGAGGAATCTCCTAATCATTTGATTACACTTGTGAGATTTACCGGTGAGAAAAGTTCTCGACTTCCCCCTCGGCAAGCTCGGAGTTCGCTCGAAATGACAACCTTTTTAGACAGCCTCCTATAGGTACTTAAGCATGCCTTGGTTAGGTTGTAGTAGACATGTTTAGATCCTTACAGGATGACCATGGGGAGTGGGTAGGAGAAGCAGTCATTGGGTAGTAGGATATATGTTTCCCGATTTTGTTGAAATCTATCTGCAAGTATTAAAGGCTATATGGGCTAAGCCTTTGCCGAGAAGTAGGCATAGGTTTCATAGTCATGCGCAAATTTATCCGGGGAGCGTTATAAAACGCTTCATCCCTCCTCCGGAGGGGTCGGGGGAGGCTTTATAACCTGCTCACTCCTGATTGTAAATCTTATGTATCTATGTGGTTTCATTGTAATGCACCAATTTATCCCTTGTGCAGTATAATTCGTTAATATTCAAAATGCTGTTAACTATTTAGCAGCTCCGATGTAATTATTCCTGTTTAACATCACTGTCGTCATTGCCATCATCGACACCTTTTTTCAACGGATCCCAGCTTATATTTACTTTGCCATCTTTGTCATCCTGAGCCCTCAGGTAAATGACGATCCCTTTATCTTTTTTCGGCTTCAGTCCTTTGGCAATACGTTCTTCGTCTTTTTTGGGATTGCGCAGGGGAATGGCTATACTGAGATCCGTACCCTTATCAAAAGCGTATATGCCATCCACATTCATGGTTATGGCGCTGGATTCTATATTAAGGTCGTTTATTTTTATCTTGCCTGCCTGAATGTTCATTTCATTTTTTAATGTCTTAAAAGTAATATGAGACAGGTTCCGGTTCTTGAATATAAATTTTTTAATAGTCTCGAAGATGGGAAAATTATTGAGCTCTCCTTTGTCAAGCACAAAAGATACGTTACCGTTCATGGAATTTTTTACGAGCGTGCCATCCGGCTTCAGCATTCCTTTCATATTCACATCGGCAGAGAAGATCCCCTTCAGATGTTCGGCCTGAAGTGTTTGCTGACCGAAGTTCTCAAAGGCATAAAACAACTTGTCGATACGTATACTGCTGACCTTGCTTGCTATATGGAACTTGCTGTTATAGGCTGATGAGATCAGGTTGGCATTAGCCTGAAGTTGCCCGCCGGCATGTTGCAGCCGGACATTCTTCAGACTGATGCTGTCGGTGGTCAGTGCGATATCGGCATTGATATTTTGCGCGCTGAAACGTTTGAAGGTAAGGCTGGCAATATCCGTATGCAGGTACATGCTGCTTTTATCCATCACCATTTCCAGCCGGTCTGCAATGCGGGCTACTTTATAGTTCTTCTTCCGGGAGGGAGAAGGTCTGGATTGCTTGCGGGGCGCAATAAGACTGATAAACTCGTTGAGATTGATCTTCGGGCTTTTTATATCCCAGTCAAACCGCACTCTGCCCGGATCCAGGAAATATACGTTCATGAAGTTCTGTGCTTTTCCCTGTATCATTACGGTACTTGTAGCAGAGGAAAGTGATGTGTTTCTTAATATCAGATCGTTGCCGGTAAATTCTATATCCACCATGCATTTTTTAAAAGACAGTGACCTGGGGATATAGTTCAGGGCGGCGTCTTTAATTCTAATATGCCCGTACATACTATGCCTGAATGTATCCTTAGCTAATATAGGGCCGGTATAGTTTAAATTAATATCGGCGGTCCCGCCTTTAAAGTCGAATATATCCTCAATCACATAGTTCAGCCGCTCCACCGGGAAGCGAGAGGCAATTTTAAGCTTCATCAGCGGATTGATCAGCCCGTATAGCACTATAGAGTCTGCCTTGAATGGTATATCATAAAAAGATGCGGATACGGTAGAAATAATAATAGCAGAATTATCATCTCCTCTTCCTTTCCCCGGAACAAAATTATTAACGAATTGGCCTTTCAGGTTTGTTTTTTTTAATTGCCCGTATGGAGTAGACAGGATATTGTCTGCTGTTTGCCATTGCGCATTTACCAAAGGCGTATCCGGGTATTGGAATGATCCTCTTACGTCTACCCTTACATACAGGTTGTTTGCAAGATCGAAGCTGTCCAGCTTTTTTTCAATATGCCTGGAGAGGTAAGAGGTGCCTTCTTTAAAGCCGATGGAAGGCGCTTTAATATTGATGGTATAGTCTATAGGCTTATGCCCGAAGTTAAAGACACAGCCGAAGGAGATCGTAGTACCATCTACATTTATATTCTGAGCAGGCAGTTCCAGTACCTTAGTTTGTTTGTTATATAAGATGTGCAGTGGCGCTTTTAATTTTTTGTTCTTTACAAATCCGCCTTTATCCAGGTTAAAGCCTAACTGGTAAAAATAAGCCCTTGTTCTTGTCCTTATATCAAGGGTATTTCCTTTGTTTTTTATGACTCCGTCAAAATCATTCAGCACTATTTTAAACTGCTTGTGCCGCTCAAAATGATCATAAGTAAATAATACATTCTCTACGCCGAAGTTGGCAATATTTACTTCTTTTCCCTTTTTACCGCTGTTCTCTTTTCTGCTCTTCAGGAGATAGGTGTTAGAGTAACCGGTTTTATCCGTGAATAAATAAACCGATCCGTCGGCACTGGTGATTTTGTTGATTTTGGGTTTCCGGGTGAGCAGGGAAAAAACATTTATTTTTACATAGACTGATTTAATGTCCAGGAGATTTTTTTTA
>JBEBVI010000128.1:0-10187 GCA_040392805.1 Taibaiella helva
CACAACATAACACTGCCGAACCAAGAGAGCTAATAAAGAGCATTAATCGACGAATTGACTAAAAATTGCCTGCACACAATAATAAAATAAGAGAACGTCTTTGAGCCCCCGATTTAAATGCAAATCTTCACATAATTAAAAGCTTCCCCCTCCTCCGGAGCATCTGTCCCGTCCAAGCAGTAGGCCAGCATTCCATTCCTATTCAATTAAAAAATTTTCCACAAATATTTTCCCTGCCTGGCCTTACCTCCCTTTCAACAAAATCGTATATTCGTCTGTCAAAGTTTTTAAACTCAAAACAACATCGACCATGACGTTACATCTGGCACCCGGTCTGAAACATTTGCTCATCACATTTTGCTTAATGGCTACGGTTCACCAGGGAGTAGCCCAGGTGAAAACAACGGCCTTAACCGAAACCAACCTCGAACAGTCGGTCCATCCGCAAACTGATACAGGAGTACCCCCAAAAGGCAATTCGGTATTTTCGTATGGTCCCGACGTTATGCCTGAATTTCCGGTTAATATGTTTTCTTATATGCGTAAAAAACTCAGACCTTTTAGGATTGTCAGAGAAAACAATACGGGTGCAAGAGTTGTTGTTCAATTTGTAGTCAATAAGCAGGGGAAAGCAGTAGACCCCGAAATCATACAAAGTTTGAACCCCGATTGCGACCAGGCTGTGCTGGATATGGTGAACCAAATGCCGGACTGGAAACCCGGTACAAAAAAAGGGATCCCTGTAGACGTCCATTTCCTGTTACCCGTATCCTTCAAACTACAATAGCAGCAGCCTGAGCACTATGTAAAGCGCTCATTGCAACAGTACTACCCTACCTCTGTAGTGAGATGACCACGATAAAATACACCCGTCCCTATGCACGGAACACAGAATCAAAACCTGCTACAAACCCTTTTACAGATAAGGCCGGACTTACTACAATACCTATAATATGAAAAACAAACTAACACTTTTAATACTGCTTTCTCTCTCAGCGACAAATCCGTTAATCGCCCAAAAGAAAATACAACCTTATAAAAGCGGAGATCTTCGATTAGATATCAAACTACCTCATTTTAATTACCTGGCTGTGCACCCTGACAAAAAATTCAGGGATGCCGAATTTGGATTCAACGGATACGGATTGGGATTCGGGTATAGCTATGAAGACAAAAAATTTTTAGAAGCAGGTACTTCTCTTGTGATGACTTTTGAACTACCGTTTCCGGCACCGGTCGACGCAGAGTATAACAAAATTCTCAGCTCTTTTTTTATCAACCTGACGGACAACTTTATAAAAAACAGGTTTACCTTTGGATACGGGATACATTATGCTGCAAATACCTGGAAAGAGTGGACCAGGGATTTTGATAATTGGAATGGCTATTTTGATTCCATTGGGAAAGTAACCTCAGACCAAACCTATACGAATAAGAATATAGGACTAACATTCAACTCTTATTTCAGGCTTGGAAAAACCATTCACATAGGACTGATTTACCAACCTTCATTATTAAATCTTAACGGCAATCCCGAATTTATATACGAGCATTTAATAAGCATGGAATTCAATTGGAGATTAAAATTATGGAACACAAAAGGAAAGAAGTAATGACATGATTGAACCGGTATTAAAAAACATCCTCAATTCTTACGCTGGTTCATTCCTGTGAAAGGAGCAAAAAATAGCTTTGTTTTACCTTAGAGAACCGGCATGGATAAAAGCGTGAGAAGATGTTATCGTTATCGGTGCGCATATCTATAACAGCTAAAAACTATAATAAACCTAAGAAAATGAAGAAAGAAAAACCTAAATTATACAGGAAGGTGAATACCAAAGCCAGAGGTGTGTACCATCATTTCGGCGGAGACTTCAGTCATTCAAGAAATAAAAAAAGAGAAACGCGGGAGCAAGTCAAAGGCACAATGTCGGGCAAAAAAGAAAGAGGCCTGGACTACACTCCCCTCTTTCAATTTTTATTGTCAAAAGTGGGTTCCGGATGGGATGAAGTTTTTAGTGAAGCAAAATCAAGATTAGATAAATCCGAACCGATATTCTGGATAGTAGCTTTAAACGAAGCAGGCAGGAAAGATTATGTCAGGGTGGATGAGTCCTCTTATTTTTCAGGCTTATATGTCGATCATGATGGTATTTTACAAATAAGTGATCCTGAGCTGAAAGCCACCGATATGAAACCTTCCTGCAATTGCTGTACACATACTTTCAATGGAAAGGTATTTGGAACAGAATAAAATAATTTGACATTCAGATATGAGCATATTTTCTTACCATTTAGTGAAAACATCATACCTTTCTGCTTTAAGGGCTATCTTATTCCCTCTAATACCCCAAAACATTCCGGGGTTGATTCATGCAGAATGTATGACTTGTATGACATTAGGCTCACCTGTTTATTCTCCGTCCCGCATATTGGTCAGACAAGTTGCCGTATTTGCCCAATGGGAAAGTGAAACTGCTATTGACCACTTTTTAGATAAAAACAACTTTGGTAAAACAATTGCTAAAGGATGGCACGCGCGATTAGTATTTATGAGGCAATGGGGAAAGATCAGCAAATTTGAAATCCCCGATGAAAATCCCGGACCCGGTACTTCTGACGATCCGGTTGTTGCGGTAACGCTTGCCCGTATGAAATTACCTGAAGTTCCAAGATTCATTCGTTGGGGCAGACCGGTAGAAAAATTGGTGCGGGATCACCCCGGAACAACATTATCTTTAGCCTCAATCCGGTTACCCCGTACCGTTTCGACCTTTTCTGTCTGGAAATCTCAGAAAGAAATGACGGATATGGTACAAGGGCACAGTGCTGTTCCTCAACCTGAACGACATATAAACGCAATGAAAGAAAGAGAGCGAAAAGATTTTCATTTTGAGTTTACCACCCTGCGATTCAAACCCATCTCAGAATCCGGTAAATGGAATGGACACAGTCATATTATACCTGGACTTAAAGAGAGAATATAATGGGATTAGCATATCGGGGACAAAAATTTCAGGATTGGTTCACGCAGCAATGGGCTATCCTTTGGGGTAGAAAAATTGACCCGGAAGATTTTCCCTGGTTAATGGGGCCCTTTGGAAACCGGAATGGAATAGGCGAAGAATTTATATACCAATTAGCGGAAAAAGAAAGTTTGGTTATCCAAAGAGAGGTACAATCACAAGGCCTTGTCCCTTCGATGGAGATACTGCATCTGCCGGAAGCAGAGCTATCCAGGCTACCTCAGCAAGTTATCGGATTTTACGAAAACACGTTTGATTTCGACCTGGGCTTTACCGTAAAATGGAATCCGTTCTTCAAGCTTTTCAATGTTTGGGTCAACAGATTATTCAGTAACAGAATAAAGCAATTAAACATTCCAACCCGCAATATTAAAAATGCGGAACCGATAAAAAGCGAAATCATCACGCTTTCTGATCCTCGTTCTGATCAGGTGAAATACACCATATGGCTCAGGTCTTTTATCTCAACAGGACAGATTATTTATTCAGGCGTGTACGGAATAGGTAAACTGCCCTCAGGAAAAACCTGTATTAAAGCTATATTTCCTTTACCACATGGGAATGCAACGGTTATCATGTCGCCCGGTGTCGGAACTAATGGAGAACTGATATTGGATTCGTCCGGAAAGAAATTTGGCGATGCGGGATTTTACTTCTTATTATATGATTCGAAAGGGAACCATTGGGCTCAATTCATCCGTTCTTTCCGTGACCGGTTAACTGTCAGCACAGCAAATGGTGCTCTTTCAGCCGAACAAATATTGACGCTTTGGCATCAAAGAGTAGCTAAGTTTAACTATATGATAAAGCCAAAAAAATAAACAACCTGGTATTATACTATATACTGCATAAAAATGTGCTATCCAAGCAACAATTATTTTCCTGCATTAAAGCATGTACAGAATACGCAGCGTAAAGTTACATTGCAGAAATACCGCATAGCGGCTACCTATTTGTAGAAAAAATAAGACAATATGATTATTGCCGCGTAGCGGCTACCCAAATGGGTGCTTATTCTGAGGGATTGATTCGTAATTGAATAGTTTCACGCAAAGGCACAAAGAAGTCGCAACGACGCAAAGCAATTCATAATTGGTTATACACCACTACATGGGCATTTTGTCGTTAATTGCGGCCGACTGTTATCCTCTGCGAATGGATAAGGGTAACCGCTACGCGGCAAAAAAGCGTTTTTTACATTGCCTACTACAAAGCGATAGCCGCTATGTGGCATTTCCCCGGAACATGATAAAATGTCTTTAATACTGATGATACTTTATTATTGAAAAAGCGGTGTTATCAAATACAAATTCTTGTTTTAGATGAAAATCAATACACACTAAAGAGGGCTTACTAAATAACTGTATTTCTTATGTAGAAAGCTATCCCTTCTCCTTCTGCTGTCATGCTCCTTCGATCTGGCTCAGGACAAGCCCTTCGACTTGGCTCGGGACAAGAGGAAGAGCTATATGATAGGTGCTCGGGTATGCTCGGGTCAGGTTGTAGCAGTAATGTTTAGATCCTGGGATGACCTTGGGAAGTGGGTAAGGGAAACAGTCATTAGGTAGTATAATATATATTTCCGGATTTTATTATAATCTTCCAATTCACAGGCTCTTCAACAAATCCTGATAAATCCATTTACATTTACACATAAACAGCCCCACTAAAATTACAGAAATTTAATCCATCGTTCCTTTGTATTATCTTTACCGTTATAAAAACATACCGAAATATGATACTACAATATCTCGCTCAGGAATTTGAGCAGGAAGTAAACAACACCCGCAGGCTCCTGCAAGCCATTCCGGAAAAAGATCTCTCTTACAAACCCTCCGAAATTTCCTGGACCATGGGCGAGCTGGCACAACATATTGCCACTATTTATCGCTGGTACGAAGGTACGCTCACTATGGATGTCTACGATATGGCGACAGACCGGTTTGAGCGTAATGATGTCAGTGACATCAAAGCGACGCTGGACTTCTTTGAAAGTAATGTAGCGAGAGCCAGGGCTGCGCTGCAATCCCTTACCGAAGAAAAACTACAAAGCAACTGGACAATGAAGATCGGAGAGCGGGTGGTGCTTGGACCTTTACCCAGAGGCATTGTGGCACGCGGATTCCTTTTTAATCATATTTATCACCACCGTGGCGAAATGATCGTTTACCTGCGTGCTACGGGTAATAAAGTACCGGGTTTGTATGGGCCTACCTATGAAGAAAGCGGGAAAAACTGATTCTCACGAATAGTCTGTTTTCCTATATGGTAAATATGACCCATCAGACCTTTGCACCGTTACGCTCCATAGTCTCTTTGCGTGAAAAACTCATGTATTATTCCCATTTTCCCAATATTCAAATAGATTCTTTACTTTTGACCCCATCAGCTAAAGCACTGTGATCGTGTTATTTGAAGATTTTAACTATGTCCATACCTCATTTTCATAAATTAACAGTAAAAGAAGTACGTCCCGAAACGAACGAGTGCGTTTCCGTAAGCTTTGATATACCGGAAGAGCTAAAAGAGATATTCCGCTTTTTACCGGGCCAGTACCTGACGCTGAAAACAACGATTGACGATATAGAGGTACGCCGTTCCTATTCTATTTGTGCTGCACCTTCGGACCAGGAGCTGAGGGTAGCCGTAAAACATGTAGAACAGGGGAAATTCAGCGGCTATGTTAATAAGCTGCTGCAACCGGGGCAACAATTAGAGGTTATGCCCCCCTTAGGCAAGTTCACGCCGAAAAGCGCTCCGGGCACCCGTAAGAAGTACCTGGCATTCGCCTCCGGAAGCGGCATTACGCCTATAATGGGGATAATGAAATCTGTATTGCAACAGGAAGAAGATAGTGAATTTACCCTGGTATACGGGAATAAAAACAGGAATTCCATTATCTTTAAAGAGCAGATAGAAGCTTTAAAGAACAAACATATAAGCAGGCTTCGCGTGTACCACACCTTCACCCGGGAAAAAATGGATACGCCCCTGTTCAACGGCCGTATCAATGCCGACAAAGCCCGCGCCTTCTGTGACACGCTGATCGACCCGGAGGAGATGGACGAAATATTTATATGCGGTCCGGAAGAGATGATCTTAGGGCTGAGGGACTTTTTTATTAATGAAAGGGAGATCGGGCCCGCCAAGGTCCATTTTGAATTGTTCTCTTCACCCGACCAGCCCAGGACCATCAGTGAAGAATGGGTCGTAAAAGAGGAAGCCATAGACCCGGACAAAGTAAGTCGCGTTACCGTGAAATTAGATGGTGCTGCCTTCGATATGAATTTAGCATACAAAGGCGAGAGTATCCTGGATACAGCGCTCCAACAAGGCGCAGATCTGCCTTATGCCTGTAAAGGAGGTGTTTGCAGCACCTGCAAGGCCAGGCTGGTGTCCGGAACAGTGGATATGGAGGTAAATTATGCTTTGGAGCCGGATGAGCTTGCAGCAGGTTTTATATTAACCTGCCAGGCGCACCCGAGATCGGAAAACGTAGTGGTGGATTTTGATGTGAAATATTAACCCAGAAGGGAACCCTATTGATTTAAAAAAGGGTAACATGTATCAATACCATACCGATGAATTATCTGATCGTAGACGATAACGAATTTGACCGGTTAGCTATCTTACATGAAGCTTCTAAATTTCCATTTCTCAATAAAATAGCGGTCTGCAAGGATGGCCGGGAGGCCTTTGAGTCAATCACTAAGTATAAGCCCGATATTGTCTTTTCAGATATTCAGATGCCCGGCGCATCAGGCCTTGAGATTATGCGTACGCTGTATGGAAAGATACCTGTAACTGTTTTTATCACCTCGCACCCCGAATTTGCAATAGAGAGCTACGACCTTCAGATCTTTGACTATATCCTGAAACCCCTTGACCCCGAACGGTTCGCAAAGTGTATCTCCAGGATACAGGACTTTTTCCGCCTGCGAAAGAGGATACTGGATATCGAAAACCAGGAAGAGAAAAGCGAAGATGACAGGTATATTGTCGTAAAGCAGGGATACGAAAAACACCGGCTGCATTACAGCGACATCATTTACCTGGAAGCCATGAAAGATTATACCAAGATAAAAACATTACAGGGACAAAGCCTCCTGATACTGGAAACCATCAGCCGCTTACTGAGCCACCTACCCCCCGGCGAATTCCTGAGAGTGCACCGTAGCTATGCCGTTAACTCCGGCAAGATAGAATGTATTGCCCCAAATAAAATTACGGTTATGGGCATTGACCTTCCTATCGGCAAATCATATAAAAACTTAGTCAGCAATATTTTATAATATCAGGTAACCCTGGTTCATCTTTCAGGCCTTAGCATTATGATATTTGAATAAATACAGTTGTATCAGAAGTAGAAATAAAGTGAACAATGGATTAAACAAGAACGTTTTATTTATGACATTACCATTATTTTTTCAAATAATACACTGTTCCCTTTATCGGACAATTTGATTTTGAGCCCTGAATTTTTACTTTTGTGCTGAAAATACTAATAATTGTTTCTTACATAACTTTCCGCATATGAGAACTGATGACTACATTATACTAATGCCCGCAGTAGAGGTTAATAAAAGCAACATTACGGTTAACTATACTTCAAATGCTCCCGAACATAACATTTCAGCAGAAATAAAATCAGGAAACGGCAGAACGGTAAAGGTATTTCAACATATAAAAAATACTATGCGGGGCCAGCTTATCATTCCTACGGAAGGCCTGATGCCCGGAACATATACCTGCAACATATACCTCCATACCCGGCTTATCCAAAGTAAAATTTTTTCTGTTTTCTGACAGCATTCATAAAACCTATAGGCAGGCCATGCAGCTGCACCGTGCCATACCTGTATTTTATGTGCTACTACCAACCGGCAGCTTGTCATCGCCAGACCGGGAAAATTGGTCAATGCCGGCAACACCTGGTAATCCACCTCCACTATAGACCATCCCTAATACCCACACATCAATTTTTGGTTTTTCACTTTTAACTTTTCACTCTACATAATGCCGGTCATCAACCATAAACGAAAATACATCTTTCTCTTAATCACTGTTGCGCTGACGGCCCATATGGCTCTGTATGCGCAACCGGCAGCACAGCAGGAGGACGCTGAATATACCAGACGGATAGATGCACTTAAGGAGCAATGCAATGCTGCGATGGGAGCGAGGGTCAATATAGCGGAAGATTTCGGTAAAGCGCTGCGGTATGCATTCAGCGGCCTGCAACTGGCAAAGACGGAGGACGTGAAATCCAGAGCATTCTTTACCTTGACCCTGGGAATGGGCTATTACAACCTGCAGCAGTTCGACAGCTCGCTCTATTACTTCGAAAAAAGTGCGGACCTGAGCGCTCAATCGGGCAATCCCTACTATATGGTATGGGCCAATATATCGCTGATGAGCATCTACGTGCAACAACAGAAGTATGATGCTGCGGACAAATATAAAGAAATCGTGCAGTCCATTGGTGACACCACTACAGACGACCTTACACGGGCACGGGCCTGCTATGGACTGGGTATCTATTACTTCTACCGCTCTTATTACAATACAGCACAGGAATACCTGATCAAAGGTATTGAAAGTGGCCAGAGGTTATTGGATACCACTACCGACAACCGTGTCAGGAAAGAATACGCTTTTAACCAATACCAGCTGTACAAAATCTGCTTCAACACGCAACTTTATCAGAAAGGCATACAGGCGCTAAGAAAAGGACATCCTTATACCGCTTCATCAACCATGCTGGAGCTACGCTACCTGTCGGCATTTGTCGATGCTTATACGGCAGAAAGTGAACTGAGCAATATCGATACCGCGCTGAGATATTATGAAACCATCATTCAAAAACCATTAGATCCCAATAAGGGCAGTCCCTCCGAATTTGTTACTTCTGCCCTGACCATAGGCCAATACTATATGAACAAGGGCGACCTTAAAACCGCATATCCCTATATCAGGCGAAGCGATTCCATTGCCGCCTTAAGCCACTCGCCTTTCCTGATGCACCAGGTGCAGAATGTACAGGGAAGATATGCTTACTTTTCAGGACAGTACGATAAAGCCATCCGGTTACTGGAAGAATCTTCAAAGATCAGCAGATCACTGAGCAAAGGAAATTATATAGAATGCCTCATATATATCGCCAAATCTTACAAGGCAAAAGGCAACCTGGCAAAAGCTGCAGAATATTATGAAGCAGCGATCATGGAAAAAGACTCCTTCAATGCCGAAACACTGGCTAAAAATGTAGCTGACCTGGAGATACAGCATAACACCAAAGAAAAAGAAAATGAAATTATTGTTTTAAACAATAAAAACAAGGTCAAAGAAATAGAGCTCCGGAATGCCAGCCGGCTAAGGTTGATGCTGATGGTAGGATTAATTACCCTTTCTTTAGTGCTTATACTGTTATTCCGCCTGTATAAAAATAAGGGCCGGCTGAACCGGGCATTAAACGAACGGAACCTGGAGCTTGACCGGCTCAATGCACAACTGGCTGTGGCCAACGATACCAAAGCCAAGCTATTCGGCATCCTCAGCCACGACCTGCGTACACCGATAAGCCGTGTAGCCCAGTTCCTGAGATTGCAAAAGGAAAATCCCGGCCTGTTTACCGAAGACGCACGTCTAACTTACCAGGAGAAATTCACTGCCGATACCGCTAACCTTCTGAACACCATGGAAGACCTCTTAACATGGAGCAAAAGCCAGATGCAGAATTTTAAGCCGGAATACCACAAAATCAGGTTAAGCCAGCTTTTAAACAAAGAAACAGAGCTGATCAGGAATCAGTCGGATGAAAAAGGCATCTGGTTTTTTAATAAGGTTCCGGCATCTTATACGGTCACTACCGATGAAAACTTCCTTAGCATTATTATACGCAACCTGTTGCAGAATGCCGTCAGATACAGTGCGGCCAATACAGCCATTGAGCTATCTGCAGAAAACGACAGGATAACTATAAAAAATACTTCGGCAGAGCGGGCAGACATAGCTCAATTGAATACCGTTCTGAAAGGAGGGCCGATCGAAAGCGGCACCTTCGGCTACGGACTGCATATTGTCAGCGAAATGTCGGAAAAAATAAATGCCGATATTACCTTCAGCGCCGGCAATAATAACGGGATCATCACCTCCATACAG
>JBEBVI010000129.1:0-10181 GCA_040392805.1 Taibaiella helva
TTCCTCACTTGTACTGAGCAGTGTCGAAGTAAGTACCGTCATGCCGAGTTTTTTATTTTTGGCCAGCCCAAAAATTGAAGCTGGTAATGAACAAGTTATAATACTTGTCATTGGTACCGGAGTGGAGGCATCTCCCAAGCTTAGAAATGGGGAAGGTATTTTAACACCGTTACTAAGTAAAACTTTCAGTTTCGCATTTTTATTTTATTGCCTTGGGTAATTGCGCTATTCAGGTACTGTTTTTAGAAACATGAAATAAGAATATGGTCAGAATATTGTTTTTATATAATTGCAAGCTTATACGCATTATAATTTTCTTACTCCCTTCTTTTGACTTAGCATTTGGACAACCCGGACCGGGCCTTCCCAAAATCATACCTGGGCAAACACATTTCGAAACATACAGCAATTAGTGAAGCAGTGGAAATTTTCCCTGGTTCCAGCTGTCAATAACTTATAAGAGTAACTAGGTTTTCCTGCATTTCATTATTTATATTATTGGCATATTCAAAATGATATTGTAAATTGTGCTACATCATTCACTATCAATAAAAGCGTACGTCTTAATTTTAATAATGATGGATCACCTTTTTCAGTATAAAAACATCTTACACCGGAAGCTGCTCCTTTCTTTTTTACCTGTTTAATCCTCCTGTAAACATGTCTAAAAAGTATAAAAACATTTCGGTTTATGAGGCAGCAGTAGCCCGTTTCGATTTTATCTACTCCAACTTTGATAAAGTTTATATTTCCTTCAGCGGCGGCAAAGATAGTGGCGTCATGCTCAACATGGCGATTGAAGCTGCCCGGAGACACGGTAAGCTGCCCGTAGATGTCCTGATCATTGACCTGGAAGCCCAGTACCGTCATACGGTAGACTATGTGATGCGTATGGTATCGCGGCCGGAAGTAAAGGCTTACTGGATATGCCTGCCGCTCCACCTGCGCAATGCCGTAAGCCAATACCAGCCGCACTGGATCTGCTGGGATCAGGACAAACGCCATGCCTGGGTCCGCGAATATCCCGATCATCCTTCCGTGATAAAAGACCCGGAATATTTTCCCTTTTTCAGGAAAGGAATGGAGTTTGAAGAATTTACCGTCGCATTTGGAAAATGGTTTGCTCAAAAACAAAAAGCAGCCTGCCTGGTAGGTATACGTACCGATGAAAGTTACAACCGCTACCGTACCATTGCCAACACATCGAAAAGACGTTACCGGCTTAAGCAATGGAGCACAGGTATGGCACATCATCTCTACAATTTTTATCCTTTGTATGACTGGGGCGCAAAAGACATCTGGATCGCCAACGGGAGATACGGCTACGATTACAACAAAGTATATGACCTGATGTACCTTGCCGGCGTACCCCTGTCGCAGATGCGCCTTTGCCAGCCTTATGGCGATGATCAGCGTAAGGGCTTATATCTGTATAAGATACTGGAGCCTGAAACCTGGACAAAAGTGGTGAATCGCGTGGAAGGTGCCAATTTTGGGAATCGCTATTCCGAAAACAACCGGTCGGTATTCGGCAATTTCCGTATATACCTGCCACAGGGACATACCTATAAGAGCTACACTCATTTCCTGCTGGATACCATGCCCCCTTATATGAAAGCACATTACCTGAAAAAAATTGATAAATTTATGGACTACTGGCGGGCACATGGTTTTGAGTATGATATTCCTCAAACTGCAGACCCGCAGCTGGAGGCGCAGCGCAAAGCTCCCTCGTGGCGGCGTATCTGTAAAGTGTTGCTTAAAAACGACTATTGGTGCAAAGGTCTTTCCTTTACACAAACTAAAGGCGAAATGGAAAAGCAATTGAATATATTCTTAAAAATCCCTAACTATATACATGATAGCACAAATACTGAAACAGAATAAAAACGCCCCCTTTGAAGAAAAAATAGCGATCTTCAATAAGGTCACCCAGCAATTATATGACTTCCTCGGGCTGGATATCCCAGCCCTGAATGTACAGCTTGTCCCCTTAGACAATGTAGAAGGCAATGATTACAACCCTAACAAAGTCGCGCCTCCGGAGATGAAGCTGCTGGAGCTTTCCATACGAAAAGACGGGCTCACGATGCCCGTAGTGGTAGCTTCAGAAAAAAAGGAACAGAACTGGGTCGTGGTAGATGGTTTTCATCGTACTGCAGTATGCAAAAACACACCGGACATCAGGGAAAAGCTAAAGGGCTACCTCCCCGTTTCCAGCCTGAATAAGTCTATGGAAAACCGGGTAGCCTCCACCGTGAGGCATAATATGGCACGGGGTACACACCAGGTAGAATTATCCGCTAAACTAGTGACCTTGCTTAAGAGGAACGACTGGTCTGACAAACGGGTCAGCGAAGAGTTAGGTATGGATCCGGATGAAGTATTAAGACTGAAACAGATCACCGGGCTGGCAGAAGCATTCCAGAATAAAGAATTTTCCAAATCATGGGAAATTTGAATGCAGGAACATTGTAATGCCCGTAAAATAATTTGGCTTTGCTTCTTATTGTTCTGCATTCTTCTTTTATTACTTTTCACAATCTCACTATCCGGTATTTTGTCGCAGGCTGTGCCCGGCCTGCTTCCATCAGCTTGATCCAACCTCTATACCATCTGGAACAGAGTGCCACATTTCCTTAATGACCCTGGCTCTTAATCTACTGCTCAGATATTTTCTCCATTTTGCAACCCTTTCCTTCTTCATCCGAAATGGTCAGGAAATAAATTACCGCATGATCTCCGACCATAAACAGGCCTATGAATATAGCAAGGAATTATTGATTCCTGAAATGGAGCAAATAGCGCCCGGCCAGGTATCTTCGAACATATTAAAATGCCCAGGGGATCAAGTAATTCCCAGGAAATTTATCCCTTCTATATGATCTGGACGGACAGTATACTTCAGGATCAGCCTTTTTATATTGCAGCAACAGGATGGCACAGGAATCATTTGGATAATCTGGCACAAATAGGAATCAGAAAGAATTGATCATTGCCGGTAGTTTCAGAGCTTCCGCCATCTTTATTTCTCCAAAGTCAACAGGCGTCCGCAATTTCTATTTCGATCTCTCTCCCGGGAAGAAATAACGCTGGATACCGATATTATAAACCGGGTATAAGCGGGCGTAAGAAGTGCCCAATGTACTGAAAGTAACGGAAAAGTCGAAACGCAGATTGGACCGTAAAATAAGCTGAAGTCCCGGGCTTATATCAACATAATAGCCTTTCTGCAATGCTGGCGGGTATCTTTCTGTTGCCAGAAGGTAAGACCTGGGCGTACCGTAAAATACCCATGCCTGAGCCACATCAAAGGCTTTACCTCTTAATTCAAGGTACAAGTTAATATTGGGCTGATCATAGCTCTCATACTGACGGGGAAATAACAAATAGCCGAAAGACAGGCTATAGGTTAATGCTTTTCCGTATTGGATTTTCACCGGCACATCCGGTAATGTCGGTATAGGATCAGGCGAATCACCCGAATATGACAGGGGAAAGATAGCGCCCACAGTTGCGGAAACTGCAAACTTACGGTACAAATAAGTCCCGATCCACCCTGCTCCGGCTCCTGAGTTATCCCCCATCATCAGGTCGGGCTCTGTTTCGTGATGCGTGGTTTTTACCCAGGTACCTTCTGCATAAGCCGCCATACGTAAGTGCTCCTGTTGCCGGTCAATGGTAAGGAACCGGTATTTGCCATACAGGTGCACACCGTTAAACTTATAAGGATAATAAGCGCCCCGCTCAGGCGTATTATGAAAAGGAAACTCTACAGGCATCTTCTCCCCATGATGATTAGAAGCTATACCGGTAAGATAAACAGAAAACCTGGGCGTGAGTCCGTACATGAAACGGAGCCCTGTCATATTCCGCCATTGATTTACTTCTTTGTAGGTTTCGGAAAACAAACGGACGCCCAACACACCTTTAGGCATCGTACTTGCCGGCTCACTGAGTGGGTAAAGTTCCTGGGCGTCCAGTTGCCCGGCAAGCAAGAATATGAATAAAAGAGGACTACATCTCACCTTTTAAAAGGAATATCTGATATTATCAATTAAAATCAAACCGGAACCACTTCAGTGTTATTACTTTTTTTACTCCTTCAGCACGATTATCGAATAAATCCGTTTACCCGGACATAACGTCTTTGCCACCGGAGGCACATGATACTGCTTCAGCATTGGCTTAGGCATAAAATCTTTTCCTATAAACTGAACCACATCGGATCGCTTATGATCTTCCGACGCATTCAATATAAAATAAGCATCCCCCTGCAATGATCTGCAGTTACCACTCCCCGCAAAAAACATGCTGTCTTTCAGCCTCGCTTTTAAATACCGCACTGAAAACCCCGCATCCCGCACAGCCCTTGCAACAGCTGCAATGTCTGCATAAGCATCTTCCTTTAAAGCCAAAACGGCACTGGTGTGCTCCAGATCCATTTGAATACTTTTCAGAAATCCAAGTTTACGTAATTCCATTTCCACACTTCTCGAACATTGCGAACAGGTGAGGCCATTAATGCCAATATCAATACTGGTAAACTGGGCATTACCCCGTATCCATCCAAAACTTAATAACGTAATAAAAACAAATTTTACCCCACCTGCTGTCGTCATAATCAGTAAAGTTAGCTAATTTAGGTTGTTGTATCCAAACACGTTTATTATCCCATTCTTTCACCGGAACATCATAATTTCGTTATTGTAGCATGAACGCCATCCGCCTTCGACTAATTATATTAGGATTATTGTTGTCATCTATCATTGTATTATCTTATGCATTGGTCCATTACCCACCCTTCCTGGATTTTTATATCAGTAATATTTTCGTTCCGCTGCAGCGTTTCCGAAGCTTCGTATTAAATGGAACAGCGATAAGTATAGGCGATTTTTTCTACCTGGCATTATTATTAGCATTGCTGTCCCTATTAGTCAGGTTGTTCTATTTCTTATTTACCATCAGGAAAAATAAAAATGAACTATATATTGATCTGATCCGGCTCGGCACTTTACCGGCAATTTTATACCTGCTCTTTCTCATTCTCTGGGGAGGCAATTATGCACGCAGCCCCCTGTCCGGGCACCTGAACACCACACAGGTCACCTGGAACAACGAAGCGCTGATCCGGCTAAATGAAGAGCTGGTCAGTCGCATGAACGATGAACGCCCCGGCATTACCCTGTTCCCCCCGCTCCGCTATGTCAATAAAAGAGCGGATGCCGAATACAGGGAGTGGGCCGGCCCCCGGACACCCCGCCTCAAAGTGAAACAGACAACACTGGGCTATATGCTCAATTATTTAGGTATACAGGGCTATTATAACCCTTTTTCCGGCGAAGCCCAGTTCAATGGGTTTATTCCCCCATTTATGCATCCTTTTGTCATCAGCCACGAAATGGCCCATCAGCTGGGAATAGCCGCAGAAGACGAGGCTAATTTCATAGCTTATATCCTGTGTGCGCAGAGTGCCGATCCGGCCTTTCGCTATTCCGCCTATTTCAATCTTTTCCTGTATGCCTTCTCCGACCTGAAAGCCAGGGACAGTCTGATGGCAAAAGCAATATACGACCGCCTCAATGACCAAAGCCGGGAGGACATGAATGTATTAAGGGCCATGCAAAAAAAATACCAGAGCGTATTCCGCCGCATCACCTCTTCCCTGTACGATGACTACTTACGGCTTCACGGCCAGCAGCAGGGTATCAGCACTTATAACGAGGTAACCAGATGGGTGTACTTCTGGGAAAACAGCCATAAAAAAAAGACGGATCTGAAAATCCGCCTTTAAGCTTTTTACCTGGTAACTGTGTCATACCTGGTAAAAAAGATCAACGGTTCAGTTGCTCCATTTTTGCCCGGAGCGCACTTGCTTTTTCCGTTTTATCCAGTATTACGTACATTTCCCGCAGCGCTTTCAGGCAATCGTAGTACAATCTCTTTTCTTCCCCTACAAGATTCTTTTCTTTTGCCCCGAATAGCCTGCTGCTCTTCTCCAGTGCCGGTAAAGCTTTATCAAAAAGGGCATCACGCTGAGCCAGCATTTCATTATACTTTACCTGCTCTGCCTTCGAAGTGCCTAACTGCGCCATCTGCCCGTTGATATCAGCCGCCTGGTTGTAATAAAAAGCCCCTAACTGGTAGTTAACCGATGCATTCTCCGGGTCCAGCGATGCAGCCTTAGTATACGCATCTTCCGCTTTTTTACCCAGTTCAGCAGCATTGGCAGGAGCCGGTTTTCCCTGCCCGGGGTAAGCCATACCTCCGTATATAATTCCTAAATTAAGATACAGATCCGCATTAGAAGGCTCCTGGGCAATTGCTTCTTCCAGTTTGGCGATCATCTGATCCAGGTTACCGGAATTGATATAATGGTTCAATTCGGCATTAGCCAGGTTTTTATCTCCCGGGAATTTCTTCTTTCCTTCCTGCAGTACGGCAAGCGATTGCTCTTTTTTGCCTAGCTTTTCATAAGCCATGGAAAGGATCAGGTAAATATTAGACTCTTCCTGTAAATAAGGACTGTTCTTTAAAGGTTCCAGTATTGTTACGGCATCATTGTATTTTTCATCGTAAAAGGCAGTATACCCCATAAACATACCGGTTTGTGCACGGATCGTGTCTATGATCGGCATCAGCATAAAGCGCTTGTCTTTATCCGGCCCCAGCAATTCAGCCCCAGCCTTAAAACGTTCAAATGCCTCGCCGTAACGGGCATTATTATACGTTTGTATACCGTCGTTATAAGAGTAAAAGGCACTGTTTGCCAGCATAGCAGGGGTCTGGTCATCAGATTCCAGTTTCTTATCCAGCTCAAAAGCCTTTTTTAAGGCAGCGAGTCCTTCCCTGTAAGGAAGATCTGCATTAAGGGCAGAAAACTCCTGCATACCTATATATATACCCGCTTTGGTGAACCATGTCTTGGCATTATCCTTGGTATCCGGATGGGCTACAGCAGCATCAATCGCCTCTTTTGCCTTCTGATAAGCCGCAATAGCTGCCGCTTCATCCGGTTTTGCTTTCTCGGTTTGTGCTTTTTGCAGCTCTTTGGTCGCTTCCTTTAATTTATCTTTCTGCGCAAAAGAAACGGTCGCCATTACCATTCCCGCCGTAAGGAACAGAATTTTCTTATTCATATATATGTAGTTTTTCAAGAGTGTAAAAGTAAGATTTTTCCGGGAAACCCGTTTTACAGCCCGGATCCAGGAAAAATTTCAAAAGTCAACATCCGGAACTGTAAACGATCTTCCGATCCGAAATCCAAGAGGGGGCAAAACCCGCATGAATGAACGCCGGAAGAATTATTTTTGGTAGTGTCACAGATGAGTTGATCCATTAGAACATAATATTTGTCGCACTATTTTATGTTTTCTTTCTAACAGTTTCCTTTCCCTCATCTCACAAGTGTCATTGCAGGCATCGACCCGCAACTTTTCTCACCGCCAGGTAATCTCATTCCACACAACAAAACAATTTTCCTCTCTGAGACACACCCGGCAACCCACATAAGGGAAATTGCATATAAAAGCGTAGAAATGGTGGGGCGGGGGCCACCATGACTCTTATGGTCAAATCCGATGTACGTTTATAATGAATTTAAAAGAGGAATATAAATAAATGCGTCCCCAACCTATTTATGACACTACCTTATTTTTTTATTAAGCCCCGGAAAGAACCCCGGTTCAAAAAAGAGGACATACTTTGCACGGTGCCGGAAGAATTTAATTCCATAAGATTCCGGAAAAGAAACTTTACCTATATTTGCCTATCTGCCTAAAGAGTGGCCGGTCTGTAATACGCTTAACTCCCCTCTTCTTAACCTCCTGTTAAGGATTTATGCGTATTCTTAATAAACTTTTTTTGATATTCAGAAAAATCTGCCTACATTTGCAGTCCTTTTGTAAAATATGGCAAAACAGTCTCTCATCAAACAAGACGGCAATATAGTAGAAGCGTTGTCCAATGCTATGTTCCGGGTGCGTCTGGAAAATGGTCATGAAATATTGGCAACCATTTCCGGCAAAATGCGCATGCACTATATACGTATACTTCCGGGTGATAAAGTAGGGGTGGAAATGAGCCCTTACGACTTATCAAGGGGCCGGATCATATACAGGTACAAGTAGAGAGACAAATAATTTTACTTTTTAATAAATAAAATAAAATAAAACAGGCAATAAAATGAAAGTTCGTGCAGCCATTAAAAAACGTAGCGCAGATTGTAAAATCGTGCGCCGGAAAGGCGTATTATTTGTCATTAACAAAAAGAACCCTCGTTTTAAACAACGCCAGGGGTAATTAATGACATTGGATGATAACCTTATATTTCGTAACGGTTAGGCTCCCCAGGTAGAAACTTAAAATCTAAAATCAGAATAAATGGCTCGTATAGCTGGTATTGATCTTCCCAAAAACAAACGTGGTGAAATTGGCCTCACGTACATCTTCGGTATCGGGCGTAGCACCGCTCGCTACATCTTACATAAATCTTCAATAGATGTAAATAAGAAGGTGAGTGAGTGGAACGATGATGAGCAGGCGGCAATCCGTAATATCATTAACAGTGAATTTAAGGTAGAAGGACAATTGCGCTCTGAAGTGCAAATGAACATCAAACGCCTTATGGATATAGCTTGCTACCGTGGTCTTCGTCACCGTAAAGGATTACCCTTACGCGGACAACGCACACGTACCAACAGTCGTACACGTAAAGGCAAGCGTAAAACTGTTGCGGGTAAGAAAAAAGCGCCAAAGAAGTAATTCGGACATACAAGTGCATAACTTCCGGAGCCTTATTTTTTACTTCTTGGCAGGTTAGGGATGATGCAGCTTAGCAAATAGCTAAGTATATTTATTAACAGATTACCTTTATAATTTTTAAATGGCAAAGGCAAAAGCAGGCTCAGCGAAAGCGGCAGCCAAAAAACGGGTAGCCAAAGTAGATGCGCACGGAGATGTGCATATCAGCGCTACTTTCAACAACATCATTATTAGCTTTACGAATAAGCAGGGACAGGTTATTAGCTGGTCATCAGCAGGCAAAATGGGATTCCGCGGTTCTAAGAAAAACACACCATACGCTGCACAACAAGCAGCAGCAGATGCGGCTAAAGTAGCTTTAGACGCCGGTATGAAGAAAGCGGATGTATACGTAAAAGGCCCCGGCTCCGGTCGTGAAGGCGCTATACGTTCTGTGTCCAACAGTGGTATAGAAGTGACATCTATTAAAGATATCACGCCAATGCCACATAACGGATGCCGCCCTCCGAAGAAAAGAAGAGTTTAATTACAATAATTATATCCATAAAATAATAAAGCACAGGCCGCAGCTATGCAGCCTGTGCAGTTAAGTTAAATAGCAATAAGTATTATTATCCGGCGCTTCCGATTTCCGGTTTTTATATGAAGCGGCGGAATTGTTAAAAACCGAATTAATAAATATAAAATGGCACGTTACACAGGTCCAAAAAACAAAATCTGCCGCATCTTCGGCGAGCCTATCTTGGGTTCAGGTAAAAATTTAAGCAAAAACAGCAACCCTCCGGGAATGCATGGGGCGAACCGCAAACGTAAAACACCGAGCGAATACGCGATCCAGCTTAAAGAAAAACAAAAAGCAAAATATACTTATCTCGTATTGGAGCGTCAGTTTGCCAATACTTACCAGGAGGCTTCCCGCCGTAAAGGATCAACCGGTGAAAACCTGATGAAGCTGCTCGAAGCACGTCTTGATAATACCGTATACCGTTTAGGCATTGCCCCTACCCGCAGCGCTGCACGTCAGCTGGTATCCCATAAGCACATACTGGTAAACGGTGCATCTGTAAATATCCCCTCCTATTCTCTGAAGCCAGGCGATGTAATTGAACTGAAGCCGAAATCTAAAGCCAACAATTCTATAATAGCCAATCTTAAAGGTAAAAACCCGGCTATTAACTGGCTTGACTTCAATGAAAAAGAAGCAAAAGGAACTTTCATAGCGCTTCCTGAAAGAGAAAGCATACCGGAAAACATTAAGGAACAACTTATCGTTGAGTTGTATTCTAAATAAAATGAATACTTTAGCTCTTCTTACCGGAAGAGCTAAAGTATTTTATCTATATAAAAAATATTATTCAAATACTTTCAAAATTTCCAAATGGCAATATTGAATTTTCAGAAACCAGATAAAATTGTGT
>JBEBVI010000130.1:0-10153 GCA_040392805.1 Taibaiella helva
CAAAACTATAATTTTCTTTTTTATAAGCTTGTTTCAGGCAAAGTGAACGAAGAAAACTACAAAACAGAGATTTACATTAAATACTTTTACATAGTGGCCTTTGTAATCTTGTTTCTTTGTGTGAAATTGATGCACTTTCTAGACAGCCTCTTTGGCTTAGATTCATCTCTTTATTACCTCCTCCGCCTTAATGAGCAGCCCTTCCGCTTCTGTTATCCGCAGTAAGTATACTTCATCAGACAAGCCTTTTAAAGACAGGTTATGGACACCTAATTTTTCCTTCACTCACCAATCTGCCGGCTATATCGGTAAGCTGGGGCTCACTTTCACCGGTGATGGAATGTGGACTGCATCAGTAGCCTGGTTAGGATAAATCTTTATCTGCTCCTTTATGATACCGGGATCTGTAACAACAGGATTATCAACATTGGTAACTTTATAAATACCCGATGTATCGCCCGCTTCATTACTAACAACAAACCTGGTAATCTCCGTTTTTCGAAACAGTATAGGCTCCGGCTATTATTTCCCCGTTAAGAAGCCACGGATAGCTACTATAACTAAAGCTGCCGGCAAGTCCTAATTCTACTATTTTTATATTAATAACCGGTTCCGGAAAATCAAAGATTTTTACAATAAAAGTGTCAATATAAGTATGGCAACCTTCACTTTGGTTACCCAATAAGTACATATTTGTTTCACAGTTTTATTTTATTGCTTTCGGCAATTGTTATGAATTACTTTAACAATCCTTGTTGTAATGCTGTACGAATCAGCTCAGCCGAATTACGTACACCAAGCTTCTGGTATAAGGATAAGCGATGGTTTTCTATAGTACGATGGCTCAGGAAAAGCTCGGCGGCCATTTCATTATTGGTTTTTCCATGAGAAAGCAATTCCAGTATTGTTTGTTCGCGTTGTGTTAATTTATAATCTGTTACCTTAGGTGAATTATTCAGTACCGATTGCAATAATTGCTCTTTAATTGCAGGTTCAAGAAACTGCTCTCCCTTATAAACCGTTTCAATAGCTTCGGTAAGCACCTCAAGTGTTGCGCTTTTTAGCACATAGCCGCAGCACCCGTTTTGTATCATGTCTTTTATATCATAAATATTATCTATACTGGAGATCACCAGAACCTTTAAGTTCTGGTATTCTACAGCAATAACACGCATAAGCTCGTTTCCAGTGGTATCGGGAAAATGCATATCCAAAAGCAGAACATCCGGTTGCTTTTTAACTAATCCTTCAAGCAATTCCGTTCCACTATTATACATAGCATGTATAACAAAACGGGGATTAGCACGCAATAAATTACTAATTCCCGATGCCACCAAAGGGTGATCATCAGCAATGGCCACACTTATAGTATCCATCCGTATTATTTTTAATCAAAATAATCAAATTCCATCCATAGTCCGAAAAATATTTTGCTAAAAATAGCAGGGCCGGAATGTAATACAGTGGGAACTATCTTTTCCTGATGAATTTTTTGAGATCAAATTCCAAATACACGGACGTGCCCTTTCCCCGTTCAATTTCCATGCTGCCATGCAGGAAATGAACCCTGTCTTGTAGGTTTTGCATACCTATACCCGGATGATTGGCCTGTCCGTCAGCAGGGTGATGTATGCTACCATTATCATCAATGGTTATGGACAAGTATTGGCCTCTGACCTGAAATTGAATAAGCGCATGGGTTGCATTTGAATGCTTAAGGATATTATTGATCAGTTCCTGGATGATCCGGTACACATTAAGCTGGAAGTCGTCTGTTAAGGGAGGTAATGCACCTAATAATTGAAACTCAATATTAAGGGAAGAAATACTTTGCGTTTTTTCACAGTAAATTCTTACTGATTCACTCAAACCGGCCTGTTGCAGTACTTTAGGTAAAAGATTATGCGAAGTAGTTCGTAACTCCAGGATACTTTGCTCCAGCTGATCAACAACATCCATTAAATCGGAGGCATCCTGCCTGCTCTGGTATTGTAGAGATAATGCGCTAAAATTCATTTTAATAATGGACAGACGACTTACAATACCATCATGTAGCTCCTGTGCCATCCGACGTCGCTCCCTTTCTTCTCCTGCAAGGGTGGCTTTAAGCCGGGTTATATTAATCTTACTCCGCCTGTGGATCAGCAGTATCAAAAGTAGCAGGATACTTACCACCGAAGCACCGATCCAGAGATACATTTCTTTCTGCTGGCTCGACATTTTAAGCTCGTTCAGCAAAAGAGCCTTATCTTTTTGAGTTAATAGTTTGTCTTTCTGTGCTACTCTGTAGCGCGTATCTATCTCAGCAATCCGGGCTGCATTCTCATGCCCCAGAAGGCTGTCCCGAAGCGATACATACTTTTTCTGATAAAACAAGGCATGCTCATACTCTCCCAGTTTTTCGTAAGCAACAGCTAACTGACCATAAGAATTGGTTATATTATCAATAATGTGCCGGGGTTCTGCAATTGCCAGCCCCTTAAGCAAGTGCTTTATTGCCACTTCGTATTGTCCGAGCTGGACATAATTATAGCCTAATATATAATGTGCAGCAATTTTCTTTTCGGCAGTTTGGAAATGCTCAGCGGCTTGCATTACCATATTGCTGTACAGCATAGCTTCCCCGGGCTTCCCTTCCTGAATGAGGCATATAGCCATTGTATTAGCCAGGTTACTCCTGTAGCTAAGCGTATCGCCAGTCTTCTCCTCCAGGGTAAGTGCTTCCAGAGCAGTTTTCTTAGCTTTGGCGTATTCTTCTTTATCCATCCATAGGGTTGCAATATTAGCCTTTACTAAAATAAGCAGAGGTATATCATTAAAAGCCACAGCCAGTTGGCCCGCCTGCCTGAAATAGCCTGCCGCTCTTTCTGGATTGGAGAGTCTGCCTGCTATAGCACCTAAACCTGCATAAGATATTGTTAATATGCTGTAGTTGGCTTTGCTGGGTTTACCTAATATGGTTATAGCCTTTAGATAAAAGGCAGAAGCCAAATCATAGTTTGTTGCTTCGTATTGCCGGGCTGCCAGGCTTTTGTATTTGTATGCTAATAATTCTTTATGCCGGAGGTGATTATATGACGGGCTGGGAATTAATGGCAATACCTCCTCGAACCGACGGGAATATATTTTAGCGCTATCAGATTTTTTCTTAGCATAACAAAATGAAAGATTGTTATAAGCGCTTGCCTCTCCTTCCGGATAGCCTATTTGTTGAGACGAACGTGCTACTTCAAGAAAATAAAAAATGGCACTGTCTGTATAACTATCCACAAAATCCGCCCCGAGTGTAATAAGCCGGTCAATCTCCGCCGTATCCCTACCTGTAGTTATTTCACCCGCTTCGTGCGATTCTGCCGGAGTGGCATCTTTTTGTGATATACTCCTTTCCGGCTCCTTTCCTTTCTGCTCATTGCAGGCAATTAGAGGAAGCAGGCAAAACAACAACCATATAGCGGCACTACGCATATTTGATTTTAAGATAGATTCAGTATAGCTAAAGGTATGTATAAACTACTCAATTTCAAAATTAGGTAGTTTGTCTATTGCCGGGCCAAAAAGGAGTTAGTAATATTGTCATCACTCGCCTGCTGCAAATGCAGGCTCAGAGTGAATTTCGATAAAGATTGTATCATAGCTGCTTATAAAGATAAATTTTTTAATTCAATGTTTTTGTCCATCCAACGGTTATTATTTTGCTTGTATATAACAGGATTAAGCTTTACAGGAACAGCCCATGCACAAAGTTATGCCCGGAAAGAAAATAATATATGGATTAATTACAAAGAAGGAATAGATTTCAATGGTTCCGTACCTAAATCAATAGATTATCTCCCCTGGCAGAGCTTTCAACATGAAAAAGGCAGCGCTTCCGTTTGCGATGCGCAGGGCAACCTGCTGTTTTATACGGACGGTAATATTATATGGGACCGCAATAACAATATCATGCCTCAGGGCCGTGATATAAACAACAGTGGCAATATGGCGGCCAATACTTACTTTGTCGAACCTGTATTTGCCCAATCCAGCTATAATTTTGATGGCGTGGTTATCGTACCCATGCCGGGTAGCAGCCATAAATACTACATTTTCTGCATCCCATACATTTATAGCTTATCATCAAATGGTTTGTACGCTGAAAGATGGCAAGGCAAGCTGTATGGAACCGTGGTAGATATGGAGCTAAATAAGGGATTGGGTGATGTCGATACCGGATACCGTGGTGTATTGATAAGCGAAGAGATGTCCGGCAACCTGCATGCTGTGACTGCAACAGATTGCGCTTACTGGTTATTGGGTTATGGATCCAACGGCCGGTATAAAGCTTTTAAAATTGACACACGCGGGGTGGCTGCCGCCCCGGTAGAATCAACCCTGGGTGCCTTGAATGACCCACGGGTGGGAGAACTTGATGTATCTCCCGATGGAACAAAAGCGGCTGTAGCCAATTTCTTCCAGGTACAGCTCAGTAATTTTGATGCGACAACGGGAAAGTTCTCCAATGATGTATCACTCAATGCCCAGGAGTCCCGCTACATAGCTTTTTCTCCTAATAGTAAAGTTCTTTACACTTCGGGCCTTGCCGGGTTACTCCAGTTCGATTTGACAGCGCTCAATAACCCCCTGAACCTGTTAACCATTAACAATTCCACCGGTTATGAATATGATGCACCATTGCGTTTAGCTCCTGACGGGAAAATATATCTTATGCATTGTTTTCAGGATTCCACCCGGTTCTTTAATACCAGTTCCACCGGGGCTGTGATACAGCAACCGAATGTATTGGGAGCCGGAAGCGGGTTGGAGCTGCTGAGTATCCGTTTGTCCTTTTTGGAAGCGGACTACTCAATCGGGCTCACGGCAGTGGATAAACAATTTCCGAATGAGGTGCCGGTAGTGATATACGACACAGCCTCCGTAGTACGGGAGGTACCTCTGTGCTTTAATCGTGCTGCCCTGTTAGTTCCCGGCGATACCGCCGGTACCGACTATCATTGGATGGTGCGGACTGTGGGCAGCAACTTTATGCGAATGGGTACGGATACTACTCCGGTTCTTGAGGCCCTGGTGCCAGGGATATATGCATTGCAATATTTCAGCTCGTCCCCTTGTGTATTTCATCGCGATACCTTTATTGTAAAAGAGGTATCCTTCTCTTTGTATCTGGGCAACGACAGGGTGTCCTGTGAAGGAATGCCGGTGACCTTAGAAGTAACTATTCCCGGAGCGGAGCTATTATGGCCGGACAGCAGCCGAGAAAACAAATTTACCGTCAGCGAATCCGGATTATACTGGGTACAGGCAACACAGCAGGGATGTACAATAGCCGACAGCATTTATGTATCTGTAATAGATATAACGCAGGATCTAGGCACCGACAGGAATATCTGCTACGAAGACCGTGAGACTTTTGTATGGCTGAAAGCTAAGGCAGCCACCGGGTCGGAGATATTATGGAATACCGGCAGCACAGATGCAGCCATACAAGTACAGGATAGCGGATTGTATTGGGTAACGGTTCAAAACACCGGATGCACGGCTTCGGATAGCGTATATATAACCCGGCAATACTGCAACTGCCCGGTATTAATGCCTAATGCTTTTTCGCCCAACGGAGATGGTATTAACGACCTGTTCTTACCGGGAATACCGGCAAACTGCAGCGTAAATAACTATAAACTGGTCATTTTTAACCGTTGGGGGGCGCCTGTCTTTTCCAGTTACCGCTATGACCAGGGATGGGACGGCTCTTATAATGGCAGCCCACTGGACGCCGGAACTTATATCTACCAGCTTGAAATGAAAACCGGCCTGAACGATACGCCCTTTTCTATGAAAGGAGACTTGTTGCTCTTACGCTAAGATATATTTCCGGGGTCAGGCCGACCAGAAATAAATATTGATTTTTAAACCATAATAAAAACAATTATGATGAAACGTTACGCTTTTTTATTGCTGATGCTATATGTTCAAATGGCCGATGCGCGGGAATACAAAGAAATGATCCCGGGAAAAAATGCTCTTTCTTTTATAGAAAACAAAGGCCAGATTAAAGATCAGCAGGGAAAACCACGGTCTGATATTGATTTTACAATGCAATCGGGAAGAATGACACTATATATTGGCAAGGGGAAACTGCATTATCAGTTTGCACAACCGGAAACCTATGATACCCTGACCACATCAGGATTAAACGGATCACGGCAATACCGGGTACGGGGTAATACTACGATTCAACGGCTTGACATAAGCTTGGAAGGCACTTCTGCCGGAGCCGTTGTTGATCGGGGGGTACCACTAAACCAGCAGTTAAATTACTACACAGGGGGAGCGTCCGGTGGCGTAACAGGTGTCAGAGCCTACGAAAAAATTACCTATAAGAATATTTATCCTTCAATAGACTGGGTGCTATATGTAAACGATAATCAGTTGAAGTATGATTTCGTAGTTCATCCGGGAGGCCGGGTATCCGATATCAGGATGCAATATGAGGGAGCACACAGCCTGGAGTTGGGAAACAAAGGAGAACTGGTTGTTAACACCGCTCTGGCTTCTTTAACAGAACAAGCTCCTTATAGCTATGAAGCAGGAAGCAGGAAGGAAGTACGCAGCCGCTATGTACTAAACGGGCGCAGATTAGGATTTGAAACCGATCCGTATCAGGGTAGCCTGGTCATTGATCCGGCAGTAGAATGGGCCACCTATTTTGGCGGGGCACTGGATGATGGTGGACAAAGTATGGCTATTGACAACGCCGGATTTATTTATATAACCGGGAAAACATACAGCCCTTCACGGATAGCGACTACAGGCGCTTATCAAACCACACTATCAGCCGGCGAGAATGACGCCTACCTGGCCAAGTTTGACAGTCTCGGAAAATTGCAATGGGCCACTTATTACGGCGGTAGCAGTAACGGTTTTATACTTCCGGGTGCAGAATGGTATTCCGTTGTAAGTTGCGACCGTTTCGGACATGTGTACCTGGCAGGCTCTACTGTATCTGAAAATGGCATCGCTACTCCGGGTAGCTTCCAGGAGACTTTAAATGATAATTCCTTTTTGCCGTTCAACGGATTTGTGGCCCGGTTTAATAATGACGGCACCTTAAAGTGGGGGACTTATTACGGCGCTTCGACAACCAATACCAAGTTCTGGGCTATTGCTACTGACGGAGAGGGCAGTGTATATGTAGCCGGAGATGCCGACTCCAGCACCTCAACCACTAATGCTCTGGTAACCAACGGCGCCTTCCAGACCCGATATGGTGGCGGTACGCAAGATGGCATTCTTGTGAAATTTGACAGTTCCGGGAAGCGCCAATGGGCTACCTACTATGGCTCTGCTTCAAGCGATGTGATAGAAGCCCTGATCTGCGATGACAGCAACAATGTGTATATTGCCGGCTATGGTTTTGACAACACGCCCAGCCTGGTGACTCCGGGAACACTGGATGATGCCTTTTATAACGGTGCAGGTGGTATACTGGCCAGATTTAACAGCAAGGGTGTAAGACAATGGGGCTCATATATGCACTTCTATGCCAATGCATTGGCCATCGATAATTCCGGGCATGTATATGTAGGCGGATATAATCAGAATTCCATAAGCGATAGCTTTATTGTTACACCGGGTTGTCACCAACCTTATACCATCAATTCTAATCATACTGATTTTAATGGTGTATTGCTGCAGATGAACCGCAGCAACGGAACCCGGAACTGGGGCACTTATTACGGGTCAGATGGGGCTACCTTCGGCAGAAGCATTGCCTGCGACCACCGCGGCAATGTGTACTTTGCCGGTAACACCAATGCCTATGGAAGTTCCACTTTTACCATAGCAATGGAAGGGGTTCATCAGGATACCTTAAATGCAGCCCCGAACCTACCTACCCGACCGGATGATGCTTTTGTGGTACAATTTGATTCCTCCGGTACCCGGAAGTGGGCTACTTATTACGGTGGTATCGAATCTGACGGAGCTAACGCTGTTGCCGTAGACAGGAGTGGGGCTTTGTACCTGTTGGGTACAACCAACAGCACAAAAAATGTTACCACACCGGGAAGTTATCAGCAAAATAATGCAGGAGATGCAGATGCTTTCCTTGTGCGTTTTTCACCCTTCGATATGAGCATAAAAGGGCTGATCGAACCGGAGAATGACACTATATGCCTGGGACCTACGCCCCTGACCATTGTTGCCAGACACGATGGCCGGATAGACAGGAAGGATGTTCTTTGGGTTAATTATACTTACACCGGCCCTGACAATGGCAGTGACAGCGCTTCCTTTACACAGGTATTTACCCCGGGAATGACGGATACTTTAAATGTGGGCACAGTCGATTTCCGTACTCCCGGAACATACAATCTGACCATTTACCTGCAGTACAGCCGAGATGATGAAGAACGCAATAACGATACCTTACATTTTAGCTTCTATGTGAGCAATACGCTCCCTGTTGCCGATATCAATGTCAACCAGGTGGGAACAACCTTCTTTTTCAGTAATAAAAATGCACAACCCTCCGATCATTACTTCTGGGATTTTGGCGATGGCAATACCAGCACCGAAGCTGCACCTTCTCATGAATATAAGATCACTGATACTTATGAAGTTCGTCTGATAGTCACCAATTTCTGCGGTTCGGATACCACAACCATTCAGATTGCAGGCATTGGTAAAGGTAATGGTATTAAAGAAGCAGGAGAAGACTATGGCATAGCCATATATCCCAACCCTGCCCAGCAGATCCTTTTTGTTACTTCTGCAAATACCAGGGAATTAATAGAGTACCGGATTGTCGACTTAATGGGAAAAACCCTGCTCAAGGGCAGCTTGCGGAAATCTTTGGGTATATCGTTAAGTAATATAGTTCCGGGGTCTTATTTTATCAGGGTCCGTACAGATAAAGGTTGGTTCACTAAACCTTTCCAGCTGGTAAAATATTAGGTACTTGTTCCTATTCCGGGTTAAATGAAGAAAGGAGACTGCAAATAGTTTCCTTTCTTCATTTGAAGATGTACAGGCAGGTTAAAGAAGTATGCTCTATCCCATCTTTGATGCTACTCTTCACACGAAGTGAAGTAGCGACAGTTCGTATCCGGACATATCGAAACACGTTATCTCTTTAGCATTTTCTTAGCGCTATGGCAAAATTGTACGTTTCCAAAAAGATACACAGGCCAACCAGATCCTAAAACTTATACGTATATCCTATAGAGAAAGTAGTACCCGGTCTGTATTCCTGCAACAGCCAGTCTTCTCCCTCAATAATTTTTCCTTCTTTAAATGCCGATCCGTTATATTTTTTATCTCCGTTCTGATCGAAATAGAAGCGTACAGGGTTATTCAGGATATCCTTTATATTTACACGGAATTCGCTACGTTTACTTACAGCATAGCTGGCCTGAAAATCAAGCAGGTTGCGAGGGGCTTCGTATACGATACCGAAGCGGTCCTGGCCTATGAAAGTGAGTCGCTGCCCTACCCTGTTGTATAAAGCGCTTAAATTCAGCTTGCCATTATCAGACGTATAGTTAAGGCTGGTATTGATCACGAAAGGCGCCTGTCCCGTAAGTGGACGGCTGTCTACGAGCTTGCCTCTGATGTACAGACTGTCTACCGTTACATCCGATTTAACATAGGCAAGGTTCACATAGTAAGTCAGATTTTTAAAGAAAGAATTGTCTTTTATAAAATCCAGGCGTTTCCGTAGCTCCACTTCTATACCCACGTTCGTACCTTTTTTATAATTACCTGGACGAATATCAGAACTACTGCCGGCGCCGTATACCTGGCTTTCTAAAGTATTGGAAAAGTTTTTATAGAACACCGATGCAGAAAATATCTCACCGTTATTGATAAACCATTCGTAACGCAGGTCTATATTATCCATTAAAGTACGCTTCAGTGCGGTATTACCTGTAATATTGGCCGAAAGCTCATAATCATAATAGCCTAAGTTGGCCATCTCCCGCAGCTCAGGCCGGGCTACACTCCTGAAATAAGATGCGCGAAGATTGGTTTTGGTATTGAGCGAATAGGTAAAGTTCAGTGAAGGCAAGATATCTAACCAGCGCCGATCTACTTCTTTCTTTGTTTTCGTAGATAAGTCTATATGGTAAGATTCCAGACGAGCACCCCAAACGAC
>JBEBVI010000131.1:0-10145 GCA_040392805.1 Taibaiella helva
GATATGGTCTTCTTTTGTCAGCGCATGCGCATTCACTTCCGGTACGACCAGTTTTTTATCGGGGTGCATACGCCATGCTGAAGAATTGTCGATTACGTAACAACCGGTTGCAGCAAACTGCTCTGCCCATTCTAAGGATGTGCCGCCTCCGGCAGAAAATAAAGCAATAGCCGGCTTCATAGCGATAGCTTCCTGGGGAGTAACCACGCTGTATTCCTTACCCTTAAAAGAAACCTTCTTACCCTTCGACCGCTCGGAGGCCACTGGTATAAGTTCTGTCACCGGGAAGTTCCTTTCTTCTAAGGTGCGCAACATCGTACTGCCTACAAGGCCTGTTGCGCCTACTACTGCTACTTTCATTTGTTACTTAATTGATTTGTTATGTTGTAAAATTGAGTTTTTTTAAATCAGTTGTTGCCCTTATACCACAACTATTTATTTTTTATGTAACTGTATCGAAATAACTTCCCGGCTTCAAAGCTTAGGAGATGCCTCCACGGAGCCTGCCCTGAGCATAGCCGTAGGGGTCGGCATGACGGTTATTGATATCTTTTTAATTTTGACTTTTAACTTTTGAATTAAACCCTACATCAGTTCCTTAATATCTTCCATAATGCGTTTGGCAATATTATTAGCCGTTGTCTCCGTATTGCTTTCTGAGTAAATCCTGATAATCGGTTCCGTATTAGAAGGGCGGAGATGCACCCAATCCGTATCAAACTCAATCTTCAGGCCGTCTTCCGTATTGATAGGCTGCCGGCTGTATTTCTCTTTTATTTTTTCAAAAAGTTTAGGCAAGTCTACTTCTTCGCTAAGCTCTATTTTATTTTTGGAAATAAAGTAATCGGGGTAGCTCCTGCGTAAAGTGCTGATGCTTTTGCCTGTCCGGGCTAAGTGGGACAAAAACAGGGCGATGCCGACTAATGCATCACGACCGTAATGCAAATGAGGATCGATAATACCTCCGTTGCCTTCTCCACCGATAACTGCATTTACTTCCTTCATTTTCTGCACCACATTCACTTCGCCTACTGCGCTGCTGTAATATTGCCCGCCGTGTTTTTCCGTAACATCTTTTAAAGCTCGGGTGGAGGATAGGTTAGAAACGGTATTCCCTTTTTTATGGCTCAATATATAATCGGCTACGGCTACCAATGTATATTCTTCGCCGAAGCAATAGCCGTTTTCCATAACAAAGCTGAGCCGGTCTACATCGGGGTCTACCACAATGCCCATATCTGCTTTTTTACGGGCCACTAAGGTGCAAAGCTCTATTATGTTTTCTGGAAGCGGTTCGGGGTTATGCACAAATTTTCCGTTCACTTCTTCGTTGATCACTGTTATTTCTTCCACGCCCAATGCTTTCAACAATGCCGGTACAAATACAGCACCTGTTGAATTAATACCGTCTACTATAATATGGTATTTCCGGGAGCTGATAGCTTCTTTATCCACAAGCGGGTGGCTGAGTATGGCATCAATATGACGCTGCATATACTCACTTTTCTCCATCACCTTGCCCAGTTTATTGACATCGGCAAAAGAAATGTCTTCCTTTTCTGCCTGCTCCAATACTTCGGCGCCAAAAGCGGCATCAATAAATTCGCCATTGCTGTTCAATAGTTTCAGCGCATTCCACTCTTTAGGATTGTGGCTTGCTGTGAGAATAATTCCTCCGGCAGCCTGCTCCCATTGTACCGCCAGTTCCACAGTAGGCGTGGTGCTTAAGCCCAGGTCTATCACGTCAAATCCCAGGCCTTGCAAAGTAGCGGCTACCAGGTCGCGCACCATAGAGCCGGATATACGGCCGTCGCGCCCGATCACTATTTTCTTTTCTTTTTTGCCTCTCTTTTTATCTAAAAGCACTGAAAATGCTGTAGTAAACTTGACAATATCAATAGGAGTAAGTCCCTTTCCCGGAGCGCCTCCTATTGTTCCCCGTATTCCGGAAATTGATTTTATTAAAGCCATTCGTCGGTTAAATTGGTTAAATGCGCTGCGAAATTACTGGAATTTCAGTCTCAAAACATAACTAAACCATTTATACCCCTATTGTAAAAGAGAAACCTGGTAGATAAACGCATAAAGCCGGCTCTTAATAGGAATGCGAAATTATCTGTTTACGGTATAATGCATTTTCTTTCAATACCTTTGCCACAACAGTGATTTATCATGTTTCCTAAAAAGCCTGCGGCAGACTACGACATGACACCCTGTTTTAAATTTTCGACTTTTACTTTTGAATTTTGACTTATTTATCATGCAAAAAGAATGGTTTGAAGCCTGGTTCGACTCCCCGTTTTACCCGGTTTTATATGATAACAGGGATGAAAAGGAGGCGGGTTCGTTCGTAGCAAAGCTTATTGCACATCTTGCCCCTAAAGCCGGCAGCCGCATGGTAGATATCGCCTGTGGCAATGGCCGCTATGCTCAGCAACTGGCCGGATATGGACACGAGGTAATTGGTATAGACCTCTCTGAGCAAAGGATAGAGGAAGCTAAAAACGCAGAGCATGATAAACTGCATTTTTATGTGCATGATATGCGCTTCCCGTTTTACATCAATTATTTTGATTATGCTTTCAACTTTTTCACCAGTTTCGGGTACTTCGACAAGCCGAGGGATAATCAAATGGCGGCTCATGCCTTTGCGGCAGCTTTACGCCCGGGCGGCATTCTGGTGATTGATTATTTCAATGAGGAATATGCAGAGAAAAACCTGGTACCGCAGGAGGATATTACCCGCAATGGCCTGGTCTTTCATATAAAGAGATATATAGAGGCCGGTAAAATTGTAAAAGATATCAGCGTAAAGGACGACCGGGGCAGAACAATGCTTTTCCAGGAAAGGGTGTCTGCTTTTGATTTAACCCATTTCCTGAAGCTTTTTGAAGGAACGGGCATGATGCTGGCAGAAACGTTTGGAGACTATAATCTGCAACCTTTCGTACCGGAAGAGTCGCCCAGGTTGATAATGGTATTCAGGAAAGAGAACGGTTAGCCATTTGCAGATAGCCTGCGAAGGGATTCGCCAAAATTAAAATACCTCCTGAAGAAGAAAGCGGTCAGGCAGCCCAACAGTAATCCGACCAAAGCGCCGCCTATCACATCGCCGGGGTAGTGTACGCCGACATATACCTGCGCATAGCAAATAACCAGCGCCCAGATATAGAAAAGGTATCGCCATTTCTTAAAATAAAGTTGCAATGTGCCCACGATAAAAGCAGCTAACCCAAAATGATTGACCGCATGAGAAGACGTAAAGCTTCCACTGGTAGGGCAACGACCAAGCAGTAATCGCATCTGTCCCTGCAACAAAGCCTCGCTGCAAGGACGGGTACGGCTGAAAAAAGGTTTTAGTACACTGCTGCTCACCTGGTCGGTAATCACTACGGTAAGTCCGGCTATAATAATAAACGGAACAGCTTTCCATTTGAATTTATAAACAACATAAATAAACAAAAACGCATACAAAGGATACCAGGTACGCTGGTCTCTGATAACAGGCAGGACGCTGTCGAGGAATGAGGAAGTCCATTCCATATTTATCTTACGAAAAAGTATTGTGTCCCATTCTCCAAGCTGTGCCAGCAGGGAAACCCACCATTCTGCAGCGCCTTCAACTAAAACCATAGTGGCGAAGGTACGATTGTGTCGGGCTAAAGAGTATTTTTGCAACAATTTTTAAATGAAAAAGACAAACGGCTTGAAAAAAATACGGCTCTCTAAAACGGAACAATGGTTGTTGTGCACCGGGGTGTTTTTACTATTGTTAATGACCCTTTCCCGCATAGCCTTCCTCCGGATATTTCCCGCTCCGGGTTCCGGCCAGGAGTTTTCCATAAGTGAAGTTTTATTCCTCGGGCTGCGCTTCGACGCTCGCGTGGTAGCCGTTACCTGCCTGCTCATCTGGCTGCTTAGCTTTATACCGGCTTTCAATCCGTTTAAAAATACCTTCGGGAAAAAGCTGGCTATGACGCTATGGCTTTTGTTTTTAATTCTATCGGGGATATTCTATTCTGTTGATTTTGCCAATTATGCTTACCTCAACGAGCGGTTGAATGCGGGCTTGCTTAATTATGTTGCAGATACCCAAACTTCGGCCCGGATGATATGGGAAACTTATCCGGTACTTAAAATTACAGGAGGCATCATACTCTTATGCATCCTCGGTATGGCTGTAATTAAGCTGATATACCGAATAGTAGCTAAGAGTACGCCTGAATTATCAAAAGGGAAAAAAATACTTTCTGGAAGCATTTTCTTTTTACTGTTAGCCTTTTTAATTTTCGGCAGGGTAGGGCAGTATCCTGTAAGGTGGAGTGATGCGTTTACATTAGGAAACGATTATGCATCTAACGCCGCTCTTAACCCCTTTCAGTCTTTTGTCAGCTCCCTGCAATTCAGAAACGCCACTTACGATATAGCCGAAGTAAAAAAGGCTTATCCTTTAATGGCCGAATATCTGGGTATAGAAAACAGGGACAGTGTGCAGCTTAACTATACCCGGAAGGTGAATACCGGGCAAACACCCGTTACAATGCGAAATGTTGTTATCGTTATCTGTGAGTCTTTCAGTATGTATAAAAGCTCTATGTCCGGCAACCCGTTAAACACTACGCCTTATTTTGCCGAATTATGTCGTCAGGGTGTTTATTTTGACAGGTGCTTTACGCCCAGCTATGGTACGGCAAGGGTCGTATGGACAACCATAACAGGTACGCCGGATGTCGCGCTCACCAAGACATCAAGCCGTAACCCCAGTGCAGTTAGTCAGCATACGATTATCAATGATTTTAAGGGTTATGAAAAGTTTTATTTTATAGGCGGCAGCCTGAGCTGGGCTAACATAAGGGGTATATTGACCAATAATATTGAAGGCTTACATTTATATGAGCAGGACGATTACAAAGCGGTTAAAGTAGATGTATGGGGCATCAGCGATAAGAACCTGCTTCTATCGGCAAATAAGATACTCGCTCAGCAAAGCAACCCTTTTATTGCCGTTATACAAACGGCAGACAACCACCGGCCTTATACCATACCGGAAGAAGATAAAAAAGAGTTTGAGCTGGTACGCATCTCTTCCGATAGCCTTAAACAATTTGGATTTGAGTCCTTAGACGAACTGAATGCCTTCCGCTATACCGACTACTGTTTCCGTAAGTTTATGGAAGCGGCTCAGAAGGAATCGTATTTTGACAATACCCTTTTTGTATTTGTCGGCGACCATGGCATAGGTGGGGATGTTGGCGCTCTTTATCCCCGGGCCTGGACACTGGAGCTAAGTAGTGAACATGTGCCTTTGCTGTTTTATGCCCCGAAATTTCTCGAGCCCGGGCAATTTCCATTTAATGTATCACAGGCTGATGTGCTGCCCACCGCAGCCGGGATTTGCAGGATACCCTATACCAATACTACCCTGGGACGTGACCTGCTGAGTCCGCTGATACAGGATAACCCACATTTGCAAGCTGCCTTTATCTATAATCCGGATAAAAGAAGAATAGGTATCGTTAAGGGAAATTACTTTTATAGTCGTGGCATAGACGGAAATGTTGCGGAGCAGATGTACAGTACTAGTGACAATAGCCCGGTTATCCCGGCCGACTCGTTGCTGCAACCGTACCGGATACTGACCAAAGCCTGGTATGAAACAGCGAGGTATTTATTGCTGAATAATAAAACGAAATAATACTTGGAGCCTGTCCAGCTGTGCGAGACTTGTGGTCTCGCATAACTATTATCTTGCATGTGGCAAACATACTTGTCCTGATCTTCCGGCTCTTTACTAACATAATAACCGGAGTTCAAAGACTCCAGTTTATTATTTGTCCGCAGAGAGCACTTTCCTTAATTCTGCCGGACAGTAAGTTTTTCCTCTTACCTTCCCAGCCACTCTTTAGCATTTTGAAACAATAACCTATCCCGCAATTCCGAATCATGTATATGTTCCTCGATCAGCTTTCCCGGATGATGTTCTCCCAAAGGAAAAGGATAATCGCTACCCAGGCATATTTTATCTCCACCCATAATATCTACAATAAAATCCAGCGCCTTAGGATCATGCACTAAGGAGTCTATCCAAAACTTGCCTATGTATTCCCGGGGATTTACATCATTATCAACCGCTACAAGATCCGGACGCACATTAAAGCCATGCTCTATACGGCCAATAGTAGCAGGGAAACTTCCGCCACCATGAGCAAAAGCAACCCGCAGCTTTGGAAAGCGTTCAAATACACCACCAAATATCATGGAGCAGATCGCACGTGAGGTTTCGGCAGGCATGCCCACTAACCAGGGCAACCAGTATTTTTGTATTGCTGTGCCGCCCATCATTTCCCAGGGATGTACAAACACGCAGGCGTTCATTTTTTCTACCGCTTCCCAAAAAGGAAAAAGGTAAGGGTCGCCTAAGTTCATATTATTGATATTAGAGCCAATCTCAACGCCCGGCATTTTCAATTCGCCTACACACCTTTCCAGCTCTTTAACAGCAAGGTCAACATCCTGCATGGGCAATGTGCCTAATCCTATAAAACGCTGGGGAAACCGGTCGGCAGCTTCCGCAATATGATCATTGAAAAAACGCGCACTCTCCAGTCCATGCTCCGGTTTAGCCCAGTAGTTGAATAATACCGGGATGGTAGACAGCACTTGTGTGGTCACCTGCGTATCATCCATTTCTTTCATCCGTACAGAGGCATCCCAGCAATTATGTTCTATCTCCCGAAATACCTTATCGCCCTTGATCATTTTAGCACAACAAGGCTTGTGATGTTCCAGGGTAATAAAATCGCCATAACCGAATTTCTGAAACCAGTTCGGTATTTTATCGGGCATAATATGCGTATGGATATCTATCTTCATGAGTACAACAATTTTTAAAAAACGATACAATATAAGAACACCAATCTTTATAAAAAAATAAAGCTATCCTGTACAGAACAAAATAGCTTTATATCATTCAATTACGGGTTGCGCAAAACCTATCTCCTCCTCGACCACCAGCTAATGAAAAAGCCGATCGCCATAATCACAATTCCCGTCCATAAAACACGGATATACGGGAATATAATAGCCTTCATCACGATCCAGTCGTCCTGTTGCGCCCTTTGCCGGATGCCCATCTCAATGGCATCATCTTCCGGTATTATTTTATTAATCACAATACTTACGCCTATATCCCGTAAAGTATCGGGTACGGATGAGGCCTCATTACCTTTTATTAAGTATACAGGGGCCAGACTTCCTAAGGAGCCGCTAACAGAATATGCGGTTAAGCGGGCTTCCACGGCTATATCTTCATCAATCTTTGTAAAATTTTTATTGGTAATGGTATTGCTTAATCCTTCATACACAAGATAACCGTTAGCCAGGTAAACACTATCACCTTTTTTAAGCGTGTAAGGCCTGAACTCACTGGTATCTGTTTCGCTGTTGGGCTTACTGATAGAGGTAATATAAGTAAACACATCATGCGACCAGTAACTTCTGAAATCCGGATTGGGACTTAGCCCTTCCTGTCCTTTAGGATTGATATATACTTCCGGGTAGAGAAAGAAAACTTCTTTTAAATTTCCTGTTTCCGGATCCATACGTTCATACTTTACTTTATAATAGGTCAGCGGAGGATCACTGTTCACAGTGGAATCACCTAAATAGGTAACCATATACCGGCCCATTGGCAAAGACGTATTTCTGAATATCAGCACGTTTTCCCGGCTTTCCCTGAAATTCTCCTCGAAAGTAGCTTTACCGAAATCCCAGTTCTGCATAGCATTTGTCTGATCGATAGAGATGACTTGTTTCTTATAGCCTGAAAGCAAGACACCCAGCAGCATCAACCCGAAACCGATATGCGTAATAGAACCGCCAGCCTTAAGAAGCCGGAGCTTCTGTGTCGTTATCAGGTAGTACAGGTTGCCTATAAGCGTAAAGAAAACGGCAAAAGTGAAAACCATGTATTGCTTATGCTCAATTTTCTGCCCTATCACAAGTGCTATGGTAAGCACGAGAGATATAACGGAAAGCATACCCAACGTTTTCCATACCGCCTTCATTCCTGTTTTCTTATACTTCAGGAATTGTATACTGGCCGTCAGCAGGGAAACAAAAATAGCCACCCATACCTGTATATCATTGTAAAATGCCACCGGGTCGGTAGCCGGAGCAATGTCGGTACCGGTAATTAACTTATATAGGGGCGCCCATACCGGTAAAGAGGTAGAAAGAATAATCTGCAAAGAACTGATCAACAAAAAGACAGAACCGATCAGCATCCAGAATTCGCGTGTATTCACTTCCTCTTCCCCGGCAATACGCGGCATTTTTTTCCAGCGGCGTACCAATGCGTATATGCTTATCGCCAGGAAAAGACCAATAACAATCAGCAGGTGCCAGGAAAGGCTTCCGTCTTCACCTGTAAATGCATGCACCGATGTTTCGCCCAATACGCCCGTACGGGTAAGGAAGGTAGAGTACCATACCAATAAATACGTCAGTATGAAAAAAACCAGGGTAATCTTAAGAGAACGCCCGGTGCTTTTATAAATAATAAGGGTGTGCAAACCTGCGATCAGGATAAGCCAGGGCACAAGCGATGCATTTTCTACCGGATCCCAGGCCCAGTAGCCGCCAAAGTTAAGCGATTCATAAGCCCAGGCCCCGCCCATCATGATACCTAAACCCAGCACTCCGCCACCAATAAGCGACCAACGCAATGCAGGTTTTATCCAAAGCTTATAATCCCCTTTCCACAATGTGGCTATGGAATACGCAAAAGGTATTAATGCCAATGCAAAACCAAGGAACAATACCGGCGGATGGATCACCATCCAGTAGTTTTGCAGCAGTACATTAAGCCCGTTACCGTCTTTTATAAACTCCAAGTAATTCGGCTGCGAAAAGATGGGAGCATCCATTTTATCACGGAGCAACACAAAGGGATTGCTCCCTATATTAATACTACTTCCGAAACGTAGACCCAAAAGCATGGTGCCGAGAGCTGCCTGTACCAGGGATACTATGGTCATTACCCGGCTCTCCAGCACTTTGCCGGTGAACATAAGGATAATGCCCAATACCGCATGCCATATCATCCAAAGCAGAAAGCTACCTTCGGAACCTTCCCAGAAACAGGACAACAGGTATTTCAGCTTCAGTCCGCGGGAGGAATGCCGCCAGGCATAATGATATTCAAAAAGATGGTTGGAAATAATATAATATAAAGCAATAAAAATGCCCGCAACAGCAATGGAATGAATAGTGAAGCCCCAGCGGGCCAGCTTTTTCCAATAAGTATCACCACCGGCAAGGTCTTCCTGGTGGCTGGCTTTAAAATAAGCAAATGCGGAAAAAAGAGCGGCAACAAAGGCGGTCACTACACATAAATATCCCAGTTGACCGGGTAGTAAATGTTCCCCTATAAAATTTTGCTGATCCAATGTAAAAAATTAAAGGATGAAGGTATTAAAACAACGGCGTGCTAATGCACGCCGAAGAGCAGTTATCTGTTTTTAAGATTCGTTTGTCGGTCGGGCTACGGCAATCTGATCGTTCTCATATTTTGAAGGGCACTTCATCTGTATCTGCGAACAATGAAAATTGCCGTTCTTCATATAGCCTTTCATAACAAGTTGCTCAGAACGCTCAAAGTCCTGAGGTTTGGCCCCGTTAAAAATCACTTTGTGCGTAGCTCCTTTTTTATCTTTGGCATAAAAGGTAAAGTGATTCGGATCTTTGACAGGATCGTAATGCTGTTTCCCGGACACCGTATCCAGGAATCCCACTACATGGAAAACCGTTCCCTGTTTTTCCGAAGCCGAAGCAAAGGTCTCATACGTACTGAACTGTCCAAAAGTAGAAATGATAACGGCAATAGCAGCTGCAATCAATATAAGAATAAGAATACTCGCCTTCTTCACCGGTAAAGATTTTTATTGTCCGCAAAGTTAAGCTTAAAAAAGTATTGCTCTTGAAAACAGTATTCTATTAGCAAATCAATAAGTTTTAAGGAATGTAAAGTTTTGGCTTTTAAGTGGTGGGTGATAGGCGATGGGTAGTATATGTGTTTTGGATTACACCTGTGCTTTATTTGATTCAAATTAAGGGACTGTCTAAAAAGTGCAGAAATTTCACAC
>JBEBVI010000132.1:0-10141 GCA_040392805.1 Taibaiella helva
CTTCTTCCATCCAGCTTTTTGAACCGGTGCTCAATAACCAGTATCGTTGAGGGAGAGGGATTTTCAATATAAGCATCCAAACTGTTCAGGTCTTTCATCTGCGCGGCCTCTTTCAGTATCACCACCATCCGCTCGGCAAACATGGGGAACCGTCTCGCTGCATTCACTACATCTTTCCATGTGGCTTCCTTACCATATAAAACGATCAGGTTAAAATCACGCTCTTCGGGACTCAACACCTGCTCTTCAAAATGGTGAATTAATTTGTCAATATAAAAAGGCTCTTCTCCGTCTAACAGGTACACAGGAGCATATTTCTTCTGAATGCAGTCCTGAAATATTTTATTAAAAGAATCCATTTTTTCAATACATCAATTTAAACAAAAACAGCCTGTGGCAAATCACTCTTCCATCCTTTCAGCTTCATGTACACCAACGCTGTGGTATATACGTCCCTCAGACAATACTTCGTTATCCGTTCCAGATCGTTCTCGTCCCAATAGGTACAAGCTACCTGGCTGCCATCTATATCTGTTTTGGACGAAGGTACATTTAAAATCTGCGCCATCAGGTCGAGAGAGGTATAATTTTTGTAATCGCCAAAGCGCCATAGCTCAAGCGTATCCTGGTGATTCACCTGCCAGGGTTTAAGCCCGGCAATATCCATACAAGACGGAAGGTCTATACCGTTAATCAACAGCCGGCGGCAAACGTATGGAATATCAAATTCCTTTATATTATGGCCGCAAAAACTAAGTCCGCCGTTTTGCCGTTCGAACAGGTTTACCAAAGATGCAAAATCACTTAACAGCTTAGCTTCATCATCCGAAGAAAAGGCTTTCAGCCTGATCACCGTATCATTCTTATGCTGGTGTATAAAGCCTATACCAATACAAATAATTTTTCCGAATTCTGCATAGATACCTGCACGGTCTTTAAATATCCTTCCCGGATCAGCACGGTCTTCATCGCTCATCTTCAAAAAATTCATCTTTTGGAGCCAATGTGCCTTAAGCCCTTCGTCAAGATCCTCCCAATTACCCTGTACAGGCACCGTTTCAATATCAATAATTAATATTTTGTGAAAATGTAAGCGTTCTGTATTCCCGAGCGTTTGCATAAGCCTATATTTGTTACGAATTTAGCCAGTAAAAACCATATTATGCTAAATACTTCTACTATATAGCCTAAAAAATGAACATTGCAATGGTACAATACTATTTTAAATCTTATGTTGCTGTTACCGCATTGTAATATCATAATAATAATTGATTTAATATACTATACAAACGCGAAGTAAAACAGGACGTAGAATGGAAGAGGTTCAAAGTTATCCGGAATATGATGCTCCCAGGCCCAAACGTAGTAATACCTGGATTTATATCACTATTATAATATTGTTGCTCGGCACAAATATATACCTCTTCCTCACCAAAGACAACCACCAACAAGAACTTTTTGTAACCACGGAGAAGCTCAAGCTAGCAGACTCTTCTGTGCTGCAGTTGCAAAAAGAATATAATGCATCCCTCGTCAGGCTCGATGAATTAACAGGCAAAAACACACAACTGGACCGCCTGTTGAATGAGAAAAATTCCGAGCTGGCAAAAACCAAATTACGTATCCAGGAGCTTCTGGCCAAAAACGATAATATATCAAAAGGAGAGATTGAAGAGGCCCGCAGGCTTATCAAATCGTTGAATACAAAAATTAAAGGCTTTGAACAACAAATTGCAGAGCTGAAAAAAGAAAACACCAGGCTTGTGCTGGAAAGAGATTCTATCGCTGTAGACAATGAGTCTCTTCAGCAGAAGGTAGACCTGGCAAAAATACTGCACGCCTCTAATATCCGGCTGAAAGCCATTGATCTTCGTCGGGGAGGTAAAAAGGAAAAAGAAACCGAAAAGGCCAAAAGAGTGGACCTGCTTCGTATAACTTTCGATATTGATGAAAACCGCATAGCGGAAAGCGGCAATAAAGACCTCGAGATACGCATCATCAGTCCCAGCGGAGAATTGCTGAACAACCCCGCTTTAGGCTCCGGCAGCTTCAGGGCTGCTGACGGTGCCGTTACCTATTTTTCCCTTGCAAAGCAAGTGTTCTTAGAGAAAGAGCAACCCGTTGTAGATGTAACTGTCGACTGGCAGCAAAGCGCAGAATATGAGAAGGGCGGCTACTTTGTAGAAATATACCACCAGGGCTACCCCATAGGAAAGGGCTCGGTAAGCCTAAGATAGTATAGTGTTTCCTGCAATAACGAGTCTAATTAAAATCTTTGCCCGTTGGGAGAAATAATCATCGGATTGTTTTAATAAATCAATGGAATAAGAATCATCTGCTCTTCCGTAACAACGCAATCCAGAATAAGGTAAAGAACAGATATACAAATACACCATACTGTATTTCCAACATAGGTTCGATCATCATTCCCACACCCATTACCATCAAAGTGGCTATGGAGTATATGCGTCTTTTTGTACAAAATAAAGGAGCCAGTAGCATAACCGGCAATGTCAATGCCAGTACCAGTCCTACACTGGCTACCGTACAAAGGAATTGGTTGTGCGGTAGCAGCTTAAATACAGGGGCAATATTGGGGTAATACCGTGCGTATTTTTTATCCATTTCATCTTTCAGATCACCCGCCCCTACTCCCGCCAAAGGATATTTACCAATAAGCTCTATCGCTATCTTGTAAGAAATAATCCTGGGGACAAAAGAGGATGTCTTATTATATTTTGAAGTATCACTCGTTTCCCACACCTTTTGTTCGTAGCTGATATTATTCAGTTGTTTCCTGAGCGATGGCATAAAGAACACCCCGGTTATACCTATTGCAGATACTGTGACCGCCGCCACAAGAAGGAATAATTTCCGCTTACCGGATATTAATAACGGTAAATAAGCCAGCAGCAAAACATACAGACAAAGAAATCCTGATTTTGCCGCCTGTAAATGAATGTAAACGACAGTAAGCACAGCCCAGCAGATCAGGCATATTTTCTCCCATCTGCCCAAAGCAAAGACCTTACGTTCTATAAGCAGGTAGATGGCAAACTGCAGTCCCAGGACTAATGCGATAGTAAACCGGATATAATCCCCCTCGGAAGGTGAGGGTAAATGATGATTTTTCTGCAGATAATAAGGATCGTCAAGCAGATAATAGAAGCCGTATAATTTACCCGCCAATAATACCAGTAAAATAGCCCAAATGGCTATCCGCCTGTGAGGAACGGGGCGTTCAGGATGGCAAAAGGCAGAAACAGGAAGGGGATCTTTACCTGGACAGCGCTGATCCAGTCGTCGGTATTACTACTCCAAAGTCCGGAAATAAAATAAGACAGGAAGAAAAATATGCAACACAGAGCAAACGGACTACGGACAAACAATCTCCAGGTATCCCTTATCTTTTCCGGGTGCAATGCATTGACCAGCATAATGATCATAGCTATAGAAAGCACTCCCCTCGAAAAAAGCAAACCAACCACCATGGCTACACAGCACAGTATGGATATACGCTCCTGCAGGGACAATGTCCAAAGGGACAATAGGGAGTTTTTCTTTGTTATCATGAAATATGTATGCCAGATGTCTTTCCGGTGTTGTCTTTTAAAACGTATTTCCAGAATAAGATAAAGAACAAATAAGTAAACACGCCAAACTGAAGCTCCAGCATACTTTCTACCATTATACTTACAAACATGAGTAAAGCCGTAAGCACCAGATACCCTTTTAAGCGCCCCCTGCCTGCAAAAGCGAAACAGGTCATCCCCAACAAAGAAAGCGATAGCGGTATACCTACACACAAGGCGGTATACAGGAACTGGTTAATCGGCCCATACTGCTGTTCTGCCGATACTTCAGGGTAATATTTCCGGTATCCTTTCCGCATTTCGTCCATCAGATCGCCTGCACCCACACCCATAAGCGGATGCCGGGCTATGGATCTCAGCCCGATATCATAGGTAATCATTCGTCCCGCATCGCTCAATGTATAATCATATTTTTGTTCGCTTACCGTCTTATTTATTTCATAGACGACATAATCCACCTTAGTCCGGAAGGTAGGTATCACATAGTAGGAGAACACGGGTAAAATCACGATCAGGACGGGTAATATCAAGGCCATAATTTTATTATACCGCAACAGCCTGATAAATGCATAAAGCGTCCCCATTAAATAGAGGCATACCAAACCCGTTTTAGCAGCCAGCACATGTATATACAGCACAAAAATCAATACACATATACCTAAAAGTACTTTCCAGATCCTTTTTAAAGGCCGCTCTGCCTGGTCAAACAGCAAATAAAAGCACATTAAAACGGACAAAACCAACGATAAGCTGAAACGTATGTGATCACCGTATTTTGTAGTAGGTAAGGGTTGAGATACGTGATAACCCTGCAGGTAAAATTCTTTGTGAATAATAAGCTGGAAAATACTGTTCGCTATTATACCTGATTGCATTAATAGAAGTGCCCCTATAATAACCCGTTGGTACTTTATTTTAAGAAATGGAACAGAGCACATTGAAAACGGCAGGATAACAAAAGGGAGTTTATTCACCACACCGGCCCACCAGAATTCTTTATTATCGCTCCAGATCCCGGAGAGGAGGTAAACAAAAAAGAAGGATAAACAAAACCAGGAAAACGGGTCGTGGCCCCAAGCCCGGATATTTTCTAAACGACTTTTAGAAAATAATGCGTTAAGCAAAAGCAATATCATCGACCCGGATAATACCGCTCTGGAAAAAAACAGCCCGGCTATCATAGCTATACAACAGATCACTGCAAACCATTCTCCCCGTGTAGAAGGATCAATAAAATTATCCCGGTAAAATTTCTTCATCAAACGATAACGCAATATTTGGTGGCAAAGTACGCGAAAATCCCATATCCCTGCAAAGATGTTTAAACCAGAATTCAAAAGTTCACCCTCTTAGATAAGCAGGTATCTTACGGAGTAGAAAATTAAAAATCAAAAGTGGAAATAAAAATACAACTGATAATCAATAATATACAATTCATATATAATAACAAAATCTACGCGGCTTTATTACAGATCGGGGACATGGCCCTCTTTCAAAAATGTAAATGAGGGAATAATCTTATTTTTGACCGGCAAAAATTAAAATCATTGTACGTCAACTTCAGCAAGATCAGCAACATACTGCTTAAGAGGCACCGGTCATACATCCTGATGTTATGCATATTGCTGTCTGGCTGTGCTAATATTGTACCGCCCGAAGGTGGGAAAAAAGATCTGACTCCCCCGGTATTATTATCCATTTCTCCTGCCGATTCATCACTAAACATAAAGCCTTCTCTAATCCAGCTGAAGTTTAATAAGTTTATGGAGGTAAACGATCTGACCAATAATATGCAGCTTTCCCCGATGTTATCGATACCTCCAACCGTGATCTCTTATTTAAGGCGGGTAGAGATAAAATTGACGGACAGCCTTTTACTACCTAATACCACTTACCGGATTGACCTGGGCAATGCCCTGGTAGATAACCGGGAATCTACTCCATACCAGAATTTTGCATATACATTCAGTACCGGCTCGTATTTCGACTCCTTGTCACTTCATGGATATATTACGGACGCCGCCACCGGTAAAGCCGATACCAATGCTTTGATCATGCTGTACCCGGATACCGACCCGGATTCTGCCATAGTAAAAAGCAAACCGCTATATGCTGTAAAAACGGATGCCAAAGGTCATTTTTCAATACAATCGCTCCCGCAGAAAAAATTTCGGATATATGCTGTGAAAGATGTAAATAAGAATTACCTGTATGATTATGGCGAAGAAAAAGTCGGCTTTCTAAACCAGCCGGTAATACCGTCAATGGAAGCGGACACTTTTTACCAGCTCAATATGTTTAAGGAAGTAAAAGATTCTGCTGTATCTGCGTCAACCAATGATTCTTTACCGGCCGAAAAAAGCCAGCGTGACCGGTTTGCCGGCGACCGGGGAAAAACAGACAGGAAAGCAGCCAACAGTGAAACGGACTACAGAGTTAATGTGGATACCAATAATAAAGATATACGGTCTTTTGATCTGACGAACCCTTTGAAAATAACCTGTACACGCCCTATCGCTGAGCTGGATACAGATAAAGTGTACCTCAGCTACGATAATGAAGGTATTGAAGTGGAGGCAATAAAAAATGTAATTGCTGATTCTGCACAGCTAACTATCCATACACAATGGATCGGGAATAAGCTATATACGCTCAGACTAGTAAAGGGCTGGGCTACGGACACCTCCGGCAATGAATTTCCCCCCGGCAGGTATTCCTTTAAAACAAAAAGTGAGGACGACTATGCCACGCTCAAAATTCATATTCCGCCCGAGTTCCGGACAGACCGTTATGTCCTTTATGTATTCTTCAATACGGACTCTATTTACCGAAAGGCGGTCAGCGACTCCATAGTAACGCTTCATATGCTGCAGCCGGGCGCATACGGCATGCATATCATAGAAGATAAAAACGGCAATGGCCAATGGGATGCAGGCGTACTATTAGCTCATAAGCAGCCTGAAAAAGTGATATCCAATGCTACGGACATCACGCTTAAAGCCGGTTGGGAAAATGAGGTAGATTTCATTCCGCTGCATTTATATCCTGCGAAAAAAGGACCGGAAGACAGTGAAGAACAAAACCCTGACATTAAAAAAGAAGAGTAATCCTATCTATAATAAATGTCACTGTCTGCAAGCATATGGCGTTTAGCTGAAAAACCTCCTAAAATTCCGTATAAAGAGATACTATTGGGATTTGTCTTCCCCTTCCAAAGCTTTTGGGAGAGATCCTCAATATAGGACAGAACTGCTTCCGCTTATACTCGCTTTTATGCAGCAGGTTTACAACTCTTTTTACCAATTCCTGCTCATGCCCGATATTTACAATTTGCAGGGCATCCTGCCTACGTTCGATATATTGATACAGTATAGCATCCAGTATATCATACTCCGGTAAACTGTCCTGATCCAGCTGGCCGGGCCGTAGCTCCGCAGAAGGCGGTTTTGTAATAATATGCTCCGGGATAACCTCCTCATTGCGGTTAATATATTTCGCAAGCGCATATACCTGTGTTTTATAAACATCTCCCAGCACGCTCAGTCCTCCCGCCATATCACCATACAGAGTACCGTAACCCGTAGCCAGTTCACTTTTATTCGAGGTATTCAACAATATATAATCAAACTTATTGCTTAAGGCCATAGCAAGGAGCCCTCTTATGCGGGACTGGATATTTTCTTCCGCAACATTAAACGGCAGGTCGCCAAAAGCAGGCTTCAATGCCAGTTCTACATGGTGAAAAATTTTCCTGATCGCTATCTTTTCATAAGGATTATTAAGATTTTTTGAAAGCTGTTCCGCATCGCTTACCGAATGCCCGGTGGAAAACTGGGAAGGCATAAGCAAGGCATATACATTTTCCGGTCCAAGCGCACGGCACGCCAGGGCAAGCGTTACCGCACTGTCAATACCTCCGGAAGAGGCAATGATCGCCTTCTGAAAACCCATTTTGGAAAAATATTCTTTAATGCCAAAAACCAACGCTTCATATATAGTATCTATTTCTCTTCCCGGATCGAATACTTCTTTTCTCTCAGAACAGATAATTGCAGGAATATCAGTTTGCTTGCCCTTCACTACAGATAGCTTTTCATCCTGCCATTCGATATATGCCTGAGCTTCCTCAAAATAGGGCATCTGCTCTACTATTGCCCCATCTACATCACACACCGTAGATCCGCCGTCAAATAAAATATCCGTTTGCCCGCCAACTGCATTGCAGTAGATCACCGGCAACCGGTAGCGCTTTACATTTTCCCTGATGATCTTCAGCCTTTCTCCCGCATGCATATAATCAAAAGGGGATGCGCTCAGGTTGATCATCATATCAGGAGATTGTAAGGTGAGTATATCCATGGGCTGCATCTTATACAGACTACGGTCACCCACATTCCATATATCCTCACAGATGGTTATGGCCAGCTTTTTCCCTTTAAATTCCACAACATTGCTCTCCACAGCCGGCTCGAAATAACGATATTCATCAAATATATCATAGTTTGGTAACAGCATTTTATGTATCACCTGGTTAACTGTACGCCCGTAAATAAAATAAGCACTGTTAAACAAGCTCTTCCCATGCAATTGCTGGTTCCGGGATGGCGCCCCTATCAATACGGCTATATGGTCGGTTTCCGCCTTTATCAGTTCTATAGCATCCAGTGCCTGGTTGATAAAATCATTATGCTCAAGAAGATCGTACGGAGGATATCCGCATACGGCCAACTCACTGAAAACAATGAGATCCGCTTCATTAGCCCTGGCATCTCTTATTGCATTAATAATTTTTTTTGTATTTGAAGCGAAATTACCTATATGGTAATTCTGCTGGGCAATTGCTATTTTCATATTTTGCTTATCTTCAGAAGTAAAGATATACGGGCTCAAAGCTAAACATACTTATCTGTAGGTTGCATTGTTTTTTTACAGCTTTCATCCCAGTTTTTTAAAAGTAATGCACCATGCTCTGTTAATACCGACTCCGGGTGAAACTGGATTCCGACACTGGGGTAAAATTTATGTTCAAATGCCATCAGCTCCCTGTCAGTGGTAAATGCCAGTGGTACTATATCCGTATGCTCCCAATCTTTTACCACAAGAGAATGATAGCGCATCACCGTACAATTATGCTCCATATTTTTAAATAAGCCCTTACCTGTATGCTGCAATGTGCTCACCTTACCATGCACCGGCCTGGTTGCCCGGGTCACTTTGGCACCGAAGTGCAGGCCCAGAGCCTGATGCCCGAGACAAATTCCCAGGATAGGGGTCGTTTTGTAAAAATGTCTGATCGTATCAAGCGTAATACCTGCCTCATATGGAGCCTGGGGGCCGGGTGAGATGATGATTCGCTCCGGCCTCAGCTCCTCCAGTGCGGTAACAGAAATGGCGTCATTCCGGAATATCTGTATATCCGGCTGCAAAGGTAGCAGGTAGTGGTATAATATATGAGTAAAAGAATCGTAATTGTCTATCAGAGCCCACATGAGCGTTATATTTTTACAGGTATAGTATCCAAAACGTCAGACAGGTCTTTGAAAACATCTTTTATAACAGGAATAACCGATCCGATAAGGTCAAACAGGTATGGTGCCAAAGGTTCCAGCCTGTTGAAGACTATAGATTGGGCCCGCAAGGTATCAACCGCTCCTATATTCAGCCGAGATAAAAGCCAGAAGAAGCTGCTTGCGGCAAAACAAACGATCAACCCATATAACAATGCTCCCGCTATTCTGTTAAAGACACCCAAAGCCAGATATTCCAGTGATTTCTGAAGGACGATAGCACATAACCGTATACCAAGTGCTATAGAAAAAAAAACCAGCACATAAGAAATAAGGAGGACCCATCGCGGACTAAAGCTGTCTGCCAGGTATACTGCTACTCTTGAAGACAGCCTGAGCGCTCCCCATACACCAATAATTATCGCAACCACAGCAAATAGGGATACAAGTGCCCCTCTACGATATCCTTTAAATACATACAGGACTAATATAATAAGGAAAAGGATATCAACAATCATAGACGTACAGCGCAGTGTTAAGTCAACAATTCACTATGGCAGATAACTCAGTGCGTAAAAATTCAAAACAGTAAATGAATCGAAATCACTAACGGTAGTTATGAACTTATGCTCCGGCTAATATACTTTTCACAGCTTCTGAGATCTTCCTTCCTTCCGCTTTGCCTGCTAATTGCTTGGTAGCTGTACTCATTACCTTACCCATATCGGCAGGTGATGAGGCTCCTATGCTATGCACAATCTCCCTGACCCGTTCCATCAGTTCTTCATCACTTAAAGAAGCAGGTAGGAATTTCCTGATTACTTCAATCTCCTCCTCTTCTTTGACAGCCAGATCTTCCCTGCCCTGCTTTCTGAATATCTCCAATGAATCCTGGCGTTGCTTGGCCAATTTTTGCAACAGCCGGATCTCATCCTCCTCCGTAAGCACATCTTTAGCTCCGGCTGCTGTTTTTTCTACTAATATAGCCGCCTTTATGGCTCTTAAAGTGCGGAGTGCAGCTTCATCCTTGTTTCTCATGGC
>JBEBVI010000133.1:0-10139 GCA_040392805.1 Taibaiella helva
AGATAATGCTCATTTACAATAATAAAAAGGGACGTAAAATCAAAACAGGTCTGTGTTGATCTGTCCAACCTGCATTATCTGTGCGCCATATACCTCTAAACCGGTTCAGCCGGATAGCTGGTGTTTGCATGCCGGGAGGCGAAGTTTTAAAATTTAGTATAATTAGAGCCAGTTTAATTTTTATTTCAAAAATTTTATAGCCCACAAGTGTATGTAATTTACGCAGATGAATGTAAAGTCTATATGTGATTTTATCTACGCAATCTGCGGAGGATTAAATAACATTTTAAACAGCCTTAATAGGGCAAAAATGCTCCATACTAAAAAACAGGGGTGTGTAGTATCCACCTGAAATACACAACTCCCATTCACCAGATAGCAAATGAGAGTTGTGCTTAACTTATTATCCCTATTATTTCAAGAACAGTCTTATTCAGACAATACTTACTAATATTTTATCAGTTTACTTTTAAGTAATAGTGCCAGCATGAATATAACAAACATTACAGCGCTCAATATAGTCATCAACATAGAATTATATTTTAATAATTAAACAAGGTCATTTACCAAAGTCCTCCATTCTGTAAGCTCGGGAACACCGGGTTTACGCTTGCCAAAAAACTGGACAATCATTTCTCCGGACGCATCAAACACCTCTATAGAAGTAACTTCGCCATCTACTGAAGGTTTCTTTACAATATAAGTATTTGCGATAACATCTTCCCTGACATGCAGGTTAAAATCAGGATCGAGCACATTAAACCATGGGCCTGCTTCCATCAGCTTCTGTACCGGGCCGGTATGGATCTGGATACAGCCTCTGCTACCGACAAAAACCATAATAGGAACCTGGCGTTCGGAGGCTAAGGTTAGCATCTTACGCATAGAATCGTTAGGTATGTGCTGAACAAATCCTTCCGGTGCCAGACGCATAGCCTGGTGACGGCTTACACCAAACTTCCCAAGCAAACCAAAAAATTCGTGGGTGTCCTTAATTTCTTTCCATGCTGTCTGGAATCCATTTACATCTATATCACTGTCCGCTTTTTCTGCTGGAGCCGGGGGATAAGGAGTAACAGTTACTTCACTGGATTGCTCCGATGCCTTGTATCGCTCTACCAATGCATGGTAAGCCTCCATATTTGTATCTCCGGTACAATAGATTTTATGCACGGCCGCTCCACTTTTATCAAAAAACTGGAAACTATACCGGTCGTTTTCCTGAACAGCAAATCCGGTATCCCAGTGCATCATGAATAAACGCAGATCAATATCATCATTCAAGGCAGTACCTACAGGCCCCTGGTACGTAATATTATCATAGATACCTTTACGCTCATGTACCGCATTATCATTACGGGTAAGCGCCATTACCTTACCTAAAGGCAATACATCCACCAGGAATTGTTTCCAGTCGCCCGCAAGACGTGTTACACCCGCACCGGTCCGCGTAGCCAGCAAGGCCGCCTCACTTGTACCCAACTGTCGCGCGGCATCACGTATTCTCAATTTGGGGTTTTCCGTCTTTAGCTGCTCCCACTGCTCTTTAAGCGATAATGTTGCTGTACTCATATTTGTTATTATTAAAAAAGTGAATTATTTGTTTCAATATAAAATTTAAGTAAAAGGTCAAAATATTTTCATTTCTGCTAATAATCCGTAACTGTGTCAAAATAACTCTCACATTTCCAAGTCTGGGAGATGCCTCCACGCTGGTCGGCATGACGGTACTTGAAGGAATTATTTTGACGATCATACCTCCGGTTTAAATGATCATTCTGCCTGTGCCAGATTATGATATTGTTTCATTACGGGGCAAACCGTAATAAAAGAATGAGGATAATCATGAGCCTGATGCAGCGCTGCTTTTACGCCGAAAGTATGGTAAATATTTTCCGCTGTCAATGCCGCTTCTTTATTATCGAAGCATACGATATTCCCCTTTTTTAGCAGCAGGACATCATCCGCATACTGCATTGCCAGGTTCAGGTCGTGCAACACCGCTATAATGGTAAAATTGACGGATGTCAACGCTTTTACCAATGCCAGTAACTGATGCTGGTATTGAATATCCAGTGCACTTACCGGCTCATCAAGCAATATCAGTCTTTGGTCAGATGGGGTGTCCCACACCTGGGAAAGCACTCTCGCCAGTTGTACCCTTTGTTGCTCGCCGCCCGAAAGGGTTAAATAATTGCGCCTGAGGAAAGGCTGTACACCCACATAATCAGCAACCTTTTCAATTACTTCTTTGCATTGGTTTGTAAGCTTATTTCTGAAATGCGGGTAACGCCCCATCGCTATTACATCATACGCGCTGTATGGCATTTGCAGATTGTATTGCTGCCGGAGCACGGCACGCGTTTTAGCCAGTTCCTTACCGCTCCACTGCTTTAATGGTCGACCGTCCCATTCTATACTGCCTTTAAACCCTTTAATTTCCCCACTGATAATTTTTAATAAAGTAGATTTTCCAGCTCCGTTACTTCCCATTATCGCCGTTACAGCACCCGGTGCCGCGGTCATGCCGATATCCTGTAGCAATGTCCTGTCCTGAACGCGATATGATATATTTCTCAGCTGAAGCATCTTATAAAAAAAACGTTTTCTTCTTCTCTCTCCACAGCAAATACAGGAAGAAAGGGCCTCCCACCATTGCCGTAATAATACCGATAGGAATCTCTATGGGCGGCGTAATCGTCCTGCTCACCAGATCGGCCAATATAAGCAGCACAGCACCGCCAATAGCCGAGCCTATAAACAGCTTCTTGTATTCCGGCCCTATTGCCATACGTATGATATGCGGCACTATCAATCCTACAAACCCGATAATACCGGAAACCGAAACACAGGCTCCGACTCCCAATGCACATAACATCATCACTGCGGTTTTAAGCCTTTCTGTCCGCACGCCAAGATAAGCGGCATCGCTTTCACCCAGGCTAAAGGCATTGAGGGCTTTAGCAAAAAAAGGCATTATCGCCACACAACACAGGCAAAACGGTAATATACCCGCTACAGTTATCCAGTTGGCACCACCTAAGCTACCCATCATCCAGAAAGTCACACTACGCAATTGCTGGTCAGTGGCCGACAGCGTAATGAAGCTGGTCAGCGATCCCGATATAGCATTGATCGCAACACCCGCCAGCAGCATAATGCCGACATTGGTTTTACCCTGCTGCTGCGAAAAGCGATATACCAATACAGAAGCTATAAGCGCCCCGCAAAATGTCGCTACATTCAGACTGTATTGACCGAGTGTTGTTTGAAACCCGGCAAACAACTGGCTACCCATCACAATCACCAGTACCGTTGCTGTAGAAGCGCTGCTGCTGATACCGATCAGGGCCGGATCGGCAAGCGGATTACGAAACAAACCCTGCATTGCCGCGCCACAAGTAGCAAGTGTACTGCCAATAAGCAAAGCCATTATTACACGTGGTAAGCGAATAATAGTCAACACCTGTTCCTGCTGCGTAGTAAATGGCACATTTATAGATATCCCTATTTTATGCAATACAATACTGATCACCTCCAGGGGACTGATTGCAAGTGCGCCCATACCTATCGCCACAATACCTGATACGAGCAGCGCCGTAATTAATAAGACAAAGAACGCTTTCAAAAAACCGGTTTAAATCATAGTAATAATCAAAAACTCTTCTTAACGGGTGGTGTCACCTATTAATTAATTGGCCTGGGGTGAGGCAGCATGAATCTTATCGGCAAGCTCCTTAATACCCAAAGCTACCCTTGGCCCAAAGCTGGATAACAGTTCTCCGTCCATCACAATAAAATTCTTGTTCTTCCCTGCATTGGTCTGAAGCACACCAGGCACTTTAAGCATACCTTCCGGGCCATCTAAACTTTCCAATCCTGTATCAAACAACAGGATGGCATCAGGATTCTGTTTTACCAGTGCTTCAGCCGTTAAGGGCTTAAATCCCTGTATATCGCTTGCTGCATTTACGCCTCCTGCAAGTGCTATCATTTTAGCCATAGGCATATCATCGCCGCATACCGATAAAGTACCGGCACCTCTTGCATAAATAAACAATACAGATGGCTTGTTGCTGTATTCCGGTATGTCTTTCATTTGTTGATCAATAGTCGCGATCATTTCCTGTCCCTTATCTTTACGTTGAAAAGAATCGGCTATTGTAGTAATTAACTTTTTAGTGCCCTCTATAGAATAGTCCTGTTCCAGGATCCATACTTTGATGCCTGCCTGCTGCAGTTGAACGGCCTGCTCCGGCTTGATGCCTCTTTCTTTTAGTGAGATCACATAATCCGGTTTCATAGCCAGTATAGCTTCCACATTGAGGTTATGCGTACTGCCTACTTTAGGGATCGATTGTATGCTTTCGGGGAACGTACTGGTAACATCTACACCAATGATATTATGTATCATACCTAATCCGGAAAGAATTTCTGTAACGGCTCCGCCTAAGGTGACGATGCGTACGGAATCCATATTTGTCTGATCCTGGGCAGTATCAGAGCCCGAATTGCAAGAATATATTGCTGTGCCTAAAGCTACAATACATATAAAAGATAAGAATTTACGAATCATTGATTTTTTAGCTTAGTTATTTCGCGCAAAAATAATGTCATGGAATTGTAAAGAAGTTCAAAATCAGGAAAAGTTCTTTCAAAATCGGGAAACAAATTTTAACCACAGATGCACAGATGAAATCCAATATAGTATACTCCCCGCAGGCTGCAGATAGCCTGGGCTGGCCAAAAATGCAAAACTCAAAATGGCAACCTTTTTAGACATCCTCATAAAATGTTGATACATAGGGTAAAAACCTCAAAAATAAGCCGTTCAAATGGCATAAAGAGTTGCTGAGTAAAATTCCCGTCGCAACAGTCTCATCACCGCCTGCTCATAAGGGGTGATGCACATGAAACGCTTAAAGTTTACCTTGTGAACTATACATAAATTACCCTATCAGATGCTTGCCTAATAGAAAGAACCAGGTAAGCAGCATAATCCGTAATTGGTTTCTGCATGATATATGGAAAAAGGCCGCCCTTAGAGGCAGCCTTTTCTTAAACGTGTATTAAGAAACCTTGAGCTATTTAATACCAAGCTTAGCTTTTACAAGTGGAAGTATATTTTCACTTTCTTTCGCATATAAAATCGCAGTTCCGTCAAGGATATAATCGTATCCGCCTTCTGCACCTACTTCAGTAATGGCTTTTCGCGCTTTTTCAAGGACCGGCTGGAACAGATCCGATCTTTTCCTTTGTATTTTTTCATCAGCCGCTTGTTGGAACTGCTGTGCGTTTTGCTGCAATGTAGTAAGGTCTTTGTCCTTTTGCTCCTTTACCGCATCTGTCCAGGTTTTGACCTTCTCCTCATACTCTCTGTATTTATTCTGCAGCTCAGTAGCCATCTCTTTCATTTGTGCTTCAATGCTGGCTACATATTTTTGCAAATTAGAGTCTGCTGCCCGGGCTTCCGGCATCAGTTCAAGCAATTCCTGGGAATTAATATAACCCATCTTTTTTTGTGCATTAGCATAGCATCCTAATGTGATACCGATAGCAATCAGAAAAACGATTTTTTTCATCTGTGTTTTAAAAATTATGTGTTATGTATTTTGTGCCTTTATAACAAAAGACATTTCCCTGCACCCGGCAGGCGGGCAAAGTTATCAATTTATTTGGTTCCGGGTATTAACTTAATAATCTCATCACTTTTATCCAGCTTAGGATCTGCATAAAAAATGGTAATTCCGCCCGCTTTATCATAAACGATATCGTAACCACGCTGCTGGGCATATTGCTGCACTGCGTTGTATACTTTATCCTGTACGGGTTTTATAAGGCTTTGTCTTTTCTTGAAAACCTCTCCTTCATAGCCGAAATATTTCTTCTGAAGGTCTTTTGCTTCTTTTTCCTTGGCTACTATTTCGTCTTCTCTTTTTTTACGTGCATCTTCCGACAGCATAGGCCGTTCTGCCTGGTAGCTCTTGTACATCTGGTCTATGGCCTGCATCCGGGCATCCACTTCCTTTTGCCAGGCCTGGGAAGCAGCATCCAGTTCTTTCTGGGCATTGCCATACTCAGACACTCTTTCTAATATATACTTAGAATCAATTACACAATAACGCTGTGCATTTGCAGACCATACACCAAAAAGCATTATTGCACTTGCCAAAATGATCTTCTTCATAACAAAAGTAATTTTTCCCTTTTAATAAAATATATCGTTATGATCACTTATAATATAATTCATAATATTCAGTGACCATTGCTGATTTGCTCCTGACCGGAATCCCGGCCTGTTCGCAAAAACCGGTTTTAGATACCCCGAAGATAAGGTAAGTTTAATATATCTATTTAAAAGTATCTAAAAATATATACACCTCAGACGGCTATCTCACTGCTAATCCGGTTCAAAGCCCAACATAAAGGTGAATTTGGTGGCATCTCCGAACTTAACGCCATTGCCCAGCCTGTCAAACCCAAGGCCATAGTCAAGCCCAAGCAACCCGAACATAGGCAGGTAAATACGAACACCCAACCCTGCAGAACGATACAAGCGGAAAGGATTAAACTCACTAAAGTTATACCAGGCATTAGCAGCCTCTGCAAAGGCCAGTCCAAATATGGTAGCACTGGGGTTTAGCGAAAAGGGGTAGCGTACCTCCGCTGTATATTTATTAAAGATAGTAGCATTCTGCGCGTATACCTCATATCCGCGTTGCGAAATAATGTCTCTGCCCACAAACATATTGAAGCCGGACAATCCGTCACCACCCACATTAAAGCGCTCGAACGGAGAGTAGCCGATATCCGGGTTATAATATCCCATAAAGCCGTACTTGGTAGCCAGCTTAAGCACCAGGTCGCCGGATATGCGCTGGTACCATTCTGCGGTAAAGCGGTATTTATGATATTCGATCCATTTATATCTCTCGTTGGCCGAGGCATCTTTGTAATTTTTCTCACTGAAAAGAGAATAAGGCGGGGTGAACTGGAACGTAAGGTTGATGTTCGAGCCGCTACGCGGATAGATAGGCTGGTCTACGGAATTTCTGCCTAAGGTCAAACGCAGGGACAGATTATTGGCATTGCCATTGGTAAAGTCTGCAACACCAAAATTCTGGTAATCTTTCAGATAATAATTTTGAAAGTTAACCCCGTAAGAAAATATAAAGTTATCATCCGGCCATTTTAACCTTTTACTTAAGGTTACACCGCCACCATAGTACCGGAGATAGCTGTCACCAGGGTTGCCGCCGCCGTATATGCTGGATGAAATACGACCATAAACTGCATTCACCGTTAGCGCAGTCGGTCTTTTACCGCCCAGCCAGGGTTCGGTAAAAGAGAAGTTGGCAGAGTTATACCACAGGCCGTTAGACTGATAGCGCAAAGACAACTTCTGTCCGTCACCCATAGGTAACGGATCCCATTCTTTAAATTTAAAAAAGTTTTTCAGTGAGAAGTTATTAAACACGATGCCGACCGTACCGGTAAATCCGATACCCCCGCCGAAGCCTGCCGAAAGCTCTAGCTGGTCGCTTGACTTTTCTTTTATGTTGTAATCAATATCAACAGTTCCGTCCGAGGCATTGGGCTTAGGAGTTGGATTGATCTTTTCCGGGTCAATAAATCCCAGGTTGGCGACCTGGCGTATGGACCTGATAATATCCGTCCGGCTGAATTTGTAGCCCGGTAAAGTGAACAGCTCTCTTCTTATTACATGATCATTCGTACGCTCATTACCGGAAATAGTAATATTCTTTATTGTGGCCTGCGGGCCTTCCGTTATGGCAATTTCATAATTTATGGTATCGTTTGTTACCGAGCGCTCCATAGGCACTGCGCTGAAAAAAAGATACCCGTCATCCATATACAGGCTCCCGATATCCAGGCTGCCATCCGGACTAGCCATCAGCCCTAAGCGGCTGTCCAGAAGCTCCTGGTTGAAAACTTCGCCTTTTTTTATACCCAGTATGGAGGTAAGCGTAGAATCCGGATACTTGGTATTTCCCCTCCATTCTATATCTCCGAAATAGTATCTCCGTCCCTCTTTTATTAAAAGCTCTATATTATAGTTGCCATTTCCGACTTTATAGGTCGTATCTCTTTCAATTTGAGCATCTCTGTAGCCCAGCACATTATATATGGCTAATATGCTGTTTTTATCCTCTTCATATTTTTTAGGATTAAATTTAGATCCGGCGAATATATTCCAGCGGAAATAGGGGCTTAATGCATCCAGCGTTTTACTTAACGACAGATACCCCTGGTTGCGCATATAGTTTTTAAAGGATCGGGGGCTTGCACCATATACCGAGTAATTGTCCGAAGCATGTAAAGAAATCCTCGGCATTTCTTTTGATCCTTTCATGGCCGCTTTCAGGCGTCCGTCAGAAGCATTATCGTTACCGGTAAAACTGATCTGGTTGATATGCACTTTGCTTCCTTTATGCACCGTTACCAGCAAACCCACGGTATAAGCCGAGCCGGTATCTCTTTCTTCCCGGATAGATACCGTTGCCGATACGAAACCTTTTTCAGAGAAATATTTTTTGACACGGTCTTCTATATCTTTTTTCATGGCCTCCGTTACCATCCGGTTCTGCACTATATTGAGCTTCTCCTTAATTTCTGTTTCCTGGGTTTTGGATATGCCACGAATGCTGAAGCGGCTGAGACGGGGGCGTTCTTTTATTACTATGTTTAAATATACCTTGTTTTGCTCCACCTTGTCGATCAGCACCTGTACATCGGAAAAGTATTGCTGTGCCCATAGATTGCGTATTGCTTTTGCTATGCCGGGATCGCCCTGGAGTTTAACGGGGTCGCCTATACTAAGGCCGGAGATGGTTTTCAGCAGCTCTGCATCAAGGTAGTCGGAGCCGGTAACGGTAATGCCGCCAATGATATAACTTGCCGGCCGGGAGAAACTACTACCGCCTCCGATCTGGGCATCCAATCGGGCAGGCAGGCAGTAAAGCAATAAAAAGGCGCTAAACAGATAGCAAAATTTAAAGTTAGGCATTGATCTTATTCAATAGTTTTATCTCTGTTCTTTTTGATTTAGGATGCTTTTACCTGCTCGCTGGTTTTGCCAAAGCGCCGCTCCCTTTGCTGGTAATTCAATATGGCGTCAAACAGGTGTTGCTTCCTGAAATCGGGCCAATGTATATCGCTAAAATACAATTCGGTATAAGCCATCTGGTATAATAAAAAGTTGCTTATGCGATGCTCTCCGCCCGTCCGTATCATCAGCTCCGGATCCGGGTAGTCTGCCGTGCACAAATACCTGTTGAAGCATTCCGCATCCAGGTTGTCTGTTGTTAACTTCCCGGAAAGAGCGTCCGCGGTTATTTTCTTTACCGCATTCAAAATCTCCCATCGCGAGCTGTAGCTTAAAGCCAATACCAGGTTAAGGCCGGTACTATCTGCCGTGAGGTCCATAGCTTCTTTTAACTCTTTCCGGCACAAGGGTGGTAACGATTCAAAATCACCTATGACATGCAGCCGCACATTATTTTTCCGCAGTGCATCCACCTCTTTACGTATCGTACTCACCAGTAGCTCCATAAGAGCATCCACTTCATACTTTGGGCGATTCCAGTTTTCAGTGGAAAAAGCATAAAGTGTGAGATATTCAATACCGGTCTCACCGCAGCCTTCCACCACTTCTCTTACACTGATAACTCCCTGCTGATGGCCATGTATACGGCCTTCTCCCCGCTCCTTTGCCCAACGCCCGTTTCCGTCCATTATAATGGCAATGTGCTTCGGCAGGTAATTAGTATCAATTAAAGATTTACTTTCCATTAGGGGTATTGCTATTCCAAAAGTGGGCAAAGTTACAAAAATAGGATGAGCATATACTTATATCATATTTATCTATTCATATTTATTTCCGTCATCAGAAAAACAGCGCAGGGAGTAAACGGCAGGCACAGCGGAAAAATTGTTTCGCAAGGTGGCTAATTTCAATTTCTTAATGAAAAACACTGCTCTTTACACAGATAAATTTGTGCATGCATCTGTATCAAAACAGGAAGAACTTTTTCGAAATGTACGCTACAAGGCGCAACAATCTGCATAGTATGATTGTCAAAATAACTTACCCACTTGTGCTGAGCCGTGCCGAAGTA
>JBEBVI010000134.1:0-10122 GCA_040392805.1 Taibaiella helva
TTAAAATCCTGTGGGCAGCAATGTCCGTGCGGGTTCAAGTCCCGCCTGGGGCACTCAATCTTTCGGCTGAAACGCAATACTGTAACGGTGTTGCGTTTTTGCTTTTAAAAAAACGGGGCGATTTTTGACTGAAAGATGGGTGGGGTGGGATTTTTCTCTTGTCAAACTTGCACAAATTTTCAAATTGAGGCGATGTAGATTTTTAGATCTTTGTGTGCTAACTTTTATTTATTTGTTTAGATCTACATTGAAATCCACTTTTGTTTCCAAAGTAAAATCCCTTTATGAGCTATTAGCGGAAGTCCACCAATAGCGAAAAAATCCTTCATGCTCACATTAAGCCTTACATGACATTCATATATATTTCAACAACTCTCTCACCAATCTAAACACAGTAGTTGAAGATTCTTCTTGCGCCGGGTTAGCATGGTCAAAAAGGTCATAATTCCGTTCAGCTCTCCTTATTGCTAAATCAACGTGAGTTTTGGGTCTTATTTATTGGTTGTCAACAGATGTTGATAAAAAGTAGTTGAAAAAAAATCATGACATGAGCAAAATTTATGGTAACTAAACCATCTCATTTCATGATTTTAAATGAGCTTAAAGTTATAGAACTTTTTTGTGAATTAGATGATTTTGTTCAGGCATTCGACAAAAAACTTGCGGAGCATTTGATAGAAAGCAATCATCGTGGATCGAAAAACAAACCAGGGATAAGCATCTCGGAAATGATGTGTATTGAAATTCTTTATCACCACAGTGGCTATAAGTGTTTTCAATATTATTACAAACAAGAAGCGGAACACGGATACCTGAAAAGTTACTTCACCGCAGCTCCCAGCTACACTGAGGACAATAAAGGATTCATTCTCTGGAAAGGACAATTAGAAGAAAGATTAGTATAAAAACTTATCACTCCAGAGCTTGTTCTACAAAAAGCTTAACGACCTTGAGTGTTAAGGAAAATTTTCACTTATCCAGATATTCTCAGAATGGTATGCGAAGGGATTATTCGAGGTGTTTCGTGGACTATAACTAAGCTTTCGTTTCCAGCACTCCAGACAATACGAAAGCTTAGTTATTAGCAATGTTATTTTTTTATAACCTTAAATACTTTTACACTTTTAGCTGTCCCATCAATTGAAAATTTGACAAAATACATACCGGATGGATAGTCGCTAAAATTAATATTCAATGTTTCTTTACTTCCATCCAGATGTGATGCTTTTTGACATACTATTTTTCCTACAGAATTAATAACTGCATAGGAGTAATTTGCATTTAAATTAGAATTAAAGTTGAATGTCAATGTATTTTCAACAGGATTATTATAAGAAATATCCTGAATAAATTCTATTCTATCTATACTATTAGTACCGGTTATTATTTCATTTGCATAAATGCCAACAGATCTCATAAAAAATCTATCAATAACATAAGACAATAATGGGCATCCGTTATCTGCACTATACCAATAATAAGCATCTGTTTCAAAAGACCCTTCCTCCATACGTACTCTTACCATTAATGCATTAAATGTTCCTCCGGGAGTTATTAATGTTCCGGAACCTACGCACTCTAAATCATATGTTCCTCCAAAAGATGAATTAGTGCTATTCCACGAATCCGTATTTTTTGTACCTAATGTTAATGGAAATACATATTCAGTTTGAGGATCACTATAGGTGTTTACCGATGACACATAAGAACCAACTCTTTCCATTTTATCAGTAGAAAGATTAAAAAAACGGTAATTAGTTGTGCTCTGAGATTCTATGTAAACATAGTTTGCATTTGGAAATGCAGCAGCGTAAGGGGTTGAGTTTGGATCAGCTATAGTTATTACAAGGTCTTGAATACTTGCATTATTTTTTAATGAACTAAAGTCCCAAACTACTCCATTACCTTGTATCGTCGTATCAATAACGGATAAATCACTAATATATTTTTGTATCACTTTGGATCCAAATCCTAACATCTCGCTGCTCAATAATGAATGCTGCGCAAAAGTTATATTGACAAATAACGTTAAGGCAAATAAGGTAATTCCTTTTTTCATGTTTTTAAGTTTTAGTACACTTATGTAATTTATTACGTTTATCAATTAAGTTTTTTTAAATCATAAACGTCTTGCCAGCTTGTATATAGACCCGATAATTGTCAGACCTTATCTAGACACAAAAATATTAATGTTTCTTTACAAATCAACAAAGGCATTTTATATTTATTTGTCAGTATAGCGCCTGACTTGTCCACTCTTATGAGCAATGTATATAATAGCATTAAAGACTACGGGAAAGCCATAGATCTTTGTAATAAAACCATTGCCTACTTTAGTACGCAAAATATGCCCTATTGGATGGGTTTATCCAAAGCAATCAAATCGAATAGTTACGACGGTCTCGGATGGGAAGACAGTACATTAAGAACAGCACAGGATGCCTATGCCGATATGGTTCGTTTCAAATCCATACAAAATCCGACCGTTCATACCTATGATGATGAGCAATAGAGAATAGAATGAAGTAAAAGTGAAAATTTGAACACACCATATACCGAGGGCATTAAAAGCCAATAAATCGTCTTATTTATTCTATTAAACCCAAAGTTGTTGCCCTCTGTAAAAGAGTGACAGTATTTTTAACATCCATTTTTTGAAACAGGTTTTTCCGATGCGTTTCAACCGTGTTCAGGCTTATACATAATTTCCCGGTAATTTCCTTGCTCGTATAGCCTTTGGCAATGAGCTGCAGAATTTCTTTTTCTCTCCTGGTAAGTAGGTGGCCGTTAATCGGTAATACTTTTTTCACATTGAATCTATCCTGGTCAATCTGTTGCTTTAATTGTTCTGAAAGAAACGGCACCCCTCTATATACAGATTGTATAGCACGAACAACGGTCGCTTCATTTTCGTTCTTCAGAAGGTAGCCCAGACAGCCTAGGCGTATAAGATTGCGTACACGGGGTAGATTGCTGACACTGGTAATGGCCAATATTCGTATAGACGGGTAATCGCGCACGATCTTAGGAAGTAGCTCTTCGGCAGAGTAATCGGGAAAAAGTACATCCAGCAACAAGACATCAGGCTGGTTGCGCTGCAGACCGGCAAGTAGTGCCCGACCACTGGTATAGGTAGCCTGTATGCTAAGTTCCTGTTTACTACCCAGCATAAAGCTCAATCCCTGAAGCACCATTGGATGATCATCGGCAATAGCAATAAGTATCATTGATCCTTAATTGAATGACAAAACAAAAATATAAAAAATAGAACAGCAGAAAGTAATGCCAATTCAAAATTCAGGACAGCTACAAATTAAATAGTCAACCGGGTAAGTTTCATAAGACCATTAAATGTTACGAACTGATCTGATTAAAGTGAAGATATACCGTCATGCCCATACCTGGTCTGTTATCTATTTCCATTTTCCCGCCCCATAGGGCAAGCCGCTCCTTTATGTTCCCCAACCCTGCTCCTTTTTCAATCTGCTTTTCTTCCTTCAGGCTATGGCCATTATCTTCAATACTTATATTCAGATAGTCGTGATTATGGATATGGACAATAACTTCTGTAGCTTGGCCATGTTTCCATGCATTATGTATCAGCTCCTGTATTATCCTGTAAAGAGATAGTTCCTGTTCCTGGGATAATTGAGGTTCATTTCCAAACAAGATACATTCAGTTAGAAAATCAGGAGGATAGCTGATCCTTTTACAATAAGCTTCCAATGCGTGAACAAAACCCTGTTCCAACAGATGCGTAGGCACCAGGTTATGCGCCGTCTGGCGCAGCTCCCTGTAAGCCTCATCCAACAGGTGCAGTGCACTTTCGTAGGTATGTTGCGCATTGGCTGTTTTACTACTATGTTCCAGGTGCATTTTGGCAGAAGATATCAAGCTTCCGATACCGTCATGTAACTCCCGGGCAATACGCTCCCGCTCTTTTTCTTCCCCCCGCATCAATGCCGTCAACCGGTCCTGGCGCAAGTGCAGCATAGCCATCTGTTGTTTGCGGCGATAACTCTTAAAAATAAAAAAGATGAGCACAGTGACCAGAACCAAACTTATTATCCCGGCATTCATCCGGGTATTCTTTTGTTTTATCTTGCTTTCCTGTTGTACAATGATCAATTGTTTGCGTGCAAGCTCATTATCTTTCGCTGAGGCCTCATATTCCAAGAGTATATTGGTCGTTTTGCTCTTTTCGGAATTTAATATACTGTCATTAAAAGCAATACTTTCCCGTTGATAATTATATGCTTTCTGATAGTCGCCCTTAGCTGCATGCAACTGTGCTTCAAGCTTAAGCACCTCGTTATATAAGTCTCCCGCTGCGTTTATATCTAATACAGGTTCTAAATATTGATCCGCCCTGCTAAATTCTTTAGTGTGGTAAAAGGCATGGGCAAGATAGAAATGAGATAATATTTTTCCTTTATAGTCCGGGAGTTGTTTGCTCAATGCCAGGGCCTGATTCAGGTAATAAAACCCTTTTTGTAAGCTGTCTTCTTCAACATATAGTGTTCCCAAATAAGTTAAGCTGCTCAGCTCTAAGAGCTTTTGGTTTTGCGCCCGGGCATTATGCAGACTTTTCAATAAATTATTCTTTGCCCATACGGTATTCTCTTTGTAAAAAGCCTTTGCCTTTTGCATATAAATATAAGTCATAGCGGCAGTATCTTTTCTTTGAAGAAAAATCTTTTCCGCAGTATCTAAATATTGTAACGCCCTTTCTCTTTCGGCTAAAGAAAGCCATATAGAACCTAATGAGGAATAAATACTACCATAAAATTCCGTTTTCCTGGCGTCTTTCTCCTTAATGTACCTCAGTGCTTTATATAAATAGAGGGCGCCCATGCCATAGCTGCCTTGCTCTGCATAAGAAGCGCCAAGATTATTATACATATTGAGCACAAAAGAGCTTCCACCATATTTTTCTGCGGTATCAGCGGCTCTTTTCAGGAAGAAGATGCTTTTGCTATAATCTCCTTTCTTTCTGTAATAATATCCTGTCAACGCAAGAGCTGTAGCGGTTGCCCTCGGATAATGACCTGCAGCCGAAAGCTCCAGTGCCTTTTGGGCGTATAATATAGCACTATCTAAAGAGTATTTTTGTAATTGTTCGCTTTGCTCAAGTATCTGATAAATCTTTACCGTATCATGAAGCAAGCCGATTGTCCTGTTTAACGGATTATCCTGTGCTGTGCAGGCACTATTAAAAGACATTACAATACCAATGCCGCCAAACAGGTACAAAAAGATCTGTTTGTATTTAAGCGGAAAGGATTTTGAGATGACTATCACAAAGTAAATATAGTAATAGCTTGTTTAAAAATTAAATAATAAAGTTGTTTTATTCTGGTTTACACATGCCGCAATCCGCACTCCAATGGCTACAAAAATAAAATCACGGTAAACGGTGAGATTCGCTCTTTAGTGTGCTATTACCTTTGGATAGCATTCGCAATACAGAACCCGGTGTACCATCATCTTAGCTACGTCATTTCATTTTCATTAATCACAAAAAACAAAAAGTATGAAGAAAGTATTATTATTATTGATCGTTTTTTTACAGCTACAAACTACCTATGCCCAGTATGACAATGTCTGGATTTTGGCCTTAAGTAGGTATGATACGGTATTGAGGACGACAACCCCGGTGGGTGTCACCATAGATTTTAACGGAAGTAACGGACCAACGGTTTTACCTGATTTCCCAAAGGGCTTCAGGGCACAGGAGGCTGCTGCCAATATTTGCGATGCTTCCGGGCAGCTTTTGTTTTCTACAGAGGGCGATACTGTTTGGGACAGGAACAGAAACAGAATGCCCAATGGTGGCGGGCTTACGGGTATCCCCTCAAGTATGCCTGGGCAGAATGCAACATATAGCGCTTCTCAAGGTGCATTAATAGTACCTGTTATCAATAACCCCTATCAATATTATGTCTTTTCACTTACGGATAACGCAATAAGTGTGCTTTATTTAGGGGGGAGAAATGGAGAGTTGTATTATAGTGTAGTGGATATGCGTTTGAATAATGGTCTGGGTGATGTGGTGTCGGGTAAGAAGGGAATATTCATGGGCTCCGGCTATTATAATGAAGCTATGGCTGGTGTTGCCGGCACTAATTGTAATTTTTGGCTGGTGCTTTCAACTTATGATACAGCTACCAACGCATCCCGGCTGTATCATGCCTACGAGATTACAGAAGAGGGTGTGAATCTTACGCCTGTCATTTCTGATGTAGGTAGTGGTAGAGCTAAGGCAGCCGCCGGTAATGGTGATGTGGGACGGATTGTTTTTTCTCCCAATGGAAAAAATATGGTTCGGACGCGTGCTCAGCAAGGTAAGTTCCCTTTACAGCTATTCGATTTTGACGGTGCTACGGGAGTGGTGTCTAATACCGTTAACCTGGATACCACGACCCATGTTAATGGATACCTCGGTGCCAGCTTTTCTCCGGACAACTCTAAACTATATGCTGTTAAGCCTTCAGAGAGTGCACCGGGTAACAATGAAGGCGGCCTGTACCAGTTTGATCTGTCTGATACTTCCCAAACAGCCATGATTAATTCCAAAATACTTGTAGACAGAAATTGGCGGACAGGATGGAGTGATGTACGGCTTGCACCGGATGGTAAGTTATATTATAATAAGTTAGATGATCTTTTTCTAAAATCCATTACCCGGCCTAACCGGAAGGGATTATTATGCAAACCGGAAATGACGACATTACGAATGAAAAACCATAATCAGGATCAGTATTCCAATAACTTTCTTAATGTTCTACCTATACTGTATCCTGATACCATCTATACCACCAACGATGAAATAATACTATGCGCCAAAGATGGCAGCCTGAACTTAGAGGCAGAAGACGGTTTTTTCCTGACTGAATGGGAGGATGGCAGTACAGACAGTGTAAGAACCATTACAGAAGCAGGTACCTATTGGCTGAAACAGGCTAACCACTGCCATTACAAAATGACCACTTTTATTGTAAAGAAAATAGCGCCTGACCCTGTAATTACCGTAGATGAATTCTGGTTAGGCACTACCGAAGCTTTCGATACTTATCAATGGCTGTTGAACGGAAATATTATTGACGGTGCTACAGAACGCTATTATGATGTCAGGGAAAACGGCGACTATACCGTTATCGTTACCCGAAACGGATGTGCAGATACTTCCGCATTATACCGGGTGGAAAACACCTCAATAAATGATGTATCCGGCAGTAAAGCAACATTTACGGTTTATCCCAATCCTGCGTGGGATATGCTCTATGTACGAGGTGCCGATGTGGCAAAGCTGAAAGTTTTCAGCCTGGACGGCAGAACGCTTAAGGAAGCAGACGGTACTTCGGTTGCGGTTTCTGGTTTAGCGCCGGGTACTTATTTCCTGCACATCGTTGGTAAAGACGGAGCGGTTATGGCCACCACACGCTTTGCAAAGGCAGAGTAATCCATACCGCGTTATTAACGATGTTGTTGGTGTTTTACTAACAACGAAACAAGGAATGAAAAATTACTCCAATTCAATAATATTTAAAATTCAGACTAATGAAAATAAGGGATATAAATAATAATACAGATAAGCTTAAAAATGACATGAAACAGACGTTACTCTACAGCAAAATCTATACGTTATTACTGTTAGCCGTAGCGTTTACTACCGGTAGCCATGCACAGTCGGTCCAATTGAAGTGGGTGGCAAAAGATATAGGAAGCAGCACTCAGTCTGTTGCTGTTGATGGCTTAGGTAATGTATATGTTGCAGGATCTTTTAGAACCGTATTCTATATTCAGCACAGCAAGGGCGCCGATACGTTCAGTCCTGTCGGATTGTATGACGGGTTTGTGGCTAAGTATGATGCTGCCGGCAATTACCTGTGGGGCAAAAGCATGGGTGGTACCAGTAATGATTATGTCAATGGTGTTGCTGTAGATGACAAGGGCAATGTATATGTAGGCGGCTATTTTAGTGGTGAAATGAGATTCAACCACAGTACAGCTACTGATACGTTTCGCTCTAAAGGGCTAGGAGATATATTCCTGGCTAAGTACGATGCTAACGGTAACTACCAGTGGGCGAGAGGCATGGGCGGTACAGGATCTGAAGTCGGTGAAAAAGTAGGTATAGACCGTGCAGGCAATGTATACGTAGTCGGCAGCTTTAATACGCCTGCACTATATATCCCGCACAGCAAGGGTACGGATACGCTTATATCTGCTGGCGGTGATGACGGTGTTGTTGTTAAGTATGACGCTAACGGCAACCACCAGTGGGCAAGGGCCATAGGTGGTCTTAAAGCCGATAAGGTTATAAACGTAGCTACAGATGGTAGCAATAATATCTATGTTTGCGGAGAATCGTTATCTTCGGAAGGAGCTTATTTTCGCGATGGCAAGCGTTCGGACACATTGCACTTGTGGCAAAACGCGGATGGTTTTTTGGCTAAATACGATGCTAATGGTACTTACCAGTGGGCAAGGGGTATGGGCGGTGGAGGTTCCGATAGGGCAAAGGGCGTAACGGTAACTGATGGCGGTATCGTGTACGTGGCCGGTTCATTTCAAACACTCATGTATTTTGGCCATAGTGCCGGAGTCGATACACTTGAGGCTGAAAGCCCTATAGATGATGGCTTTGTTGTGCGATATGATGTCAATGGCAATTTCCAATGGGCAAAAAATATGGGCGGGTTCGGTATTGACGGTGGAGAAGGCGTAGCGGCAGATGCTGCCGGTAATGTGTATGTGAGAGGTATGTACGGAAGTCCGGGTATATACTTCCATCATCTCGCCGGGACTGATACCTTTCGTGCCACGGGGACTACAAATGGTTTTGTAGCCAAATATTCTTCAGACGGTATTTATAAATGGGCCAGAACGTTGGGAAATAATAGCAGCGCTTCTTTCGGCGCAATAGTGGCAAGCAAATCCGGCAATATATACCTTGGCGGTGGCTTAACCCCACCAGAAGCCTATTTACGTACTTCCAGCCGTACTACCGATACTATTCGCTCTTCCGCTGCATTCATATTGATGCTAAGCCAGGGTTGTGAGGTGGATGCCATCCTGGTAAGGTCGGCTTGTGACAACTATACCTTTAATGAGGTGACCTATACGAAAAGTGGGGTGTACAAGCATACTTTCAAAGCAGCCTCCGGTTGCGACAGTATCGTTACGCTTGCCCTGACCATTGCAAACAGCTCTGTCACCCCCGTAGTCAAGGCACATTACTGCGATTCGGTAACGCTTAACGGTAAGACCTATACCAGCTCCGGAACTTATACGCAGCATTATACGAATGAAGACGGCTGCGATAGCAACATTACTTACGAGCTGACTATAGGGCATAACAGCCCTGCCCGGTCGCTGACCCAGACAGCCTGCTATAGCTTTGCATTTGACAATACAGTATATACCGAAAGCGGCATGTATCCTGTAACGTTTGCCAATAAAACCGGCTGCGACAGCGTGGTTACGCTGAACCTGACGGTAATCAATAACCCGGTAGCTTTACTGCGGCTTTCCGGCAAAACATTGACCGCTAACAATGCCGAAAAACATCAATGGATTAACTGTTCGGACAAAACAATTATACCCGGAGCTACCGGTAAAGATTTCACACCACAACAAACCGGAACCTATGCCGTGATTGCCACACAGGGTAGCTGTAGCGATACCTCCAAATGTTTGTTGGTGGAAGTTACCGGCAATAGCATTAACGAACTAAGCGGAGACAACAGGATTCAGGTGTATCCTAATCCTGCAGATAGCCGGGTAACCGTGCAGGCAGAGCGGGAGCTGAAAAATGCAACAATCAGGTTGGTGAATATAGTGGGACAGTCGCTGGCCACATACAGTAATCAGTATGGCACAACATTCACTTTAGATATGAGCAGATATGCACATGGCATTTACTTTGTAGAAATCAGCGAAGGCAATAACATGGCCAGGCTGAAGGTAGTGAAGGAGTAAGGTGGAGCGAGGCTGTCTAAAAAGGTCGTCATTTCGAGCGAACCCCGAGCTTGCCGAGGGGGAAGTCGAGAACTTTTCTCACCGTAAATCTCACAAGTGTAATCAAATGATTAGGAGATTCCTCCATTCCGCTCCGCT
>JBEBVI010000135.1:0-10097 GCA_040392805.1 Taibaiella helva
TCCAGCCGACATGCCGGGAGTGGTGTTATGGTTATAATTTGTTGAAAGTATCTCTATCCAAGAAACGTCATTTTGACCGGAGGAAAAGATACGAAACGAAGTGGAGTATATTTTGCGGAGTGGAGAAATCTCTCAGGCTACGAAGCGTAAGCGCCTCTACAGAGGGAAGAGATACTACCACATCACCCATCACTCCCCATAATATCCCTGATAGCCACAGATGCTGCTACCGCACCGAAAGTAGCTGGCAGATAGGATATAGTGCCATAAGCAGACTTTTTAAAATTGGAACCGTCAGTCATCATCAGTGATTCTTTTGCAGGGCTTTCGGGCGAGAAAACAACTTTAATACCTTCCCGTATACCATCCTGTCTGAGCTTTTTACGAAGGTGTTGTGCAAAAGGACAATTATAGGTTTGTGATATATCCACAACCTGAAGCTGCAAAGGATCCAGCTTTCCGCCTGCACCCATAGAGCTGATAAGAGGCATGCCTTTAGAATAAGCCGCTTTCATAAATTTAAGTTTGGGTGAGATACTATCAATGGCATCTATAATATAGTTATAGTTTACTGAGAGTAATTCCTGAACGGCCTCGGGTCGTATAAATTCTTTTACCACGGTTAATTTCAACTCCGGGTTAATCGCTAATAAGCGTTCTGCCATCAGTTCGGCCTTACTTTGTCCTTCAGTGGTTTTTAAGGCCGGCAATTGCCGGTTCCTGTTACTGGAATCCACTGTGTCGCCGTCTACTATCGTCATAGCACCTACGCCGTTGCGACAAATAAACTCAGCGGCAAAAGAGCCTACACCTCCCATACCCACTACCAGCACATGTGCATGCATTAATTTCTGAAGACTGGGCTCGCCTATCAGTAGTTGTGTTCTGGACAGCCATGCAGTTTCGGTCATCATCAGATAAAAACGTTTTCGTAATTTTTTTGGAGCTGCAAAATAATCACATCTTCTCCGGTTTTCCGAATTTTAGCGGCCGCTTTATATACATCACTTACAGGGATACCCGAATGATCTGTTTCCAGGAAGAAGCGATCTCCGGGAAGTGATGCTAATGGATGATCGTGATCACCTGCTTTATGTAGTAGTGAGACTCCGAACGATAAGTAGAATCCATGTTGCAACAGTTCGTTTGCGAGCTCTGTTTTTTTGTTGAATCCGTGAAAGATTACTGGGACTCTGGCTTGCCGCAATAGCTTTATAACATCGGGGAAGGCCCTTACGCAGTGAATGACCAAAGGTTTTCCAAGCCGGTTGGCTATATTGATCTGTAAGCGAAAGGCTTCCTGCTGCCGTTCTATTTCCTTGTTGTGGAGGTAATCCAGGCCGCACTCCCCGATAGCTTTTACCAGGGATGAGCGGGCATAATGAAGCAGTGTTTCCTCTTGTGTTTCCGTGCCCTGTGGCAGATACCAGGGGTGCCACCCCACACTGTACAGGCGATCCGGCTGCATGGTATCAAAATGCTCATGCAGATTCACATGGGCAATGATACCGGAAGGAGGCTCATTTTCTTTTCGGTGTGTATGAATGTCTATATATGTGGGTGTAAGCATTTCACCAATATTAAATAAAAGTCAACACATGTTTCCGCAATATGCACGAAGGAGGCACAATGGGTGCAAAGATGAAAGGTTAAATTGAAAGTTGGAATTTAATTAAAGTTTCCAGAATTATTGCCCGATATTCGAAACATATTAGTATGGCCGGTGAAAGGTAGCTGGTTCTTTTAATATTTTACATTTCAAAAAAATACTTTTAAAAATGTATATATTTGCAAATATCCCAATGTTAAAAAATAATTACTAAGCCATGTTACATGTTTTAATTGCCGGTGCCGGTAAATCTTCCGCCCATTTGATCAGATACATGCTTACCCATGCCAGGCAGAAATGGAAGGTGGTTGTGATGGATGCAGATGCGGAGATGGTGGCGGAGAAACTGAATGGCCACCCTAAAGGAGAAGCGGCGATTATAAACATAACAGATGAGCCTGCCCGTCAGCAGCTGGTGCGCAATGCAGATATCGTGTTGTCTTTAATGCCGCCACATCTTCATTATCTTTTGGCTAAGGACTGCCTTAAATTTAAGAAAACACTGATTACCTCATCCTATGTTTCAGAAGAAATAAAGGCATTGGATACGGCTGCCAGAAAGGCGGGTGTGATGATGATGTGTGAAATGGGCCTGGATCCCGGTATAGATCATATGTCGGCTAATGCGTTGATACACGGCGTACACCGTATAGCCGGCTCCATCCATAGTTTTAGAAGCTACTGCGGTGGCCTGGTAGCGCCGGAGTGTGACGATAATCCCTGGCATTACAAGATCAGCTGGAACCCACGCAATATAGTGCTGGCCGGTAAGCAGGGCGCCAGCTGGATCGAAAACGGTAAGTGCTGCGAAACGGGGTATAAAGAACTGTACAGCACCGTCAGGAAAGTAAAGATAAATGAGCTGGGCACATGGGCTTATTATCCGAACAGGGATTCCTTAAAATATCTTGACTTATATCACTTGCCGGAAATACGGACTTTTATGAGGGCAACACTTCGGCATCCCGCATTTATGAAAGGATGGGAGATCATCGTGCGGGCAGGCCTGACAAATGAAGATGATGTATTTGATGTGAATCATTGTACTTATTCGGAGTGGCTGACAAAGAAAGCGGGGCTGAAAAATACAAATGGACTTAAAGAAAGCTTCAGCATAAAATTTGCAGTAGAAGCTAAAGAAATGCAGCAGCTGGAATGGCTGGGATTGTTTGATCACCGGAGAATCACCGGCAGCGGACGGCTTAGCTCTGCTGATATACTGCAAACACTGCTGGAAGAAAAATGGAAAATGGGCCGGTTGGATAAGGATATGGTAGTAATGCAGCATAATATAGAATACGAGAGAAGGAAGATCTCTGTAAAGCTCAGCAGTACCATGATCGTGAAAGGAGAGGACAGGATGTACAGTGCCATGTCTAAAACGGTAGGCCTGCCTATGGCTATACTGGCAAAGAAAATATTACTGAACGAAATAAATATCTCCGCTCTTGCAGGTGTGCATATACCCGTTATGCCGGAGGTGTACGTTCCCGTACTGAAAGAGCTGAGAAAAAATGGAGTGGAGTTTGTGGAAACGGTAGAGTGAGTCGGGAATTGGGAGCTGAAAGTGGAAAGTTGAAGTTTTCACTCTCAACGTTCCACTTTCAACGTTCCACTCATTAAAGGTTTCCTCTTTTGGCTTGTTCTCTTTCTATGCTTTCGAATAAAGCCTTGAAGTTACCGGCGCCGAAGCTTTGTGCTCCTTTTCTTTGAATGATCTCAAAAAACAGTGTAGGACGGTCTTCAACGGGTTTGGTAAAGATCTGCAGTAAATATCCTTCTTCATCGCAATCCACTAATATGCCCAGCTCCTGCAATGGTGTAATATCTTCGTCGATTTTACCTACACGTTCAGGCATCATCTCATAGTAAGCTTCCGGAGGGGCGCTTAAGAATTCTACGCCGCGGGCTTTCAGCTCTCTTACCGTTTTTACGATGTCGTTAGTTGCTACGGCAATATGCTGTACACCTTCATCTTCATAGAACTCGAGATATTCTTCTATCTGCGATTTCTTTTTGCCTTCTGCGGGTTCGTTAATGGGGAATTTGGAGTAGCCGTTTCCATTACTCATTACTTTACTCATCAGTGCAGAGTATTCTGTGTTGATCTGCTTATCATCGAACGATAAGATATTCACGAAGCCCATTACATCTTCATACCATTTAACGGTAGGAAGCATCCTGTTCCAGCCTACGTTGCCCACACAATGGTCAACATATAGTAAACCGGCATCTGAAGGCTGATATTCCGGGTTCCATTTTTCGTAACCCGGCATGAAGGGACCATTGTAGTTTTTACGTTCAATAAACATGTGCACGGTCTCTCCATAAGTATATATGCCTGACATCCGGACTTCGCCATGTTCATCGGTAAGTGTTACCGGCTCCTGATAGGGTTTGCCGCCGCGTTTAGTGGTTTCTTCAAAAGCACTGTAGGCATCATCTACCCATAAGGCCAGAACTTTTACACCATCGCCATGCTTTTTTACATGTTCGGAGATCGGATGGGCAGAATGCAGAGCCGTAGTCAGTACTAAACGTATTTTGCCCTGTTGTAAAACATAAGAAACCCTGTCGCGCATACCTGTTTCCGGCCCTGCATAGGCAACGGACTGGAAGCCGAAAGCGGTTTTGTAATAATGTGCTGCCTGTTTGGCATTACCTACATAAAATTCAATATAATCTGTACCGTTAATGGGTAAGAAATCTTTAGCCATTGCAATTTTCTCAGCAAATGTTTTTCCCTGAACTGTTGACATGTTTTTTTAGTTTTAATTTTTTTTAAAATAAATTGAAGTGATTGGAACAGCTATCTATCCGGTTATCCCAATGCCGTTGTTGGTGTTTTCATCAACAACATACAACACCGTTTACAGCTGTTGGTACCGCTCAGCTCCACATAGCCATGATCAGTTTCTTTAATCTCTTCTTTACCCTGATATAAGAAGAGTTGAGATATTCTTTTTCCAAAATATGCGCTTTATATATTTCTTGTTTCGATGAATGCGGCCGTAAATATTTACTCTGCCCAGCTCATCATGTAATGATCATCTTCTATGTTTTTGGCCTCTTCGGTCATCATCAGCGGATGGAAGGTGTCGACCATAACGGCCAGTTCTTCCGTACCTTTAAGACCAATGCTTTTTTCTACAGCTCCCGGGTGCGGTCCATGTGGAATGCCCGCAGGATGCAGGGTGATCATACCTTTTTCCACGTGCTTCCTGCTCATAAACTCGCCGTCCACATAATACAGCACTTCATCACTATCAATATTGCTATGGTTATACGGGGCAGGTATTGCCTGCGGATGATAGTCGTAAAGACGCGGAACAAAAGAACAGATCACAAAATTATGCGCATCGAAAGTCTGGTGCACGGGAGGCGGCTGGTGCACGCGCCCGGTAATGGGCTCGAAATCATGAATGCTTAAAGCATAAGGATATTCATATCCATCCCAGCCGACAACGTCGAAAGGATGTGTGCCATACCATATCGGGTAGAGCAGACCTTTTTTCTTTACATTGATAAGGAATTCCCCTTTTTCGTCGTGGGTCTCTAAATTTTCCGGTTGGCGGATATCCCTTTCGCAGAAAGGAGCATGTTCCAATAGCTGCCCGTATCTGCTCAGGTATCTTTTCGGAAAAGATACCGGGCTGAAAGAATCGACTATAAACAGCCGGTTATCTTCCGTATCGAAAACGATCTGGTAAATAGTGCCCCGGGGTAGCACCAGATAATCGCCGTAGCCGAACTTCAACTGGCCGTATTGTGTTTTCAAAACGCCGGAACCTTCATGAACGAAAATGACTTCATCTGAATCCGCATTTTTATAGAAAATATTGCCGGTCAGGCCTTGTTGGGGAGCAGCAAGGGCAATATGTACATCATTATTAAACAGTACGACCTTCTTGCTTTTCAGGAAATCTTTTTCCGGTTTCACTTTGAAACCCTGGTAGCTGCGATGTTTTAATATATTATCTGTTGCGGCCTTCGGCGAAATATCTTTAGGCTCTTCCGTCCGGGTGATGATTGTCGGCGGATGAATATGATATAAAAGGGAATAATTGGAAGAAAACCCTTCGGTGCTGAACAGCTGTTCCGAATAGAGACTGCCGTCCGGTTTACGAAACTGGGTGTGCCGCTTACGCGGGAAATTGCCTAAACTATGATAATGCGCCATATAATTTGATTTCAGATATTGAAGCGTAAAGTTAAAACTATTTGGGTGATTTGGTATATTGTCCGGATGGGATTGTTCGCACCGGTTATTTTTCCTGTGGTATTAAGCTGAGATGAAGTAAAAAATAGTAATATGATTATGAGCTGTATATTCGGTCCCTTCAGTATATTGCGGTGGTATCGGATTTAGTGGAAATAGATTATTTATGATAGTATTATATGAATAATAGGATTATTGCCTGAAAACATTTTTTTATCATGAGTTGTAAATATGCAAAATGCTCATAATCCGGTAATTTGATTTAGGCATTGCCGGAAGAGTGGTAATCATATTTTGCCTGTTGTGTAACTACAAGATCACTTTTATTTAATTCAATAGCATATATTGACTGATTGTATGATTCCGTTAATAGAAAACAGTAAATCTTATCCTGACCATATTGCTATAATAGACAATAGCGGTACGTTTACTTATGCTGACTTAAAGCAACAATCGTTGCAAATAGCAAAGTATATAGCCGGCTTACAACTGGAAACGCTTCCGGTTTTGTATCTTTTTCCTTCGGGATTTAATTACGTTGCGGTGCAATGGGGTATATGGCTTAGCGGTAAAATGGCTGTTCCGGTACATATCGCCCACACCCGTCATGAAATGGAATACCTGCTTGAAGATACAGGTGCCCGGTTATTTATTTATGATAAGGAATTGGAGCACATGGTCAGCTCCTTTAAAGCAAGAGGTAATGTATCGTTTCAGACTATTGAGGATTGTTTACAGACTGAGGATTATCCAGGTATCAATGCCTTACCCGACATAACCATGGCAGACCGGGCTTTAATGATCTATACAAGCGGTACTACGGGAAAACCCAAAGGTGTGGTAATAAGTCACGGACAGTTAGACACACAAATACGTTCGTTAAGCATAGCATGGCAATGGTCGGGGCAGGACAGGATTTTAAACGTATTGCCCATGCATCATGTTCATGGTGTGGTGAATATAACCTGCTGTGCTTTGTACAATGGTGCCCTGTTAGAGATGCAGCCCCGTTTTGAGGCGGAACATGTGGCTGCAAGAATGACGAGCAAAGAGCTTACTTTATTTATGGCGGTGCCTACTATATATCATAAGCTGATTCAATATTTTGAAACCCTGGATGTGGCGACCCGGTCTGCCTGGAAGCAGGGCATGCAGGCTATGCGCCTGATGGTTTGCGGTTCGGCGGCTTTACCCGTTCCGGTTTTGGAGCAATGGGCGCTCATAAGCGGCCACACGCTTTTAGAACGATACGGGATGACAGAAATAGGGATGGCCTTATCCAACCCGCTGCATGGAGTGCGGAAAGCCGGGACTGTGGGTATGCCTTTGCCTTTTGTTGCCGTTAAAATTGTAGATGATAATGGTCGGGAGATCGGTGATGCGCAACTGCCGGGAGAGCTATATGTAAAAGGCGAAATTGTATTCCGGGAATATTGGAACAAACCGGAAGAAACATTAAAAGCCTTTGATGACGGCTGGTTTAAAACCGGTGATATTGTTGAAAAAGAAAACGATGGCTATTACAAAATACTGGGCAGGAGGTCCGGTGATATTATTAAATCGGGAGGCTATAAGATTTCTGCATTGGAAATTGAACATGTGTTACTGGCACATCAGAATATTAATGAATGCGCTGTAATAGCGTTGCCGGATGAGGTTTGGGGCGAAACTATTGCGGTTGCCATAGTGGGCACTGTATTGCAAGGTGATTTGCAACATTGGCTTAGAGATAAATTAGCCCCGTATAAAACGCCAAGGCATTTTCTTTTTGTGGAACAATTACCCAGGAACGCTATGGGCAAGGTTCTGAAAAAGGAGATTGGGAAGTGGTTTGTATAAATTATCTTTCAGTGCCATTTCCTGACGTATGCTTGAATTGATGGCTTCGGGGTGCGCATTAAGAAATGTTGCAATTGAATCACCGGTATCTAAAATAATAAACGGGATTTTAACCGGAACTTCTTACAGGCTTTATAATAAGAGTATATTTCGAGTTTTCACTCCTGTATTTCATTATATTCCCATTCTCATGTCGGGGAGTGAGACCTCCCGGACGCTCAACAATCCCATGGTTCGAGCTATTGCATTATAATACACAAAGCGGGATGATAAGCGACTGAGCTACCTCCTGATCCTGTACTGAGCTTCGTGCCGAAGCCGCGGGGGACAATGGTGTGCAGTAGGTTGAAGTTCACTTCGCCAATCCCATTTTTAACGCCTTACCTACTAAAGTTGCCGTATTATTAACATCTAACTTTAGCTGTAGTGAAAAACGGTAATGTTTTATCGTATTCAGGCTACGGAACATAGCATCAGCGATCTGTTGATCGGTAAGACCATCTATAATGTATTGTAATACTTTTTTTTCCTGTTTGGTAATACTTACTTTGGACGCCAGGATTGTGGGTGATTTTAGCGGGTTTCGCTCCATGATATCCTTTATTTTCTGCTCAATATACCTCTCACCGCGGTACACGGAGCGTATGGCAGCAGCGAGCACAGCCCCGTCATTATTCTTGAGCAGGTAACCCTGTACACCCATCCAGCTCAACTTGGATGCATACAGGGCGCTTTCAAAGCTGGTAAGAATAATGATCTTTAAAAGCGGGTAATTGTCCAGAATTTGGGCAGCCAGTTCATCGCCCGGTATATCGGGAAGTTGTATATCCAGCAATAACACGTCGGCGTGTGTGTGCCGGATACCTTCCAGCAGTTCCGTACCGTTTTTATAAGTCGCTTTAACGTCAATGTCCGGATACTTTGATAATATATCATGCAGGCCGTGGAGCATCATCGGGTGATCGTCCGTAATCATTATGCGAATGGGATTTTCTTCAGTTGTCATATGCTGGTTATTACTACTTATACTGGATGATAGGCCTAATATTACTGTTCCGGGTTGGGCGCTTTATTGTTTGAGGACTAATATAAGGCTTTCCGGTAAAAAGAGAAAATATACCCGCCTTGTTTTATCTGATCTTTAAGGTTCGATTTCTTTAAGTTTCTGCAGGTTGAAACAGGTTCTTATGACCGTACCTTTACCAGGGGCCGAATCTATGTCTAATGTGCCTTGCAGGTGGTGTACCCTGGATGCCAGGTTTGTTAACCCATATCCTGTTTCTTTCTGTGGATCGAAACCTTTACCGTCGTCTTCAACCAGGAGTATGAGATCATTTTCGCACTCGATGATCTGTATATCTATGTTCATGGCATTGGCATGCCGTGTGGCATTGTGCACCAGTTCCTGTATTATCCTGAACAGGATCAGTTCAACGGTTTTACTGACCGGGTTTAATGTATTGGGTACGTCCAGTGTAATTTGTACCTGCCGGCTGCTGTTCATTTTTCCTATGTAAGCCAGCAGGGCTTCTGTTAAGGGATAGCGGCTGAGCATATCGGGTAGCAGGTTATGGGCCGTTGTACGTACTTCTGAGCTGGTATGCTGCAACATAGCCATGACATCCATTAACTGACGGGGTATGTTTTCCTTTTCGGTATCGGTACAGATGTCGCTTACCTTAAGGTTAATAGCTGCTAGCATGCCGCCGATACCATCGTGTAATTCCCTGGCCAAACGCTGGCGTTCTTTTTCCTCTCCTTTTATCTGTGCTTTCAGGGTATTGATCTCCTGTTCTTTTAGCAGTAGTTTTTGCTTCCGGTGATAACCTCTTGCTATACCCCACGAAAGCAGGCCCATAAGGCCCATGCCGGATAAAACAGTAACGAGCCAGAGGTTTTTTTGAACCAGGTCTTTTTCCTGTCGGGCAATGAGGAGTTGACTTTGTGCTACAATTTTGTCTTTTTGGGCGAGGGCATAATCGGATTCCAGTTGGTTGATTTTATTGATGTCTGATTTTGTCTGCTCAAAGAGCTCCTGTTGCATATTGACATATTGGCGGCCATAGTGCCAGGCTTTAGAAAAATTTCCTATGTCATTATACAGGTTGGCTAAGGACCTGTAGCTGTTTATAATAATATTTTTATAGTTTTTTCTTTTCGCCAATCTCAGACTTTGTAAAATGTAATATTCACCTTTAGTATATTCCTTTTTTGAAGTAAATACACACCCCAATAAATATTGGCACATCAGTTGTTCTTCATACGATAGTTTTTTAGATAGTGACATTAGTTGAGACAGATAGAATAATACAGAATCAGGTTTATGTAAATCCAGGTAAATGCCGGACAGGTTATAAGTTATCAGTGCTTGCTGCCGGACAAATTGGCTATCAGGGTTATTTGAAAGTAATTTGAGGGCTGTTACATAAT
>JBEBVI010000136.1:0-10065 GCA_040392805.1 Taibaiella helva
AAAATATGAGTAGTATACATGTTGGTTTGGGTTATAAGTTTTAATCCACCTGCTCTTCGGAGAACTATGGACTTATGGTACAGAAAGGTGGCCTAACCGCTCGTCCCACAAGTCCCATAGTTCCCTAAAATAGGAAATAACCTCAAACACCTCAATAACCTATACCCTCGCCCTCCACGGAATTTCAGTACCTCCGTTTTGTATAACAATAAAGCGAGCTAATACAAAGAGAAAATCAGACAGGCGATTAAGATATTTGAGCACTTCTTCAGCTACAAATTCTTCGTTGTTTTTCATATGTACGCAAAGCCGCTCTGCCCTTCTGCATACACACCTGGCCACATGTGCGTGACTGGCAGCAATATGTCCGCCGGGCAAAATGAAAGATTTCATCGGAGGTAATACATCATCCATTTCATCAATCCTTTGCTCTAACCACAAAATGTCGCTTTCTTTCAGATCCGGTAGCTTCATCTTTGGCGCCTTTTCAGGATCGGTAGCCAATGAAGAACCTATGGTAAACAAGCGATCCTGTATCTCCAGTATCCATTCATTTATTTTAGGGTCGTCCAGCTGATCCGTTACTACGCCGAGGTAAGAGTTGAGCTCATCTACCGTACCATAAGCTTCAATGCGGATATGGTCTTTAGGGACCCTGCTGCCGCCAATAAGCCCGGTACTGCCTTTATCTCCCGTTTTGGTATATACTCTGAATGCCATGTTGTATAATTTAATTATTTAATTTTCCTGGCATAATGCCCTTTTGTTCCCTATTTTTTTCATCTCCACCGACTATTCCATCCCTTATCTGTATCACCCGTCCGGCATACCCGGCAATATCTTCCTCATGCGTGACGAGTATAACGGTGTTACCCATTTCATTTAATGTTCCAAACAGCTCCATAATTTCGATTGACGTCTTCGTATCTAAGTTACCGGTAGGTTCATCAGCAAGTATCAGCGACGGGTTATTGATCAATGCCCTGGCAATAGCCACTCTCTGGCATTGTCCCCCGGAAAGCTCATTGGGCTTATGATGCCCGCGGTCGCCAAGCCCTACCTGCTGAAGCATTTCTTTAGCCCTTTCCAGCCGCTCTTTTTTGCTTATTCCCGCATAGGTAAGCGGTACGGCTACATTCTCTATAGCAGTAAAGCGGGGCAGCAGGTTGAATTGCTGGAAAACAAATCCGATCTCTTTATTGCGTATCTCAGCAAGTTCATCGTCTGTCATCCGGCTCACATCCTTATCATTAAGGATATATGTTCCCGAAGAGGGCACATCAAGGCAGCCCAGTATATTCATTAGCGTTGATTTGCCGGACCCGGACGGCCCCATCAGTGCGACATATTCGTTACGGCCTATATCAAGGTCAATGCCTTTAAGTACCTGTACGGGCTCCTTGCCGATGTAGTAGTTCTTTTTTATATTTCTAAGGCTGATAATGTGGCCCATTATATGTTTCTTGTTAAGTCAAAAGTGAAAACCGGCTTTTGCGGGAGACATAGTTCAAAAGTTGAAACGGAACGCTGCACAAATGATTATATCTGGCCGCATTCCAGGTTATCGCAAATTATTATCCTGTATCGCATACTCCGGCTTATTATTTTTGGGAAGCCCGACGGGCTTCAATGTTCGTAACCGCAGGTACAACCTGCGGCTGATAAACACTATATCACTCAACCCCAAAGGGGTTCAAGCCTTTCGGGCTTGTATTTTACGCGATTGCTTTTTTTCCACGGGTTTCACCCGCGGTTATTTAGATTTAAACCCTCCGGGCTTATTAATATATGTACTACCTGTATCTGATCTGATAATTTAATCTTAGTAAATATAATACTTTTACAAACATATGGGGTGCACTCTTATATTTCCACAGCTCAATTAAAGTTCAAATTTATTGATAATTTGCAGCGCGGCGAAGAATAAATTTCTTTCCATTTCACATACATATAGCGTATGCTTACTTTTCCCAATGCAAAAATTAATTTAGGGCTATCTGTCACAGATAAAAGGGCAGATGGCTACCATGATATAGAAACAGTCTTTTATCCTGTTGCTGTGAGAGATGCCCTGGAATGTATATACAAAGAAGGCGAAGAAGATTTACATATAAGTGGTCTGCCAGTAGAAAGCGAAAAAAAGGAAAACCTGGTCTGGAGAGCGTATCAGTTACTCAGGCAGGATTTCCCTGACGAAGTACCCCCCTTGTCCCTGTATTTACACAAAGCCATTCCGATGGGGGCCGGCTTGGGGGGAGGCTCGGCAGATGCTGCTTTTTTATTGAATATGCTTAACAGCCGCTATTCACTCGGACTTTCACAGCGGCAATTGGAAGATTATGCTTTGCGGCTGGGTAGCGATTGCCCGTTTTTTATAAGCAATGTACCTTGTTTTGCGGGTGGCAGAGGCGAATTACTTGAGCCTTTAGCACTGGATCTGTCTGCATATAGTATACAGGTGGTCTATCCTCAGATTGCTATTAGTACAGCAGCTGCTTTTTCAGGTATAGTTCCCCGACCTCCGGCATTTAATCTTCGAATGCTGCCAGAGTTGCCTGTCCGCGACTGGCGGGGTATGGTGTGTAATGATTTTGAAGAAGGGTTATTTATTCCCTTTCCGGTATTAAGGTTAATTAAGGAGCAACTGTATGATGCGGGAGCATTATATGCCTCGTTGAGTGGAAGCGGGTCGGCTTTATATGGGGTATTTCCGAAAGGTGTGTATGCGGATATCAAAGGTTATACGGTTTTTAAGGTATAAAATTACTGTTTCGCTTTTATGGTTTCACGCAAAGGGTACAACGATAGGCAACGGACACAAAATACGTACTGTCGTAGGATACCTGGGCTCGCAGCGTTCAGCATCGGACTTTAAGCAAGATCACAAAAGTGCTTCACCCCTCCGGAGGAGGCTAATTGCTTATCAGTATATAAGCTCCTCATATACACTGCGTAATTCACTGTAAGCGTGTTGGTCATTCGCTTTTTTTGCCTGCTCCATACCTTGCTGATAAATATGAATTGCTTCTTCGGTTTCCCCTTGGCGTTCCATTAATTTGCCGAGATGGTAATACGTCCCGATATAGGCTATATTGTTTTCTATATTTTTCCTGAAACATTTTTCCGCCTCTTCATCATTGCCTTCCTTTATATATTCCAATGCGAGCGCATGTACCAGGAAGTTATCGTTCGGGTTTTCCTTGAGGAAGGCCAGGATTTGTTCTATTCTGTTCATGTGTCAAAAATAAACAATAAACAAGGCAGCTAACATTCAAAAGGAAAAAAGTTATTTTTGTCCACATTAAAATAATTTTCTCCTTATGCAACAGCAGGAAACATTCAAAAAGTTTTTGCCCCACCTTCTCGTAATCGGCATTTTTCTGGCAGTAAGCTGTATATTCAATTATCCCGCATTCCAGGGTAAAACCCTCGACCAGCATGATGTTAAAACATGGTTGTGGTTGTCGCGCGAAAGCAGGGAGTATCATACTCAAACCGGTGAAAACGCTTTTTGGGCGAATAACACATTTTCCGGCATGCCTCAGGTGCAGACGGATTTTCATTCTCCGGGTAACTGGTATCATTTTCTTATTCCTATATTGGGGGTAACGAACCCTACGGATTCAGGCAATCCTACGGGTTTCTTTTTTGTAGCTATGATCAGCTTTTATATACTGACATCCACTTTGCGTATGAACCGCTGGTTGGGTGCTATAGGAGCTATAGCATTTGCTTTCTCTACTTATAATCCCATTATTATTACTGCCGGCCATACTACCAAGTTTCTGAATATAGTATACTTCCCGGCTATACTGGCAGGAATGATACTGGCCTATCGGGGGAAATATATTGCCGGCGGGGCTCTTGCCGGTTTATTTTTGGCCTTCTTTTTTGATGCCAACCATATACAAATTATCTATTATAGCATTTTTGTCGTTGTTGCCGTAATCCTTACTGCATTAATTGCAGCTTTAAGAAAAGGGGAATTTAAAAAGTGGTTTTTGGCTTCACTATCTTTAGGTCTTGCTGCTGCGTTTGCTTTCGGCACCAGTGCTTCCCGGTTTATTGGTACCCTCGAGTATACGCCTTATTCTACACGGGGCGGCAGCAGCGAGCTGACCAAGAACCAGCAGAAGGCCGGAGGTTTGGACAAAGACTACGCTTTCCAATGGAGTAATGGAGTGGGGGAGATTTTTACTATTCTTGTTCCGAACTTATACGGAGCGGGAGCAACTTTCCCCGAGAGCTCGAACTTTGCGGAAGCCTTAACCCGCAGGAGTGTTCCTCCGCAACAGGTGGATCAGATGATTTCCAATCCTTCTCTCATGTATTGGGGCCCTCAAACCTTTTTGTCCGGCGCTGTATATTTTGGAGCGGTCATTTGCTTACTATATATACTGTCTTTCTTTATTATAAAAAGCCGCTATAAATGGTGGGTTGCCGGGATTTGTCTTTTCTTTATTTGTATATCACTGGGCGACCATTTTAAGCTGCTTAATTACTTTATGTTTGATCATGTGCCGTTATTTAACAAGTTCCGTTCACCCAATATGGCTTTGTTTGTGCCTTCTATCTTCTTTCCCTTGTTGGGGATGTGGGCACTTAAAGATATATTCGAAGAGCGGGTAAGCAGGGAAGAGCTTTTGAAAAAACTGAAGTACGCGCTGATGATAACCGGTGGCTTATGTGTTATTCTGCTGATCGTAACCCAGGGTGTGTTTGATTATAGGGGTGTTGGTGACGCGAGATATGAAAAAGATTTTGGTGCGGATATTATGAAAGCCATCCGGGAAGACAGGGCATCTGCTGCTACAAAAGATGTTTTTCGCAGCCTTGTGTTTGTGTTACTGGCAGCCGGTGTTTTATGGGCTTATGCGAAGGATAAGATAAACAAGAAAGTAGCTATTGCCGGTATAGGCTTATTGGTGGTAATTGACCTTTTACCGGTGGCCGGGCGCTACTTAGGGGAACATAATTATATCGATTCAGATACTTACATGGCTATGAACTTTGAGCCCAGCCCGGCCAGCCGCCAGATCATGAATGATAAGGACCCTTATTTCCGGGTTTTCAATCTTACATCAGGGCCTTTTCAGGATGCCAAAACAAGTTATTTCCATAATTCGGTAGGTGGTTACCATGGCGCGAAGATGGAAATATACCAGGACCTTATTGATGAGCAACTGGGCAAGATGAACGGACAAGTGCTGAATATGCTGAACACAAAATACTACATTGTGCCGGGTCAGCGTGGAGAGGAGATGGTATATCCTAACCCGGGAGCTTGCGGTAATGCCTGGTTTGTAAATGAAATAAAATGGGTAAAAACGGCGGACGAAGAAATGGATGCCCTGAATGCGGCACCATTCAATAATCCGGGAGATACTACTGCCGGAGATTTCCAGCCCTTGCAGACCGCGGTAATCAGAGATACCTTTAAAAATATTTTGGGTACGGTAAATGCAGGTAAAGATGATGCAGCGTATGTTCGTCTTGCTCAGAATGGATATAGCCCGCGCCATCTTAAGTTTGAATCGGAAAACAGCCGGGACGGTTTTGCTGTTTTCTCCGATATTTATTATCCCTTAGGATGGGTAGCAAAAATAGATGGTAAAGAAGTGCCTATTGTACGTGTAAATTATGTATTGCGCGGATTGAGGGTACCGGCCGGAAAGCATAGTATTGAATTTTCTTATGAATCGCCGTCATTTGCAAAAGGAGAAAGACTGGCTTTGGCAGGAAGTATTTTACTTACTTTGTTTATTCTGTCCGGACTGTTTGTTACACTCAGAAAGACGAAAGAGAATACGGTGAAAAGTTAAGATGACTGACTGCAATTGTAAAAAGAAAACCACGATTAAATTATAATCGTGGTTTTTTTATTTATTAGAATGAATAAATGACTCAACGTTCTCCCTCATTTAAAAAACTTGAATTGCTATGATTTTCAAAATGCGCACTACATTCTACTGCTGATAAAGACGAAATCAATTTTTGACTACCTTTTCTTTAACATCTATACCTTGTCCTTTTAATTCTATAAAATAAACACCATTTGGTAGGGTTTCCGCAGGCTGGTATAATTTATTCAATCCAGTCTTAAGGAACTCTTTCCTTTCCAGTATTTTCCGTCCGGTTATATCGTAAACAGAGAGGGTCGCTTCTGTGCTCTCTGCTGATTGAATACGGAGGTTCCATCCTGCAGCCGATGGGTTAGGCGAAATAGCTGTATTTTCCGGGTTACTGGATAATTTATTAAGGGTTAAAATGGTAGGTACATCGTCTGGCGTAAGCGTAGCTGTTGATCTTTGTATTTCTTTGGCACCATTTCTGCCAGCAGCTGGACGAGCAGGAAGATAAGTTATTATTAACTCCGGCCAATAGGCGCAATTTTCATGATCACTGGAAGCAAAAAGCTGAGAGCGATAGTGGGCCTCATTCTGCAAGCGTAGTAAAAAGCCATTGTTGGCATCGGGGTCGGTAGCCAGCTCATCTATGATATCCTGTACCATATCTGTAACATCAACACTGACGGTATAATTGTACTGTAAATTGGTAACAGGCAGGGTTACCCAATTTGCTGAGTTAGGATCTGTTAGGGGTTGAGTATCCCAGGTTACGCTATGTTCATCCCAGGCATAGGTTGCTCCAGGCAGTACTCTTTGTACCCAACCTTCGTTCGTTGTAGTAAAGGGAGTTCCCGGGTAATTGGAATTAGATGCGTATGCCGTACTGGAAGGGGTATGCAATACTAATTCTGCACTATATACGTGATAACTATAAGGAGTAGAATTAATAAGGTCGTTCAGTCCTCTAAACCGGATTAACGAACGTATTGTACCACTACCACAACCACTGTAGGCGTACCATGTCCAATCCAGAACAGGTAGCTCAGGGTGATCACCAAAATTCATATATTTAGGTGTTGTATAATAGCCCGAGCTGGGAGGAGGTACACAATCATAATCCAACATGAAGATGTTGGCATCTTCACCAGAATAGGCATCAGGCTTAAACTTTGTAACTGTCTGGCTGAAAGCAGGAGCTAACTGAATTGTAAGCAATGCTCCTAATACTAATAGTTTTTTCATAATAAAAAAATTTAGAAAGATGATATAATATCTTGTTAACAATATTTTTTTTAATAAGATTATGAAATAGTAAAAAATTTTATCGAACAAAAAATATATTATTTTAATAATAATTAAAGCTGAACTAACTTTGCAGTCATGACGAAAATCCATTTAACAGCCATTATCAAGGCTAAAGATGAGTACAGAGATGAAGTGATTTCTACTCTGCAAAATATGGTAGAGCAAACACGAAAAGAAGAGGCTTGTGAATTATATACCCTCCACCAGGGGCTAGATGATAAAAACCTGTTCACCTTTTATGAAATATGGAAAAGTAAAGAAGGTCTAGATGCTCATAATCAACAATCATACATTAAAGCCTTTGCAAAGATGGTTGAAGAAAAATTACAAGAAAGGCCTACAATTTTATTAACAACATTAATCTGAGAAAATACAATATGGAATATAGAAAATTAGGAAATACAGCATTAGAATTATCGACAATAACTCATGGAGCTTTTGCTATTGGTGGAAATATGTGGGGAGGTAATGAAAAAAAGGATTCAATTGAGTCTATTCATGCATCGCTAGATCATGGTGTAACAAGTATTGACACCGCTCCTTTCTATGGATTTGGGTTAAGTGAAGAAATGATTGGAGAAGCCATCAAAGGAAAAGACCGATCAAAAATTCAGTTATTGACCAAATTCGGTTTGGTTTGGGATGGCAGTAATCAAGGAAAGGGTGAGTTTTTCTTTGATGCTGAGGATAATGGAAAGAAAATACCTGTATTTAAGTATACTTCAAAAGCCAATATCATTAAAGAGTTGGAGGAAAGTTTAAAGCGTTTAGGTACTGATTATATAGACTTACTGCAGTTACACTGGCCTGATGCTACTACGCAAATCAGTGAGACTATGGAAGCCTTAGAATTGTTAATCCAGCAAGGTAAAATTCGTGCTGCTGGTGTGAGTAACTATAGTGTATCACAATTAAAAGAGGCTTCAGAAACTTTGAAATTGGCTAGTAATCAAGTTGCCTATAGTATGTTAAATCGCACCATAGAAAACGATCTGGTACCCTACTCTATGGAAACCAATACAGGTATTATAGCGTATAGCCCAATGGAAAGAGGCTTATTAACTGGTAAATACTTTAATGAAAGCAAACTAAAAGACAATGACCATCGTAACGGCTATTTCTCGCAATTTGATTTAGAAAAAGTTAAAAGTCTGTTACAAGCTATTGAACCCATTGCAGATAGTAAAGGAGTATCAGTAGCACAATTGGTTTTACGTTGGACTACCCTTCAACCTGCAATTACTGTAGTATTAGCTGGATCCAGGAATGCAGAACAATCTATTGCTAATGCAGCAGCAATGAACATCAATCTTACTGCTGATGAACTACAAATAATTAACAAGGAACTTTCCAAACTTTAAGTTTTAAACTATTAAACCTATTCAAATACATTTGAATAGGTTTAATAATCCATGCAAGTTAGCCGATTTTAAAAGCTTTATAGAGAATATTGAAATAGACTCTTAACATTCCTAGCTACCTTCACTGTTGTAACCAAATAAATCGAAATCAAAAGAACAACAGTATGAACCTTATATCTATAGCTTTTACTGTCTTATTGTTTGCTACAGCATGCAGTAAGAAGGAAGTCATCCAATCCGATAAAAGTAAATTACCCATTCCACCAGTTATAATAGTAAATACTGATACAATTTTAAATGTCACCTATGAAAACGGTCAGCTTAATTCCGGTATATCAGGAGTAAGAGCGACTGTAGCACCTGGTGCCGATGCAGCATACCTGATTATTGGCAAAAACAGCAAGCATGGCATTGCCCATAAGGTTACTCTTGGAAATTCTGATTATTACTCCGCAGAAGCTTATCGTAGCGAATCTGATGCGCTGGAAAATCAAGCCTCGCTCTTCTTTCCAGGAATGGAGCGTAGATATGAATTTAGTTTATACTTAAAAGACTGGGAACAGTGGAATACAGCAAATACACCATATGGTGATAATATTTTTCAGTTAAAAGTAACTGGTGGTGACCCTGTTCCGGTAAGACTACTTACCAAACGAAATGCAATTATAGCACGCTATGACGCAAGTGGAAATGGCACTGTTATTTCAGATTTCAGGCCACAAATTAATAAATGGATTGATTTCAGAATAGATGTGAAATGGACATTAGATAATACAGGTTATTTTAAAATTTATACCAGATATAGTGGTGAAGAAAATTATGCTTTAAGATTAGAGAATCTGAATGCAAGGACTTTTACAGGTACTCAGTTAGCTAACGGACAAAAAGGCTATATCAAATGGGGTGTATATCGTGAAGCAGGAAAAGATATCAACGGAAATGTGATTACTAATGATAATGTTTTAACCCGCGTTGCCTATCATGATAATATCAGAATCATTAAACTACCGACACAATAATTATTGATAAAAGATGGTGCTGCATTACACCATCTTAACAATACCATTCTTAGAAACTTTAAACATGTTTATCATCATGTTTTTTTGGATCAATTTCCGACTTGGTAATTTCATCCTCCATTGTTTTCTGGTCTTTTCTATTCCTACTGATCAGGAATACAATCAATAATATCACCAGAACAATAACCAGTCCTTCAACTATGCTATTCCTTTCCATTGACACTTTATTTAACTAATTTAAAAACAATGCTAATCTTGAATTGATTTAAATTCTTAATAAAATGACATAGTGAAAACTGCTTAGTAATAGCTGCTATTTAAGTTGATATTTTGCTTTTCTGCAGCTTCAATTATTGTATAGTCAGATAAGATCAATGGAGCCCCTTTCTTCACACAAACATTATGTTCAAAATGAACTGCAGTTGATTTATCCTCTGAAACTACAGTCCATCCGTCATCCAGAATATCAATTTTATGCGAACCCAAAGCAATCATCGGTTCAATCGCCAATACCATATTTTGAATCAGCTT
>JBEBVI010000137.1:0-10039 GCA_040392805.1 Taibaiella helva
ACCCAAAAGATCAAATCGTATGCCCTGTTAGACAGTGAAGAAGCACGGAAAAAGGGAGCGATCATGGGCGCATTGGCCTTGTATTTAGATTTTGTAAACCTGTTTATTTTCTTACTTCGTCTTTTTGGAGGAAGGAGGGATTAATTAATGTATTGTTTTTATCTTAAATGCGAAAGGTGTATGTGCGTCGTACACCTTTCGCATTTAGGATGGAAGAGGAGTAAATAGAATGAAAAAGAAGTTTTATTGTTTTTTTGCACTATGCTGGATGGTTCTATTTGTGGGCTCAACCCATATTTCTATCGCACAAATACCGAAAGAGAATGAGAAGCCGGCGGCTTCCGGAGAAAAAGTAATAAGGGACTTAAAAGTAATTGAAGAAAAAAAAGACCGGCATGGTAATATCGTACGGACCGTGCAATATTACGAGGGCAATTTAAAAGTGACGGAAACGGTTATCCTACCTCCGTTTCCTGCATTGGGTGAGCGTAAAAAAATTGATATGGACACGCTCAATCCCGACTCGATCCTCGTATATGTCGATAAAAGCCAGTACCTCGTTGCCATATTGTATAAAAGAAGGCGTATACGGCAATACAGAGCTGTCTTCGGCCCGGATCCGCAAAAAGATAAAATGATGGAAGGAGACCGGGCCACACCTGAAGGATGGTTCCGTATCGTCAGCAAAAAGAATCACGGCAACTGGCAGAAGTTTATCTTGTTAGACTATCCGAATGCGGAGTCTTACCAGAAATTCAACCAACGTAAGAAAGAAGGATTAATTCCTCCCACTGCGCGGATAGGAGGCGCTGTGGGCATACACGGTACGTTTAAAAGCGGGGTGAAGATGGTAGATATGGGCATAGGCTGGACAGATGGCTGTGTAGCCTTAAAGCCGGAAGATATTGAAGATTTTTACCAGTTTGTACGTGCTGGTACGAGGGTTTTTGTACAACGTTAAATAAGATGGCGGCGGGATATGCATGCTTTTTTAATCATTACCGTAACAGCGTGCAATTACCCTGATATACTTCCTTACGGCCTTCCTGAAGTAGTATTTCAATTTTGTAGATGTACGTACCCTCCGGTTGTTCCTGCGCATTAAACCTCCCGTCCCACCCTAAGCCTTTGTATTGATAGGTCTCAAATAACATCTGTCCCCACCGGTTGAAGATAAGCATATGAAAATTTGTCACGGCAGAGGACAGAACCCGCCGGGGAAAGAAATAGTCATTGATACCATCTCCGTTGGGAGTAAAAACATTGGGCATATCGATATAGCAACCTTTCTGCACATCAATATATTCCTTTGCGGTACAGCCATTATTACCTGTTATAGTCAGGTTATAATGGCCAGGTTGTGTAACCGAAATGAATCCGGTAGTGTCACCGGTGCTCCATTGATAATGTACCTTACCTGTATTCAGGGCGAGATTACGCAATAATAAGGCATCAGATCCTAAACATAGTGATGTATCGGCTCCCAGGTCAATTAGCGGTATGGAATGCACTGTAATATAATCTGTGTATTCCTGATTCGGGCAGGCACGGAAAGCAGCCTTAACCGTAACCTTGACCGAACCATCCCGTTCAAAAGCATGCTGCAGTCCGGTCGTTCCGGAAGACATCCAGCCCTCTTCTCCAATACCCCAAAGTATGGATGTTGCACCTGGTATATCATGCTCTATCTGCAAATGAACCGTTTCCCCCCGGCATATATGCTGTTTGTCGGAGGTCCACACAATCTGGATAGTGGTATCTACCGTTATTGTTTTCACGAAAGTATCCGTACAGCCTTTATCGTTCCAACCCGTTAAATATACCTTATAAATACCTGGATAAAGAAAAGTGTGAACCGGATGTTGCTGTGATACAGTGAATTCATCTCCAAAGTCCCATAACCATGTTTCAACTTCCCCTTCGGTAGTATTGCGGAAAAGATACTCCTTACCGGCGCAGAGAAAACTGTCTACATCAAACGCTACTTTAAAAGGAGGCGAGGCATCAATTGTAAAGTCAATTACAGTGTCGCAACCATCTGGAGAAGAAACGGCGACCCGGTAATTGCCCGGAGCGGCCGGAGCTAAAGTGTCTCCGTTTTTTTTGCCCTGAAGCATTCGGACGGGCTGGTCATGCTCATCGAACCAGGAAAAAGAAAACAGCGTACTGTCGTCGCCCTGCATCCGGATAACTGCAGTATCTTTCTTCTGATCAAAACAGCTGAATCCCCCGGTGGCAGATAACAAGGGAAGGGCTTTTGACTTGAACGTTACATGGAAACTGTCGGTGTAGTATTTACAGCCATTAAGATAACTTACCCAATAATGCCCTCCATTAGTTACCTCTATCTCCCTTGTCGTATCGTCCGTACTCCATTGAAGAAGAAAAGATGATGCAGGTACGGATAATTTTAGCTTGGCCCTGAAACAAACAGTTATCTCCTGTTTTGTATAAAAGGAATCTTTCGGCCGGATTATACCTACTTCATTAGGTAAGCCCAAACCAATGTCACCGGGCTTCCCGGGCAGCGGAACGGCATCAATGGTATACCGGCATGCCATCCCGGGACTATCGGGGTATAAGATAACATTAAGTGCTTTATGCACAAAACTGCCATTACGAACAATACGGTTAATATGGTAAATCCTGTTATCAGGCCCCGGCTTTAAGTGTCCCACATCAAATGCACTATCGTTTTTAGGTACAATGTTTATCTTGGAAGCCGCTATGTCGGGTTGGCTGAGATCGAATTGAAATACCTGCTGCGTATTACCCCTGTCTACATAAAGCTTACTGTTGTCGGGCGAAAAGCAAAGGCCATAAAGTTCTTCGCTCCGATCCAGTAAACGGGGATTGGAAGAAATACCGGTTTCCGGGTCAAAGTCAAATAATTCGACACCACCGCGATAACATGCCAGCGCCATTTTAAGCCCGTTAGGCGAAAATTTCAACTCGCCGATATCGCAAAGAGAAAGGTTGCCGCCTATAGACTGCTTCGGCACAGTATCTATTCTGTCTCCGGTAACTTCGTATGCATTGCGGATACCGTTACGCAATACGATTACCAGCCAGAAATTACAGGCATTCCCTTGTACAATGGCCATCTTTTCCGTTTTAACGCCGGTATAGACAGAATCCAGGGAAACAACTTTTCCCAGCCCGTTGTTTCCCCGCATATCTACTACCGAATAAAACAAATAAGGTATGTCTTCCAAATTCGAAAATACATAATAACGGCCTTGTTTACCCGGCATTTCGGCTATTACTGCCGGTTGGGTCTGGCTGAAACTTCTGAAATCCCTTTGTGCCTGTGTATTCCATAAATGGCCATTTTCCATTAAGTTATTGGCGCTATTCCATATCCGGGTACCTTCGGTATAGAACAGGAGCTGCCCGTTACGGTCGCTTATACTGGCGCAACCTTCATGCTGCCAGAATTCAGAAAGAAAGGCTACAGGTTGAGACCCGTTAAAATCAACACCCTGGTGATCGCCAAATATCCATATATTCTGCTCTTTCTGTGCATCAACTCTGATTATACCGGCGAACAGCGGAACTAAAAATAAAAACCGTAAGCGAAACATAAAGGCATGTTTAGCAAGATATAAATTAACAATTATTAATAATGTCTTGTATCCCACACAAAACCATAAGGTTAATGTAAAAAAGGTAAATGTGCTCTATCGTAATTTCTGACTACATTCTCTGTTATTATCAGCTTTTCCTCGGTATCTCTTACCTGATTAAGCTGATGTTACCCTGATAATATTCTTTTCGTGTACCATTGACTTCTGCTTCAATTAAATAAACATACACACCTGTTGGTTGCTCTTTCCCGTTAAACATTCCGTCCCAACCACGACCATTCCTATCTTTGGTTTCAAAGATGAGTTGTCCCCACCTGTTAAAGATTTGCATTCTGAAAGCGGTTACAGTTTGGGATAGCAGTTGCCTGGGGGAAAAATAATCGTTTTCACCATTACCGTTTGGCGTAAATGCATTGGGAATATCTATGTAGCAACCTTTATGTACTGTTATATATTCTGTAGTGCTGCAGCCTGCCGGTTCTGTATGTATAGTCAGGCTGTATGTTCCCGGATGCACGGCTTTTATACTTTCAGTAGTATCTCCGGTGTTCCAAAGGCTACGATAAGTTGCTAAGGGCGGCATTTCCCTATTCTTTAATGTTACCGGTGCTCCCCCTAAGCAAAGTACAGTATCCGTCCCTAAAGAGACTTTAGGTAAAGGGTAAACGTAGACCGTATCTGTAAACAGGGCATCCGGACAGGCACGAAACTTTGTGTTGAGTGTTACCGTTATAATGCCTTCGGTATCATAAGCATGGTGCACCACGCTTTCATTTCCGGATGACATCTCTATACCATCGCCAAATTGCCAATGGAGCATGTGTACTGTACTGTCTGTTTGTGGCGAGATCGTAACACGCTCTCCCATGCAAATGCTTTTGGGTTGCATAAGGAAATCACCTGACAATATGGAATCTACTATAATAATCCGATAAGCCGTATCCGGACATATTTCGCCAATATAGCCAATAAGCGCTACCTGATAACTACCGGCCTGCATCCAGGTATACTGCATATTTCTTGAAACAGAAGAATCACCGTTACCGAATGTCCAGGTGAAATTATTGAAATGCTCATCCGATGTATTTTGAAAGTAGATCAGGTTATTCTGGCAGACCAAAGTGTCTGTATCAAAACTGACCTGATAATCTTTTTGCGGGTAGGTAACTATAAAACTATCTACATAATGCTCACATAAAGAATCAACCCGGTAACTAATCCAATGAGTTCCTCTTTGATTTATTGCTCTTTGTTTTTCCTTACTACCGTTTTCCCAGGTGTAATTGATCCCGTTAAGATTAAGAGCTTGTAGCAGCAGGGTATCATTCTTACACATACCGGCTGCTACTGTATTGGTATAGATGTTTTTTGTGGTTATGTGGAAAATTACTTTAAAGGTATCCACATGATACTCATACTTACAGCCTGAATTTACAGGAACCTTATAACGAACCCAGTATACGCCGGGGCTGTCCGTTATACGGGTTGGGCCCAATGTGCTGTCATTCCATATATAGCTTTCTCCGGAAATGTATTTTGTTTTTAAGCTGCGTGGACCGGAGCATAAAGTAGAATCAATGGTTACGCTGTACATTGTTTTTTGCCTTAACAAAGTACCTAAATTAGGCAAGCCATATATGCTGCTGGAAAGTAGCGTAAATCCATTGACTACATACTGGCAGCCAGTACCGGCAAGATTTGGCTGTTCTATCACGTGCAAAGAATAGGCTCCCCCGGATGTCAGGTATAATTTCCCATCCGGCCCCCTTTTAATAGCTCCAGCCCGCCCCTTTGAAATTAATGTTTTGGAATTGACCATAGCTACCGAATCACCGGAACTTAAATCATACTGATACACCCCTACGATTTCACCAGCCGGTACTTCCAATAAACTTGCATAAAGCCTGGTATTATCCGGGGAAAAACAAATCCCGTAAAACGTAGAAAGATCACGGGAGGCAGGGGGTGCTGTGCATGTGTCCAGTATAATGGGATGTGTAATTTTCCCTGAATCGGGATCAAAATCATAAAGAATAACTTTATCTTGTGCAATAGCCAGTTTGTCGCGACTTGGAGCAATATCAATAGTTCCGGATATTTCATGGAAAAATTTCAGCTCCTTCCCGGGTATTCCCTTAGAAATAACGGGCTGGTGATTAATGCTATCCGTCCCAATATAATAGGCTTTAAAGTTATTATTCTGCCGGGAAACCACAATAAGCCAGGCCCCACAATCATTACTTGAAACTGCCGTCATGTGTTCCGTTAATAACGTATCTAACAGAATAGCTTTCCGGCTTGCAATCACATCACCCAAACCGTTATTTAAGCTCATATCTACTATACTGTAAGATAGTCGGCCAAAATAAAGGGGACGACGCTCCCAGCTTCCCATTGAAAAAACGTAATACCGGTCAAGATTACCGGGAACGGGTACAATCAAGGCGCCCTGCGAAGTACTTGCCGTTATATTGATGATTGTTCCGGGTAAATCGGAGCCATTTGGCATTAGATTATCATTACGATCCCATACCGAAGTACCATCGGTGTAAAACAATAACTGACCGCGGTCATCACAAACGGATGAAGAACCTTCATTGGTTCTCATCTGCGTTGAAAGGGGTGTAGGTGGGTCGGTATTAAAATCTATGCCTGCATTAGCGCCAAATGCCCAGAAATGGTCTTCCTGGGCAAAAAGTGTAGTCCTGAAAATAAGAAGTAGTATAATTACCCAAATTTTCGAAGGAACAAATGATAAAAATCCAAAGTGGGAAGTTGGCATGTACTTCATATAATAACTTTGTATCTCATTACAGGCTTCCAAAATAAATTCAAACTTACCTATATACTTTGCGCCGGATAGGAGTGTGCAAATATTGCATTTCTTATATACTCTTTTTTATCACTCCTTTCCAGCCGTTCTTTTGTCTTCCGCCCGGGCGGAACTGTTCCCCCGTTTTGCAAAGTGCTTTCTCTGGTCTTTTAAAGCGTGAGCAGATTGTTTTTGACAATGATAAAATGGGGTTGTTTAGCGCTCTCTTTTATCACTCTCCTTTTGAATACGGAGGGAATCTGCTCCTCTTTTTTCATTGCCGCATTGCACATTTACTCTGTTAGATATTTGCTATCTCACAGTAGATGCAGCGTAGAGTATAGCAAGAATATTTTGCCTTCCCCGTAAAAACAAAAAGTTAGTGTAAAGAAGGCAAAATGGGTTTCCTGTCAGTTTTTGACTATTTTCTCTGTCGTTAACAGCTTACCGCTGTTATCTCTTATCTGCAGTAAGTATATCCCCTTGGTCAATGTTCTTAAGGATATACGCGGGTTCTTCGTTTGCATCAGTACACGTCCGTCAATACCAATCAGTATCATTTCCATATCATTTATTGATGCCTTTATCTGTACATAATCTGTTGCTGGATTGGGAAATACATTTATGGCCGTCCTTTTACCATTATACCCCTTGTCATGAATGCCGACATTGCTTACCGAGTAATAAGCCGTATCATAACATCCTTTGGCAGACACCACTACACTATAATTACCATTTTCTGTTACGATGTAGGTAGCTTTGTCGGCCCCGTCAATAGGTTGATCATTAAGGTACCATTGCCAGCTTTTATAATAGTCAGCATTTGTAGTGCTCAGTTCAAAACTGTCAACCCTGATATCTACTTCCGGTATTGATGCAGATATCTCAAATTCAACTGAAGAACTGGTATCGCATACGCCATTAGCCAGGACACTAATCACTCCGCCTTCATTATCAGTGACCACGTCTATACTATTGGTAACGGAGCTCCCAACCCAGCCATCCGGCAGAGTCCAGGTATAGGAAAGCGCTCCGGCTACAGGGGACACAGTGTAGGTATAAGGACTGTAAAAGCAAACAGAATCGGCTCCGTTAATTGTTGCAGGCGCCACGGCCTTGATACATTCAAAGAATTTAAGTACAAAGATATCCCAGGAGCCTATTGCAGTAGCATTCTGTGTACCCGGCCCGGGATCAAAATCCACAGTACCCGGAAATCCTCCCGCTACATAAATGCCGCCTCTGTTATCTACGGCAATTCCATGCATATCATCCCAGTTACTGCTTCCACCAATACTTTTGGCCCATTGATAAACGCCTGCACTATTCATCTTTACTATAAACATATCGCTGCCTCCGATGGTAGTAATTGAAGGTATGCCGGATCCTGCGTCAAAATCTATTGTATTATTATACAAGCCGGCGCTAAATACGTATCCTGCATCATCAATATCCATATCACGCGCACTTTCAGCGCCCGTTCCTCCCAACTGCTTTGTCCATATGATATTGCCCAAAGTATCCAGTTTGTAGTATATTACGTCAGCTTCGCCCTTGGATGTAATGGTTGTGTTGCCTGAAAGTAGTTTTACATTCATTTGGTCTGTAAACTGCCCCATAACATATATCCCGTGATATTTATCTGCTTTAATGCAGCTCCCCCAATCACTTCCGTTACCCCCTGTTGTATTTGCCCATATAAAATCACCTTGAGCAGTCAGCTTTGATATAAACATATCTGATCCTCCTTTAGATGTCAGACTATGAGTACCCGATCCCGGATCAAAATCCACTGTATTGAAGAATGCCCCTGTAACGTATACATTGCCACTCATATCTAAAGTTACGGAAACGCCATTATCACTCTCGCCTGTTGCCGTAGAGCTATTTCCCCACGATTTGGCCCATACAAAATCACCCGCTGCATCCAGCTTCAGGAGAAAAACATCTGCTCCTCCTTTTGTAGTCAGGTTAGACACTCCTGGGCCGGGATCAAAATCTACATCACCACTTGTACTGTTAAGATATCGGAAAGATCCGGTAATGTAAACATCTCCGCCAGAACTTACTGCTATGGCATTTCCCCAGTCAGAATCAGGCCCTCCCACCGTTCTGCCCCAGACATAATCCCCATTTTTATCCAGCTTCACAATGAAAATATCATATCCCCCTTTTGAAACCACCCAATTTGTATCGGGGCCTGGATCAAGATCCATTGTGCCGGACCAGAAACCGCCGGTGACAAATACGTTTCCCGAATCATCAACGGCAATAGCATGCACCTCGTCTGTACTGCTGCCGCCAAACCCCTTTGCCCAAAGTACATCTCCATCTGTATTTTGCTTTAGTATTAAAACATCCCAGCTTCCAGTGGATGCAAGCGTAGTTGGTCCATTTACGGTGTTAAAGGTTTTCTGTGCCGCAAACAAGCTGGCAGTATAAACGTTGCCCGAATCATCTGCTGTAGTGGCATATGCATAACTGCCGTAGAAGTCACCAACTGACCCGAAAGTTTTTACCCATTCAAATTGTTGTGCAAGAAGCTTTCCTGAACATAAAATAATGGCAAACAATAATACCAGCTGCCTTAAATGTAACTGCTTTGTCATTTTTTTTAATTTTTTTAGTTAATTAAAATGTTTTCCGGACTTTTATTCCATAAGATTGGATTCATGCTGAACACGATAAGGTTGCATCTCGAACTGTATCCGTTGATAATAAAACTTTTCCTTGTTATATCTGAACCTGTAAAGGGAATCCTGCGTTGTATGTACCTGTTTCCTTTGTGTGTAAATTTCATGGGATACGGGCTTTACCGGTTCATGCGACAGAGAATTTACCGGCCGTAAAACATAGATAAAGATGCCACAGCTAATTATCATAAATAATAAAGAAGCAGTTCCCCACATATTGATTTTTATATTTGTCCAGTATTTAACCGATAACCTCATCGAAACTGTCTTTATACTTAATGCTTTGTATTATTCACTGCAAACCTAAAAACAATATGTTTCCGGTATATGCGAAATAGCACTGATTTATATAATCCGGTGTTTTTACGGAAACTTTACGTAAAAACACGGAGAAAGGAAGGCGCTGAAAGCCCTCTTACACCCGCCGTTACTGCATTCTGCAGGCTGCGTTACGGCTTATTGCTACTGGCGCTGTTCAGCACAGCAGAGACGGTCAGGTCCCAGGAAATATATAGCGCACTGACCAACAAACCCGGAGTAATACAGCAAGCGGATACTGCTTATATTAATTATCTCATTCGCTATGGCAACAGAATAATAGGCCGGCAACCCGACAGTGCTGTTACGCTTTACAGGACGGCCTTGCAACTGTCGCAAAAACTAAACTATAACGAGGGTGCAGGAAAAGCATTAAATAACATAGCATATTATTATGGCCGTAATGAACCCGACAGTGCTGTATACTACATGGAACAATCCATAGAAGTGCATGCTCATTCGGACAAAAAAGATTTTCTACAGCAGCAATATGTTTTTTTAGCGGAACTTTATGAGCGCAACGGAGATTTACAGAAAATCAAAAAGCTGTACAGAAATGTGCTGCCCTTATACCGCAGCAGCAATCCGGACGAACAGAATCAGCTTCGAAAGCTGAAGAACAGTATGGG
>JBEBVI010000138.1:0-9912 GCA_040392805.1 Taibaiella helva
CGAAGACACTATGTTTTCTGCGTGTCTTGGTGCCTTTGTGGCCTTTTTATTTATATCACCGGATAAAAGTATGATCATCAAAATAACTTACTCAGGTACCGTCACGTCCCCCCCTTTCGGCTATGCTAAGGGCAGGCTCCGTGGAGACATCTCTCAAGTTTTGGAGCCGGAAAGTTATCTTGACACGATTACTAAGTTTACATAAAAAATTGTAAATTCTAATTAATCTGTTTATCTTGCCAACCTGTTGAAATATTATATAAACAATATGAGCGTATCCCGGTAATATAGTTTGTATTTGTATCAATTCAGGCCGATTCAAAGAAAAAGTCTGCCAATTATATACAATCAAACCAGATTTTTTTTACTTTCAACGCTCAAATTTTTGTTCTATCATGCGGAAATCATTACAAGGTATTTTCTTTGCCGGTTTAATGACAGTAGGATTTACAACATTATCAGTACCTTCCGGAGCGCAGCATCAGTATGACTTTGGCAATCCGGATATCCCTTATATTGAGCAAAGAGGCTTTTCCTTAGGCCTCACGTTGGGGCAGACGGATTTATGGGGAGATGTGGGTACCAAATCTGTGCTTGATCACTATTTTAACCCGGAATATACCGGTGATGTTTTCGGTAATATGCGCTTTATGGGCAGCCTTTTTGTGCGCTATACTTATGTACCGGGCGTATCCTTCCGTTGGGGAGTGGGCTTTGGATCGCTGTATGCCACAGACCGGTGGAATAAGGAGAAAGCATTGAAGGCAACAGTTGTAGGTGACGACTACTACCAGCGTTATCTTCGTAACCTCGATGCCAAAACCAATATCTGGGAATCAAGTTTGTTATTCGAATTCAGCCCGTTTCGTGTAAGTAATTGGGAATTTGGTAAGCTGACCAAGTCAAGAGTGCAGCCTTATTTCCTTCTCGGTGTTGCAGGATTCTACTTTAATCCCAGGGGAACTAATGTAAACCTCGAAACAGGAATAGAAAAAGATGTTCAGTTACAACCTCTGCGTACCGAAGGGCAGGGATTTACATCGCCTGTAAAGAGCTTTCCTCAAGGTTACAATCTCTTTTCTTATGCCGGTGTCGGTGGTATTGGTCTGAAATTTGATATAGGTAAAGCCCTGGCGCTTGGCCTGGAATACCAGCTTCGTTATACCTTCACCGATTACCTGGATGATGTTAGCGGCGCTTACGTTGATCCCTTAGACCAGGAGATCGCTTTCATGGATAAACAGGGAAGAAAAGTGATGGCTCAGAAGATGGCAGATCGCTCTAATGAGATTATACCGGGATATAAACACTTACCCGGTGCTATGAGAGGCGACCCTAATAATAAAGATATGTACTCATCCGTTTCCATAATGTTTTTCTGGAAGATTGATAAACGAGCCAGCCCCTGGTGGAGTACGTATTAAAAATATCTGAACGCTTTTTATAGCAAAAACATATTCCGCCAAAAACGCTGTCTTATTTTTACAGCGTTTTTTTATTATGATAAAGACATCTGTTAAAATTTAACTGCATTGTACCTGCAGTTAATAATAAACGAATTAATATGTTTGGCTATTTGGAAGGGAAATTAACAGACCTTAGCCCGGCAAGGACCTACCTTGATGTTAACGGCGTAGGCTATGAGATCCAGCTGACACTGAATACTTACGAAGCGATCCGGTCTGCAGACCGCTGCCGGCTGTATACGCACCTCCAGATACGGGAAGATGCCTGGGTGCTCTACGGATTTGCCACAGAAGAAGAAAAAGCCGCTTTTCAGCGCTTGCTGACCGTATCCGGCGTTGGAGCAGCAACAGCACGAATTATGCTGTCGTCTATTTCTGCCAATGAGCTCAATGCCATAATACGGGAAGGGGACAGTAAAGCATTGGAAAAAATAAAAGGTATCGGCGCCAAAACAGCACAGCGCATTATCCTCGAACTGAAAGGCAAGCTGCCGGAAGCAACGCCTGCAGAATTTAATATATTAAAGCACAATACTAAGGAGCTTGACGCGTTAAATGCATTGTTAGGTCTGGGAATCGGCAAATCGATAGCAGAAGCCGCTCTGAAAAAGGCAAAAAGCCTGGTGAACAATTCTGAAGCGACCGTGGAGGAACTGATAAAGACGGCACTGAAAAATTTATAAAAGTATAAAGCATTTATTTTCCGATCTTGCCCCCTGTTATGCTTTAGAGATACCAGGTAAAGAAAAATAAAAGATAAAGAGAGATAAGAAAAGCAAGGTATTTTTACCGTAGAAAGTGTTTAAACGGCGTACTTAGAATTAGCATTGACCTCGAAAAACCATACAAATTTTGGCTATAAGCTGTTAGCATTTGTTATTATTGTAATAGCATCAATGCAGGTGTTTACAGTACGCGGCAATGACGATCCTTTTTTCAGCCCGGACCCGCAGCCCCCGCAAACGGATACCCCCGAAACACAACAGCTGAGATTCCCCATCGAGGATAGAGAAAATTTAGAGCCGGACCAGGCGGCTAAACGTAAGTCTATTGATCTGGACGACCCGGAGAACTATAAAAAAACAATTGAATACGATCCGGCTGAGGACCGATTTTATATAAATGAGAAAGTAGGTGATGAAAATGTAAAAACCCCAACCCATATGAGCAGCGAAGAGTTCCTTCGCTATCAGGGTCAGCAGGACGAAACAGACTACTGGAGGCAAAGGCTGGATGCGCTCAGCATGTTTAACCAGAAAGTAAAGCTGCCTACATTATATAAAGAAGGAATATTTGACCGGCTTTTCGGCAGTAATAAGATCTCCATCAAACCACAGGGAAACCTCGACCTTACCTTTGGCGGTAGCTGGCAGAATATGAAAAACCCGCAACTGACACAGCGGGCACAGAAATATGGCATATTCGATTTCGATATGCAGATGAACATTAACCTGCTGGCCCAGATCGGGGATAAATTAAAGCTTAATATCAGCAATAATACCCAACCTACTTTTGGTGAGCAGAATCTTCAGAAATTAGAATACACAGGTAAGGAAGATGAGATCATAAAAAAGATAGAGGCGGGGAATGTAAGCTTCCCGCTTAGGAGCACTTTGCTTTCCGGTCCCCTTTCGCTGTTTGGCTTCAAAACACAATTGCAGTTCGGACGCTTAATGGTTACAGGCGTTCTTTCCCAGCAAAAATCCCAAAGAAAAAGTATCAGCCTGCAGGGCGGAGCCCAAACGATAAATTTTGAAGTAAAGGCGGACGACTACGAGGAAAACCGGAACTTCCTTCTTGGGCAACATTTCTATGAAAACTATGAAACCGCATTAGCGAATTTCCCCGTGATCAATTCTTCAATAGTGCTGACGAAGGTAGAAGTCTGGATCACGAACCGTACCGGGGCAACCCAGAATGTAAGGCCCATGCTTAACTTTATGGACCTGGGTGAAAAAAATCCCTATCTTTCTTCGCTGAACCAGGCATCAAACAGCTTGCCCGGCAATAATGCCAACCGGTTGTATGCAATGCTGTTACAAAACCCGAATACGCGTCAGCAAAGTACTGCCACCCAAACCATATTGTCTATGGGCTTGCAGCAGGGACAGGATTTTGAGCCGGCAACCATGCGGCAGCTTAACACTTCAGAGTTTACCTTTCATCCGCAACTCGGATTTATTTCACTCAATACGCAGATCAATGCGGATGATGTGCTGGGTGTGGCCTATCGTTATACTTATAATGGAAAAATATACCAGGTCGGAGAATTTGCCGAAGATCTTCCGCCGGATAGCAGCAATGTAAAAGTAATGTTCCTGAAAATGCTGAAAGGAACCTCTTCCCGGCCAACGCTACCTATATGGAAGCTGATGATGAAAAACATTTATTCCTTAGGTGGCGGCACTATTGCCCGTGAAGATTTCAGGCTTAACATTATTTACCAGGATCCGGGTGGCGGTGAAAAACGTTATTTCCCCGAAGGCCCCAATGCAGGGATACCGCTTCTTACCCTGATGAATTTAGACCGGCTCAATGCGCAGAATGATCCGGCGCCGGATGGGGTATTCGACTATGTGGAGGGCATCACGATCAATTCGCAAATGGGTAAGGTTATCTTTCCACAGCTGGAACCTTTTGGCAAGAGTTTGAAACCCTCATTGGGTGGAGATCCAAAGCTGGAACGACGGTACCTGTTCCAGATGCTTTATGATTCGACGAAAACCGTGGCGCGGCAGTTCCAGCAGAACAACCGCTTCCTTATTAAGGGCAGCTATAAAGGAGCAATGGGCGGCGGAGCAGATATCAGCCTGGGCGGCTTTAATATACCGCAGGGCTCTGTGTCCGTATCGGCAGGCGGCCAAAGGCTTGTGGAAAATGTAGACTACCAGATCGACTATGCACGTGGATCCGTAAAGATACTTAACCAGGGCATATTATCTTCGGGTATACCGATCAATGTTTCGTATGAAGATAATGCTACTTTCGGGATGGTTCAGCAGAATTTCTGGGGAACGCGTTTTGATTATTTCGTTAATGAAAATCTTACACTTGGAGGCACGGTCATGCGACTTACGGAGCGCCCCTTCACACAAAAGGTGACCTTTGGCGATGATCCTATAAAAAATACCGTATTCGGACTGGACGCCAACTACCAGAATGAAGCCCCCTGGCTGACGAAGCTTGCGGATAAACTACCATTTTACAGTACCGCAGCTCCGTCGCTTGTATCCGTATCGGGAGAGGTAGCCGGTATATTTCCGGGCCACCAGCGCTTTATTAATGTAGATCCGGAAGGTACTGTATTTATTGATGATTTTGAAGGGGCCAACAGCTCTATAGATATGCGTTTCCCGGTTACCAGCTGGACATTGGCCAGCACACCTGTAGATGCCAGAGACCGGAATAATGTGGAAAAATTCCCCGAAGCCAAAAGAACGGGAGACCTCAGCAGCGGGTATAACAGGGCCAAGCTGGCCTGGTATATGCTGGAGCCCACACTGGTAGACGGAACCTTCGGTACCCCTGAGAATATTAATGCAGATACTTCCCTGCAGGATTACTGGCGGATGGTACAAAAAACGGAAGTCTTCCCGAATAGTAGTAATCCGGTAGCCATGAATCAAATGTCTACTTTCGACCTGGGTTATTTTCCTACGGAAAGAGGGCCGTATAATTTCAATACCAATTTTGTAGATGCGGAAGGTAAATTTACTGACCCGGAAAGAAGATGGGGCGGCATACAGCGTGCTTTAGATAATAATAGCAGCGACTTCGAGTCTTCCAACGTGGAATATATTACCTTCTGGCTTTTAGATCCTTTTATATATAACCAGAATAGTAGTGGAGGTGATCTGTACATCAACCTCGGAAGTGTTTCGGAAGATGTGCTTAAGGATTCCCGTATGTCATTTGAAAACGGAATACCTTACCCGAAAACTTTGGATAAGCTGGATCCTACTCCCTGGGGATATGTACCGCGATTTCAACAACAGATCACCAGATCCTTTGACAACGACCCACAGGCTCGTCTGGTACAGGATGTGGGCTATGATGAGCTGGATGATGAAGAAGAGCGGAACCAGTTCTCCAACTTCCTTAATTCTATGGAGTCTATTTTAGGCTCAGGCTCTCCTGCATACCAAAAGTTAGTGGATGATCCGGCTTCGGATAACTTCAGGCATTTCAGGGGAAATGACCATGACCAGCAAAAAGGCAGAAGCGGAGAAGCGCTGCTACGTTATAAAGATTTCAATAGCCCGCAGGGCAATTCCCCGGTTACGGAGCTGAATTCCCAGTATACCAACTCCGGTACTACTATTCCGGAATCGGAAGATATTAACCGTGACAATACCTTAAATGAAACGGAGGCCTACTACCAATACCGTATAAGGCTGGAGCCCGATCGTGGTGGCAGTAACCCGGTGATGAGTGTGGGCAGCAACAATATCGTGGATAAAAAGGTAGCCCGCGTAAAACTGCCCAATGGCCGCCATCAGGATGAAACCTGGTACCAGTTTAAGGTGCCTATACGCAATTATGACCATGCGGTGGGCGGCATCAGCGATTTTCGTGCCATCCGGTTTATCCGCCTGTTCCTCTCCGACTTTTCCGATACGGTAAGCTCGGGCATTACCCTTCGTTTTGCCCAGTTCCAGCTGGACAGGAGCCAGTGGCGCAGGTACTTTTATTCGCTTACGTCTCCCGGGGAGAAAATACCGGAAGAAGATCTGGAACAGACCACTTTTGCATTAACTAATGTAAGCATAGAGCAAAATGCTGAGAAGAAGCCTATTCCCTATGTAATGCCGCCGGGTATACAAAGACAGATACAACCCGGTGGATTTGGCGGTGCTCAGAACCTGCAGCAGGATGAACAGTCGCTGGCTTTGCAGGTGTGCGGCCTGAAGGATGGTGATGCACGTGCCGTGTTTAAAGAACAAAACCTGAAAGACTGGAGACAATACCAATACCTGCGTATGTTCATTCATGCCGAATCGGTGCCCGGCCAGCCCCGGCTGCAGGATGGTGATGTGGTTGCCTTCATACGTATGGGTAGCGATTTCATTAATAACTATTATGAATACCAGGTGCCCCTGAAAATAACCCAGGAAGGATCAACGCAGAGTGAGGTCATCTGGCCGGAAGCAAACAGGCTGGACCTCCTTATGAGCCGCCTGATCGATATTAAAACGGAACGGAACAATGCCAACTACCCTTCCTATCTTCCTTACTCCCAGGTGGACGATAAAGGGAATAAGATAATTGTAGTAGGTAACCCCAATTTTGGTGATGTTAAAAATGTAATGCTGGGTGTGGCCAATCCTAAAAAGACGTTGCAAACACCTGGTGACGATGGAATGTCTAAATGTGTGGAAGTGTGGTTTGACGAGCTTCGTGTGGCTGGCATGGATGAGCAGCCGGGCTATGCTGCGGCCGGCCAGGCAAACTTACAGATAGCTGACCTGGGCAATGTAAAGTTGGGCGGAAGCATGCACACCATCGGGTACGGTAATATAGACCAGAAGGTCGACCAGCGTTACCGGGATAACTTCTATGCCTACGATGCAGCTTCTAACCTGAACCTGGGTAAGCTTCTGCCGCAGTCTGTAGGCTTACAGCTGCCGGCTTTCTTCGGATATACGCAAACCGTTAGCAACCCGAAATACGACCCTTACGACAAAGATGTATTGCTGAGCCGCAAATTAGATGCAGCATTAGATAGCCGTATCAGGGACTCTATGCGCAAGGCAGCACAGGACTTCGCCTCTGTTACCAGCTTTAACCTGAGTAACATACGCTATATGGGTAATCCCGAAAAGCAGACCGGCGCCCCTATGCCCTGGAGTCTGAAGAACTTTGATCTCAATTATGCCTACAACAGAGCATTCAAGCGTAACCCGCTGCTTGAAAAAGATGAAATGGTTGACCAGCGTCTCGGGCTGGGTTATAGCTATTCCATAAAAGGAACTTCTATAGAGCCGTTCAAGAAAAAAATAAAATCCAAATCCAGGTGGCTGTTGCCGATAAAGGACTTCAACTTCAATCTACTACCCAGCAGCTTCACGTTCCGTACCGACCTGCACAGGATGGTGGGTGAAACGCAAGTGCGTAATATTGACGGAGGCCCGTACGCAATCCCTTCTACCTTTTATAAAAACTTTACCTGGAACCGGGCATATAACCTGCGCTGGGAGCTGACCAAATCGCTTTCTTTCAATTATGGTGCCAATAATGAATCGCGGGTGGATGAGCCTTATGGAAAAATTGATTCGGATGAGAAAAGGGACTCTTTGTGGCGTAACTTTTCAAGACTGGGCCGCAATACCTATTTCAACCAGACATTAAATGCCACTTATACATTGCCCACGCAAAAATTCCCGTTCTTAGACTGGACAAGGGCTACGGTAAGCTACAGCTCAACGTATAACTGGACCGCAGCTTCCAGGCTGGCTACCGAGCTGGGTAATATTATGGCCAATACCCAGAATAAGCAAATCAATGCCGAATTTACGTTCAGCCAGTTATACAATAAGTCGCGTTGGCTTAAGGCAATAAATACACCTAAGCCGCGCAGCAATGATAAGCTAAAAATGGCCGGCGATATGATCGGCGCCACTGATCAGGGCATCAGCATGTCCGGTGATGGAAGCGGTAAAGGAAGCGCCACAGCTTCCCGGGAGGAAAAGGCTAAGAAGCAGAAAGAAGAAGAGGAAAGAAGAAAAAGACAACAGCAGGTGCCCCCGCGCCCGCAGAGAAAAGAGCTGAGTAAATCCAAAATTCCGGGATACGATACGCTTGGTAAAAAAGAGCAAAGGCTTGCCTGGAGGAAGATGAAGCAGGCCGAACGCCAGCGCTTCAGGAAAGAGCTGGCAGCATGGCGGGCTAAAAAGAGGAATATACTGCCGGAAGTGCCCGATGGGGTACGGGCTGTGGGGAAACTGCTCACTATGGTGAAACGGGTATCCGTAAACTATTCTGAAAATGCAGGAACAATACTTCCCGGCTTCATGGATAGTACACAATTCCTGGGTGTAAACTCCCGCTCTATGTCTCCATGGTACGACTTTGCTTTCGGCGCCCAGCCCGACAGGGAATGGCTGGACCACCAGGCTGCCCTGCAACGTATTTCAAGAGAAGAGATCTTTAACGGACAGCTGCAGCAAACGTTTGCCCGGAATTATGCCATACAGGCGACAGCCGAGCCCATTAAGGACATGCGTGTGGACCTGACCTGGAACTACCAGTTTTCAAAGAACTATTCCGAAACATTTAAGTATAGTGAAGATGTGGGAGATTACCAGCATTATAGCCCATATAGTATGGGAACCTTTACCATTTCCTATATCGGGCTGAAAACGATGTTTGAGCCGACCAGGGCAAATGAACTGTCCGGCACCTATAATCGATTTGTGAACAGCAGAACAAGCATATCCCAGCGCCTGGGTAATATAAATCCGTATACCGGAGGAATTGCAGATCCTCAGGATCCGGAATATACAAAGGGCTATACCCGGTATTCGCAGGAAGTGCTTATTCCTGCTTTCCTGGCCGCTTATTCGGGAAGAGATCCAAACTCCATACCACTCATGGAGAACAATAGTAAGGATATGCGCAGTAATCCTTTCCGTCATTATGTGCCTTTACCCAACTGGTCGGTCACGTACAACGGGCTGAGCAAGATACCTGTGTTCAGCGAGTACTTCAGCAACTTTAATGTGACCCACAGGTATACCGGCTCTTTATCCATGAACAGCTTTGTCAGTTCTTTCTATTATGAAGACTTCCTGTCGGTTGGCTTTCCATCGTTTATTGACTCTATCTCCAATAACTATGTGCCTTTTTTCCAGGTGCCGAATATCACCATTACGGAAAACCTGGGGCCTTTGATTGGCTTCGATGCAGCATTCCGGAACGGGCTGAGCCTGAGCGTCAAATTCAATAAATCGCGTATGATCAGTCTTAGCCTGGTAGATTACCAGGTTAGCGAAACCAAATCGACGGAGGTGGCCATAGGGGCAGGCGCCCGTATAAAAGGATTGGTCTTACCCGTAACTATATTAGGTACCAGAAGGTTGAAGAACGATGTCAACTTTAATATGACTGTGGGCCTGAGAAATGATATCACCTCTAATAATTACCTGGCCCAGAATGCCAGTATTCCGACAAGGGGGCAGAACGTGCTTACCATTTCGCCCACTGTAGATTATATAGTGAATGATTACCTGCAGCTCAGGCTGTTTTATGACCGGCGACAGACCATACCTGTAATGTCTAACGGTGCGTACCCGATTACCACGACACGGGCGGGTATTACTTTACGGTTCCTTTTTGCTCCGGAATAGGGGGTGTTTTTAAAATCTTACAGGTAGGCTGTTCAAACATTCGGAGCTTTTTTCGTCCACTTTTCAAGGAATTATGTAGTAGAAATCATCCATAAAATTTA
>JBEBVI010000139.1:0-9882 GCA_040392805.1 Taibaiella helva
AAACAGGTGCGGGTAAATCAATAATATTAGGAGCATTTTCCCTGATACTGGGCGAACGTGCCGATACCTCTGTATTGATCAACAGGAACGAAAAAAGTATTGTAGAAGCCTGCTTCCATACGGAGAATAATACGGCATTTAGCCAATTGCTGCGGGAAGCCGACCTGGACATCGAGCCGGTAACAATAATCAGAAGAGAGATCAGCACATCGGGCAAAAGCAGAGCTTTTATTAATGATACACCGGTAACGTTAACACAACTAAACGAAATCACCTCATCCCTGGTCGATCTGCACCGGCAATTTGACAACAGGGCGATTGAGGAAAATAGTTTTCTATACCAGGTCATAGACGCAGTAGCAGAAATCCAGGCAGAGGTACAGGCGTACCAGCTGCAATTCCGGACCTACAAACAGCTGATGTCGGACTTCCGGCAAAAAGAAGAACAATACCAGACCTGGAAAAGAGAATCGGACTATAAACAGTTTCTTTTTGATGAGCTGCAGCAGGCTTCTTTCAGCGATAACGAAATAGAAGAAGCAGAGCTGGATGTCAAAAAGCTGGAACATGGCGAGCAAATAAGATCGGTTTTGCAAACGACTCTGTATACAATGGAAGAGCATGAGCAGGCCGTAAATAACGAAGTCAGACGCATAGCCCAGCAGCTGCAAAACCTTTCTGCAGTGATAGCAGAAGCCGGGGCGATCGGTACCCGGCTGGAAAGCATCTACTGGGAGCTGAAAGATATAATTGAAGAAATAACATCCCTGCAGAACAATGTTGACCTGGATCCTGAACGTCTGGCACAGCTGCAGGAAAGGCTCAACTTAGGATACCGCTTACAAAAAAAGCATAATGTACAATCTACGGCCGGGCTGCAGCAGATATACCGGCAATTAGAACAAGAGATGCAGGAAGTCAGCGATGCCGAAGATAAACTGTCCGCTTTGCAGAAGGAAATCAAAGAAATGGAAGCTGCGTTAACCGCCCAAGCATTGAAACTGCGTAACGCCAGGGAAAAAACAGCCCTGATATTTGCAGAAAAGGTAAATAATTCACTTAAGCTTGTAGGCATGCCCAATGCCTTGCTGAAAATAGAGACTGAGGCCGTTGAAGAGCTGAATCATCACGGACAGGATAGGATCAGCTTCTTGTTCGATGCCAACAAAAGCGGCAAATACACCTTACTCCAGAAAGCAGCCTCAGGTGGCGAACTTAGTCGCATCATGCTATGTATTAAAGCACTTACCGCAAAAGCGCTGGCCCTCCCTACCCTGATATTTGATGAGGTGGATTCCGGCATTTCAGGAGAAGCGGCCCGCCAGGTCGGCTTACTGTTAAAGGAGTTGAGCACTTACCACCAGGTACTTTGTATCACACACCAGCCACAGGTTGCAGGCAAAGGCAACAGGCATTTTTATGTATTTAAGACTACAGAAGAAGAAAAGGTCAATACCCGCGTACGTATACTCAACGAAGACGAGCGCATTATGACCATTGCACAAATGATCGGTGGTGAACGGCCATCCGAAATTGCAATAGAAAATGCTAAAGAGCTGATATTAAAAAGCGACCCTTGAGTACAGAAGGTTATTCCTCTTCAACACAGGTACAACAAGTTCCCTGATATCTGTCTGTCGGGCTGCACGCGGTATCCAGTCGCCACCCGCACCCCTGCCCTGATCCATTCTTTTCATTTGCAGATTACCCTCGCCGTCAATAGCGGCCAGACTGAGCGTAGAGCGGTTTGTGGTAAAATCATTATACAAAAACACAATGCTGGCGCCGGAGTTAAGCATGGCGTAGGAGGAGAACATTCCACCGTCTTCCTGCGAATACTGATCTTTCCGGATAAAGTTGCGCCATAGCAATGTGCCATCCTCCGAATAATTTAATACTAAAATATCCCCGTAGTGATACTCCCGCACACTACTTGCACCATACGGCCCCCCGTAATACCAGGAATAGTAGCCAAACCCCGAACCATAAGAGGTAGTACGGGTAGTGACAAAATAATTCTCAGCAAGCAGCATAAAGCCACCGTCATTTTTAATGATAACATCACGAACCATATAATCATTAAAAGCTCGCTTACGGTTGCCTTCTCCGGAACTGAGCCGGAGCTTATCGTCAAATTCAATCTGTTTCCAGGTTTCCAGGTCGTTCGTAGCAGAATTGTACAGACCGTAAATCAAACCTTCAATATTGCCATTGTGCCTGGAAGAATAAAACCCGGTTATATAAATAGATTTACGCAGTTCATCCCATTTAATATTCATACCGGACATATACACCTCCTCGCTATTTAGCGGCAGGTATTCAAAATTATCGCCCTCTGCCCTGACCCGGTACAATCCTGCTGACTTTCCCTGTTGCTTAGCGCCGGATGTTTCAAAGTAAGCAAAATAAAAATTGCCCTCATTATCAAGTAAAGTTTGTTCCGGCACAACAGCATCATCGGCTTCTATATACGGACTGTTTTTACCAAGTACATTCAGGTTAATATCGAGTAATATGGTTTTAAACTGAACTTTCCCATCCTTGCGACCGCTCACACTATATACCATCACCTTGTTGCGATCGTTGCTAACCACAGAGGAATAATATTTACGGTCTGTCGCAAGCCAGGCAGACTTTACTGAATCCAGCGCTTTAGGTTTTTGCAACAGTCTCGCCCTGCTATCAAGCAAAGCCGCATACTGCACCACTTGGTTATTCTGTATTGCCTGGTACAATACCAATATATTATTATCACCGGCTACAAAATGGGTTTCATAGATCTTTTGAGGGAAAAAATCAAGCGCTACTGTGGCCAAAAGCCTCATCGAATCGTTATAAGCATCCAGGTAATAACCCTCTTTAGATGACCGATACGTATATAGCCGGTCACCACACCACCCTACCACGCTGAAGTCGCTGTTCTTAAAGGTGAATTTTTGCTCCTTTGAATAAAATATATCCTGTGCCCGTAATACCGTGCAATGGGTCACTATTATCAGTATGATCAAAATTATTCTTCTCATCATTGTACAAAGTTAACTCCAAACAGTAAATATATCGTATTTAAAGAAAAGAGCCTCGCATCTACAGTCACATAAACATTTTATTTAAAAGTTTGTTTTACAAGCTGACCCACATTACAGGAGACGTACAAGTGCTTCTGTTTGTCACCTGAGTAATTTTTCTTAAAGTATTTAAGCTGCGGTTAACATAGTGTCTTAACTTTGAAAATAAATGCCCATGCCTCCCCAAAATAAAAAGATCGTACTTGTCGGTGCCGGATTCGCCGGCCTGCAGTTTGCCCGTCAGCTTTATAAAACCGGTTACGATATAACCGTTATTGACCGCTATAATTACCACCAGTTTCAGCCCCTGTTTTATCAGGTAGCTACGGCACGTATAGAGCCCAGCAGCATATCTTTCCCGCTGCGGAAAATATTCCAGAATAAAAAAAATGTTCACGTGCGCATGGCAGAGGTATCGGAGATAAAGCCATCAGAAAATAAAGTGATCACCAATATCGGTGTATTTCCTTACGACTACCTTATCATTGCTACAGGATGCACCACCAATTTTTTCGGAAATAAGAATGTAGAGCAAAATGCCTTCCCGATGAAAAGCACATCAGAGGCTTTAGCACTACGCAACCGGATACTGCTCAACTTTGAAGATGCATTGAAGGCCTCCGATGAGGAGTTAAAAAGCATATTAAATATTGTTGTGGTAGGTGGTGGCCCTACGGGTGTGGAACTGGCCGGGGCGCTTGCAGAAATGAAAAAGAATGTTCTCCCCAAAGACTACCCGGATATGGATTTCAGTAGGCTCAATGTTTTCCTGCTGGAGGGAAGTAGTATAACTCTCGGCCCTATGTCCGATATTTCACACAAAAAGTCCAGGCAATACTTAGAAGAATTAGGTGTGCAGGTATGGACAGAATCGATAGTGGAAGATTACCGTTCAGATATTGTCTACCTGAAAGACGGTCGTACCATTCCCACACGCAACCTGATCTGGGCCGCCGGCGTATCTGGAAATCTGCCAGCAGGGCTGCCGGATGATGTTAAAGTAAGAGGTAACCGTATACAGGTAGATCGTTACAATAAAGTGTCCGGTACCGAAAATATATTTGCTATTGGTGATATTGCTTTTATGGAAACCCCCAAATATCCTAAAGGTCACCCACAGGTAGCCAATGTGGCTATCAACCAGGGAAAGCTATTAGGAAAAAACCTGAAGAAAGCCCTTACGAACAAAAAGTGGGAGGAATTTGAGTACAAAGATCCCGGTTCTATGGCTACCATAGGTAAACGTAAAGCTGTTGTTGATTTACCCAAGATAAGCTTTCAGGGCAGACTGGCCTGGTTTATGTGGATGTTCCTGCATCTGATGCTGATATTAAGTGTCCGGAACAAGCTGTTTATATTTATTAACTGGGCTATAAGCTATTTCACCAACGATACAACACTACGGCTTATTTTATTACCTACCCGGAAACAGGTTGAACTACTTGAAGAGGTTAGAAAGGATAAGAATCCGGCTGATCAGCCCGGGTAAATAACTTTCACTCCCAATAGTTAACGGGCTATTTTCTTTATTGTTCCTATATTAGCCCATCAAAAAATCTGACTTATGTTAATAAAGCTGCATCCCGACAATCCGCAAGCGCGCAATATACATACCGTAGTCGAATGTCTTCGCTCCGGCGGCGTTATTATCTATCCTACAGATACGATTTATGGTATCGGCTGCGATATTTATAACACCCAGGCCATAGAACGCATTTGCCGGATAAAAAAAATCGCGCCCAAACACGCTAACTTTTCTTTTATCTGCCGGGATTTAAGCCACCTGAGCGATTACGCACGTAATATCAGCAATACCACATTCCGGATTTTAAAGAAGACCTTGCCGGGGCCTTACACCTTTATCCTGGAAGCGACCAAGGCAGTTCCAAAAATGCTGAAGACAAAAAAAGATACTGTAGGTATCCGTGTCCCCGATCATATTATCTGTCAAACCATTATTAAAGAACTGGATCACCCTATTATGAGCGCCTCACTTCCTATGGATGATGATGTAGCCTATTACACAGATCCGGAAGTGATCCACGAGCTGTTTGAAAAACAGGTGGATATGGTAGTGGACAGTGGTGTGGGTAATATGATCTCTTCTACAGTAATAGATTGTACCGGGCCTGTTCCCGAATTAGTAAGAGCCGGGGCGGGTGACTGGGAGCATTTGTTTTAATGTTAGCGGTTATGCCACGACATCCTCATATAGAATAGTAAAACTTCGGTAGAGCATATTTTATGACGACAGAGACAAAAATACATTGGGGGAAAATAATTCTTTTTTATACAATAGCGTTTACCATATCAGGGCTTTTTAACTCAAAGCTTCTTACCCCACAATATCAAGAAATAACAGGCGGACTGATAATTAAAAATTGGTCGTTTTTACCCGCAGGAATTGGAACACTAATAGCGGCAATCTTTGCATTTGTATTTGATAGAAAGGCAATTCGGACAATTGATTTATTAGGAAACAATAGCTTGAGAAATGTTTTTATTTCTTTAGTTCCGGCTTTTGTCTTTACAATAATCGGCATTTATAACAGCGGTAACGTTAATGAACATTATTATGGATTTGTCTTTGCATTTATTGCTCTGCTCTATGCTTTGTCGGAAGAGATATTTTGGAGAGGTTACTTACTTGATAAGTTGCGGCCACTAAAAATGATAAAATATAGTTTAGTAATTGGCGTTTCCTGGTGGGCGTGGCATTTCAGGTTTTCTACCAGTTTTGACTTTACCTGGTTCTTACTCATTTGTATTGTTAGTTCTTTTCTGTTATGTCAGTTTGCTAATGAGACAAAATCGTATCTGACGGCAGCCGGGCTACATTCATTGATTATCATAACAACATCTGAAGGCGAAATAACACAAAATAAGGTGATTGGCTTATGTGTTTCAATTGGATTTTGGTTAATTATTGGAAAATTTTGGAAAGCAGAAAAAGGTATCACAGAAGATATAAAAAGGCACAAACCGCTAGTAAGACATTAACGAAAACGGAGGGGTGAGCACCTTTGATCGGACATTTGTGCTAAATTCAACTTCTGTTCTTCAATTGAGTTTTAGTGCTAAAAATCCCCGTCTGCGGAATACCCTAACCGATATGAGAACACAGCTCATGTCTTGTTGCGCCTGCTCCCCTTCTCCGCAGCATTATTCCGCCACAAGGAAGAATCTTCTAACGAGCGTTCAGGAGATACTTTCTGCCGTTAAGTGTATGAAAACATACAGTTATTAGGTGATGAATAACTGCGACAGAGCGTAAAAGGACGGTAATAAACATGGCTAATCCTGATCGGAAAGCAAACCCGGTCGCCGTTCTTTTGTCCGCTCCAGCGCTTTTTCATATCGCCATGCTTCAATGATTTTCGGATTGCCGCTTAACAACTCTTCCGGCACCTGCCAGCCCCTGAAATTGGCAGGACGCGTATAAACAGGGGGAGCCAGTAACCCATCCTGGAAGGAATCAAATAATGCAGAAGTCTCATCATTCAACACTCCGGGGATCAGCCGCCCTATGGCATCTACCACCACGGCCGCAGCCAACTCTCCCCCGCTCAGTACATAATCTCCGATCGATATTTCAAGCGTTACATAATGCTGTCTTATCCTTTCATCAATACCTTTATAATGACCGCAGATAATCATAAGATTCTCTTTCAGAGATAAGCGGTTAGCCGTCTTTTGTTCAAATTGCCCGCCGTCGGGCGTCATATAAATGATCTCATCATAATTTCGCTGCTGTTGTAAAAACCCGATAGCCCTTGCCAGTGGCTCGGGCATCATCACCATACCCGCACCGCCTCCAAACTGGTAATCATCCACCTGCCCATGGCCATAAGGGGTATGATCGCGGAGATTATGTAAATGTATCTCCAAAAGCCCTTTTTCCTTGGCTCTTTTCAGGATAGAATGATTAAATGGGCTCTCCATAAGAGCGGGTACAACGGTAATAATATCTATGCGCATTTTTCTGCCTTAATAAAATTGAAATAATATCCACAGTCTGTCTTTACCGGACAGCGCGATCACTTAAAAATTTTCTCCACAATGAAAACAGTGCCATTTGTCTGTTTTCAGGGGAATGGGAAACCCCAGCATTATCCAGCTAAGAAACGAAGCTCTTTTACTATATTCAAGATTTTTTGTGTTTTTACTACCACAGTGTGTACATATACGGTTATCTGGATTCAATTGTGCCGTGTCTTCTTCAAATCCTATAGTTTGCCGGTCTGCCTCAACCTCACTGTCAATTTCACTTAAAATATGCTTTGCCAGCTCATATTGTTCCGGGGGCACATCAAGCTTTATTCCACCCAAAGCATTAGCCCATGCCCACTGCATCACTATAGTATGCTCATCCCTCAACGTGCATATTATACCCTCAACTTCCAGGCGGGATTTGATAATATGTGCCGTTACATAGTTATCAAAAGTACAAAGCGTTGTCCATGCGGCCATTTTCCCGGTTTTAATAATGATAAGGTAAATAAGATATCAGCCAGTTATTGATATTAGTAACGGCTTCTGCCATTTTCCAGCTTTCCCGGTTACGCGGCTCTACATAATTGGATATACCGCGCACCTGGAGAAACGGGCAATTTTCAGAAAGACATACATAATGAAATGCAGCTCCTTCCATACTCTCCACATCACATTTCAATAAACTTCTCTTTTCAATCGTAGGTAATGATCCGCTTACCGTATTCACCGTTAATCCTGAAACTTCCTTCATGCCGGGAGGAACAGAGGCAGGCGGAAACATATTAACCAATCTTTTTCCTGTAAACGGCTTCTCATCCGGATGCACCAATCCGATATCAAATACATCTGTGAAGGCTGTATGATCCTCAACACCCCAATCTGCCCACATTTCATCCTTAACCCATACCACTTCTCCCAGATCAAGCTCCTTGTTGAATGCCCCGGCCACACCAACCTGTACGCAAAGGTCCGGTTTATATAATGCTATTTTCCCTGCGACATGGTAGGCTGTACTGATCACACCTACACCTGTAACAGCGACAGCTATTTGTAAATTATCTTTATAAAATATCTCCTCGTTACGATCCCTCTCAAAATTTTTTCCTATAAAATCCATGAAAGGCTGTATTTCCCTTATTGTAGCCGCTACTGTTAATATTCTCATACTTACTGGTGTAGGGGCAAATTTAATCTGTTTATCAGGTTATAGCTAATGTTTTTTGATAAACATAGCTAAGATAGTACCTTTGCAAAAATTATATTAATTAATATGGTATACCTGACAAGGGTGGAGCATTTCAATGCTGCCCATAAGTTATACAACCCTGAGTGGACAAAGGAAAAGAATCTTGAAGTGTTTGGCAAGTGCTCTAATGAGAACTGGCATGGGCACAACTATGAATTACATGTCACAGTAAAAGGTGAGCCTCAGCTGGACACCGGCTTCATTTTTAATGCAAAAACCCTGGGCGTGCTGATCAAAGAGGTAGTTATTGAGCAAATAGACCACCGGAACCTGAATGTTGATGTAGCCTTCATGGAAGGTAAGCTGACCAGTGCGGAAAACCTGGCCATAGGCATTTGGGATGAATTAAACCCGCATATTGAAAGGCATGGAGCGACCCTGCATAGTATCCGGCTATATGAAACACCTAAAATTTATGTAGAGTATTTTGGCTGATCCGGCACTGTTTCCTAACTATAATGTGTGGCCATACATCATAGTTGGGAAACGGCGATATATTACCAGGATATTATAAACTAATTTCCATAACCTACACAGACAACAGATGGCTTATATTAAAACCGAAACATACGACGAACATATCACCACAGCCCTGAAAAATCAATATAAGGAGATCATTTCTTTATTAGGAGAAGATACAGAACGGGACGGCCTGGACAAAACCCCCGAACGAGTAGCTAAAGCTATGCAGTACCTTACCCAGGGTTATCAAATGGATGCTTCGGCTATTTTAAATTCTGCTAAGTTTAAAGAGCCATACAGTGAAATGGTGATTGTGAAGGATATTGAGCTATACTCTTTATGTGAGCACCACATGCTGCCCTTTATCGGGAAAGCGCATATAGCTTATATTCCTAACGGATATATTACCGGATTAAGTAAGCTGGCACGGGTGGTTGATTGCTTTGCGCGGCGATTGCAGGTGCAGGAAAGGCTGACAGACCAGATACTTAATGCCATACAGGATACTTTGCAGCCCTTAGGCGTAGCAGTAGTTATAGAAGCCAGGCATATGTGTATGATGATGCGCGGCGTAGGCAAGCAAAATAGTGTAACCACCACTTCAGCCTTCAGCGGCCAGTTTGAAGTTAATGAAACCAGGTCTGAATTTTTACGCCTGATTTCTTCTGATTTAGGTTAATGGTTATATCAAGATCGCCTGGCCAGCCAGGTATTTATGATAATTGTTCCAATACTGTTAGCATAATAGAGATTTGCTTCTTAACGACAATATTTAACACTTCCCTATTTATTATTCCTTAAAGATATCCTGTTGTGAAAGCAGATAGAAAGATCACTCTCTCTCCTTCACTTCGAACATAACGAAATGGATTTGTAATAAACAACCAAACTATCAATCCAGTATACCCAATAAGATCGCCTTTTTTACCATCCCCACCATATTTTTTGCCCCCAATTTTTGCATGATCACCAAGCGGTAATTTTCTACTGTACGATAACCTATGTGCAGTTCGTCTCCTATTTCCTTACTGCTTTTTTCCTGCGCAATTAGTCCTTAGTATAATAACGTGAGTTCGACAACTAAGCCCTTGAATCATAGTATTCTATGATCATGTT
>JBEBVI010000140.1:0-9829 GCA_040392805.1 Taibaiella helva
ATTTCATTAAACAATTCGATGCAGAAAAATTTAAAACTAAATTTGCCTGCGAACTAAAAAATTTCCATGTAGATGATTACATGGAAAAAAAGGAATCCAAACGTCTGGATCGTTTTTCCCAGATTGCAATGGTGGCGGCAGCAGAAGCTATTCAGCAAGCTGGGATTGACCATCCGGAGTTGGATAAAGACCGTATAGGCGTGATCTGGTCGTCCGGTATTGGTGGCATGATCACCTTTATCGAAGAAATGACCAATTTTAATGCCGGAGACGGTACTCCGAGGTTTAACCCTTTCTTTATACCTAAGCTGATCCTTGATATTGCAGCCGGTCATATTTCTATGAAATATGGTTTCAGAGGACTCAATTTTGCCACGGTAAGCGCCTGTGCCTCCTCTACACACGGACTGATAGATGCCTTAAATTATATCCGGCTCGGGAAAGCCAATATTGTAGTGACCGGTGGATCTGAGGCCGTGGTTACCCAATCGGGAATCGGTGGCTTTAATGCCATGAAAGCATTGTCAGAACGTAATGATGACCCTAAAACCGCGAGCCGTCCCTTTGACCTTGATCGTGATGGTTTCGTACTGGGAGAGGGTGGTGCTGCAGTGATCCTTGAAGAGCTGGAACATGCCAAGAGGAGAGGTGCAAATATTCTCTGCGAACTGGCAGGCGGAGGAATGAGCGCTGATGCTTACCATCTTACCGCTCCGCATCCCGAAGGTCTGGGTGTAATTAATGTGTTGCATAACGCTTTGGAAGATGCACAATTAAAACCGGGCGACATCGATTATATTAATGTGCACGGTACTTCTACACCCATTGGAGATATTGCCGAAATTACGGCTATCCAAAAGGTATTTGGTGAAGAGGCTTTCCGGATGAATATCAGCTCTACCAAATCTATGACCGGACACCTGCTGGGTGCTGCCGGTGCCGTAGAAGCAGTGGCCACAATAAGGGCCGTACAAAGTGGTATTATACCGCCTACAATCAATCATTTCACTGATGACCCGGCGTTTGACCCCCGCCTTAACCTTACCTTCAATACTGCACAACACAGGGAAGTAAGGGCAGCTATTAGTAATACTTTTGGTTTTGGTGGACATAACGCATCTGTTATCTTCAAAAAATACGAAGAGTAAGTTATTAAAATTGAGCCTGTCCAGAAATATTTTCAGTCGTTTTTCAGAAGAAGATAAAGTTCTTCAAAAAATATTAAAAAACATCCTGGGTTATAAACCCGGCTACCTGCCTTACTATGTGTCTGCCCTGACGCATCGCTCCAACGCTGATGATGTTTCATCAAATAATGAGCGCCTGGAATTCCTGGGGGATGCCTTTCTGGGCGCAATTGTGGGAGAATACCTGTTTAAAAAATACCCGACAAAAGATGAAGGCTATCTTACTGAGATGCGTTCTAAGATAGTGAGTCGTAATTCGCTGAATGCAATAGCCTTACGCATGGGCCTGCAGAAAGTGGTACGTTTCAACAAGAATGACAGGCTGCTGCGCAGAAGTCATATCTTTGGTAACGCCCTGGAAGCCCTGGTTGGTGCTGTATATCTGGATGGCGGCTTTGAAAAAACAAGAAAATTCGTACTTAAGCGAGTGCTGGCCACCTATATAGATATGGAGGAGCTGGAGGTGACGGAGTACAATTTCAAAAATAAATTATACACCTGGGCACAGCGACTAGGTAAACATATTGAATTTTCGACAGTAAGTGAGAAAATAGAAGCCGGCAGAAAAGTGTTTACAGTAGCTATAGAAGTGGATGGCGAAGTATTCGTTACCGCATCCGGCTATACCAAAAAGCAAGCGGGACAATCTGCAGCTCAAAAGGCCCTTGAAAAGGTAGAAAACAATACTACTACAGAAGAATAAGCATACCTTATATCAACAGCGGTAACTACACAATGACAATCCACAAATTTTAGCGATCATCTTCGGGTACCTTAAAACGAAGCTCGTGGGGACGAATGCTGTGCCCCATGGTCGCTCTGTCTCCGGAAAGAACTATAGGAATACTCTACACTAAACGAATCTACCTTTTATTCTCTACACTTTTACAAACTTCATACAAACCCAGTTATTTTCAATCACCTCTTCCCGGTACACAAACCCGTTTGCTTCGGCAGAAGCCGTTATCAGCGGTATATCTTCGGTTAAAATGCCACTTAATAAAAAGGTAGCATCTGCCCTTGCAACATTGCTCATATCGTGCATGTATTCCAATAATATATGGCGGTTGATATTGGCAAGGATAATGTCAAATTTGTCTTCAGGGTTCAGGTCGGAGAGTGTCGCCTGTTTTACCATTACATGCTCTGTGTTGTTGCAGCCACAGTTTTCAACAGCATTAGCAAAAGACCATTCATCATTGTCTATTGCCATGACGGCAGAGGCGCCCATTTTTTCAGCAAGAATAGCCAGCACACCCGTACCTGTACCAAAATCGAGTACGTTCTTCCCTGAAAAATCAATATTTTTCATCATACGGATCATAGAAGCTGTAGTGGCATGATGACCGGTACCAAAAGACATTTTTGGTGTAATCATGATATCGTAAAGCACCTGTCCGGGTGTTGGATGAAATGCAGCGCGCACACTACAGAAGCCGTCAATGCATACCGGTGAAAAATTCTTCTCCCATTCTTCATTCCAGTTGCGGTCGGCCAGCTTTTCCTGCTCAAAAGTAAAGCCATTATCCCCGGCCATTTCCATAAGATCTTCTTCTGGAAAATATTCTTCTTCCCAGTACGCAATAAGCCCATCCTTTGTTTCCTCAATTCCTGTCAGATGGACATTGGTAAGCAGCAGAGCCATTAATGTTTCTTTTTTTTCCTGTTCTGCTACTTTTATAGTTATCTGTATATGATTCATTGCAAATGATTATGTGAATTCAAAAGTCGAAATTTACTGATGAGAGACTACCTGAACTTTTTATCCGACCTTTATAAAAACCAACAGGGCCCATATAAAATGAGCCCTGTTGCCTGTTTCTAAACTCAACTATTAATTTACCCTGCTACCCTGGTTACCAAACTGGGAGTCCCAGTCGTCTGATTCTGTGCTGTCATCGCCTTCTTCTACACGAAGGTTGTTTTCCTGTTCTCCTAATGTACCCGGTTGGGTGCTGTCGTATATAATACGCCGGGTAGGCACATCAGTTAATATGCGGAAAGTAGTTCTTCTGTTTTCCTGACGTCCTTCTGGGATATCTTTTCCGGAAGCGGTCTTTTCTTTAGCTACCGGTTCTCTTTTTCCCATTCCTTTGGCTGAAAGCCTGCTTCGCTCTATACCATTACGTACGAGATAGTTTACTACAGCCTCAGCTCTTTCCTGTGACAGGTTCATGTTATAAGCATCTGTTCCTTTACCGTCAGTATGGGAATAAATCTGAACATCAATAGAAGGATTGTTCTTCATTAAGTCCGTCAGTTTTTCGAGAGAGGCTGCTGCTTCCGGACGCAAAGTTGCTTTATCGTAATCGTAAAGGATATTATTTAGCTCGAAATCCTCGTCGATCTTAAAATCATCTACATAGATCGTTACGAAAACGGTATCATCCGGATCCTGGCGACGAATGTTTTCTGTGCTTACACTTGCGCTGGTTGAAATATAGCCAGGCTTATCTGCCGTCAGCGAATAATTATGGCCTCTTGCTGTTAAGAACTGGAACTGACCGTCAGCGGAGTTATATGTTTTCAGGTTACCGGCCTCATCAACCATTTTAACGACAACTTCATTTACCGGTTGCTGGCTTTTCTGATCCAGAACTTTACCCATGGCATATACCTTAGGCTCATACTGTATTCTCCATATATCATCGCAACATGTCGGATTTTTCAAAGCTACAGATCCGATACGGTTACTTACCACATATGCATCAGGTTTTCCTACGGGATCCTGAATATAATATAGTTCATCGGCAGATGTGTTGATGGGATACCCTAAGTTCATCAGATTGGCATACCTTGAAGGACCGCCTTCTGCAACGAAGATATCAAATCCACCAAGGCTTACCCAGCCGTCTGATGCGAAATAAAGCTTATTGGTCCGGCTATCGTAATAAGGAGAGGCTTCGTTACCTTCCGTATTGATTTGCTTACCTGCATTTTGAGGTCTGCGGTAGCTTTTCTGGCGTGGATCATATACCGAGTACCAAATATCGAACCCTCCGCGGCTTTGCAGCTTCCGGTCGGATGAGAAGAAAAGAACTTCCTTTTTACCCAGCATAGCCACGAAAGGCTGTGTGCTGGATGAGCCTTCTTCATTTACTCCATTTCCGATCAGGCGTGGTGTGTTCCATTTGTCTTTCTCAAATTCAGACACGTATATTTTACAGGTCATCTCGTTGGACTTATTCTCCAGGCAACGCGTGAAATAGAACCGGTCACCGCCCGGGCTGTAGCATCCGTTACCTACATGGTATCTTTTATCATTGAACTTGCCGTCCAGAAAAGGCAGCGACCACTGGAAGGTATCTTTTTCCTCTGTTTGTTTAAATTTATTTGAAACCACAAATCGGGACACATAATCTTCACGTCTTTCTTTACCTATTTCTACCAGGTTGTTTGATTTCATAGTTGCAAAGAGAAGCGCTGTGTCGCCAAGCGGATAAGGAGACAGCTCAGTGTAAGCCGTATTGACATTGGGCCCCAGGTTTTTAACGCTGGCGGGAATAGGGTTGTTTATTGAATTCAACGCCATTTTACAGCCCTCAATATCGCGGTTAGCCCTTTTCTTCAGTTGTTTGAAGGTTTTGGGGTTGTCATCTATAAACTTCTGAAAGCGTTCAATAGCCTGGTTATATTCTCCCTGCATTTTAAGCATCAGCGCTTCTTTATAGATCGCTTCAGGGTATAACGCAGAAGAGAGTGAATACACAAAGCCATAGTAGCGTGCTGCAGGTACGTAATCCCGCATATACCATGCACATTCGGCGGCCTGGTAGTTTAAATAAGGATTGCGGGGTTGCTCCTGCAAGAGCTGCAGGTAATAATCGTAGGCATTGTAGTAACTTCCTGATTTAAAAAGGCCATCTGCCCAACGCAACTTTTTCTCATAACCCAGTTGGGCTACAGGATCGTTAGCTTTATTGCGATATTTTTCTTTTTGTGCCAAAGCCTCATCCTGTATTACAGCTACCAGTAAAAAAGCTGAAAATAGATAGAGTAGCGATTTGCGTTTCATGTGCATGCAACGAAGATTAAAATATGTTAAATAGAACTTAGGGCTATAAAAGTAATTATTGATTTATTAAAAAGCGAAGAACCTGGCCTGCTTTTTTAAAAATAGTAAGACAGGATCTTCAAAATAAGGTAAAATATACATTTACTACGCTTTATGATATAATAATACCACTGGCTGAACTATAGCATCACGAGGTAACTGCTAAAAGCGGCCGCAGGGATACAGCAGCCTGCGGGCAAAGTCTATCGGGCTTGGAGCTATATAGCGCAACGCGATTTCAAATCCACCGTTCCCATTTGAAGCCGATTTCAGATCCGAAACATTGTAATCATATGCTACACCGATGCGGAAACCTTTGAATTCAATTCCTGCTGTGATCATAAGGGCGTCATCCATACGGTACCAGGCTCCGGCAAATAAAGCGGTAGCGGTAGGCAATTCATAGTCTTCACCTACTTTAAGATGAAATTCATTACCGGCAACTATCTCCATAGCCGCAGCCTGAGATTGTATTAATACTGCGGGTTTCAGGGAGAATTTTTCTCCCAAGCCTATGATAGCGCCTATCTGCCCGGTATAGCGCATAGCCAGGCCGACCTGGTTGGAAGCAGTACGGGTGTCGAAAGATTCTAACGGCTGGTTGATATTATTGATACCTACGCCAAGTGTAAAGCCTGAGCGGGTGCCGATAGCCTGTGCATAGCTGATACCTGCATTAACGAGATAATTGCTGGTGTTGCGATCCAGCCAGTTGCGTTCGGCAGATGTACCGGCCTGGAAAACGCCTTCATCAAATTCATCCCCGAAATAAAGCCGGCTCAGGTCAATGCTTTTTTGTGTATACCCCCCTTGGAACCCAACGCTTAAAACTTTATTAGCGTCTTTTCCCAAGAACTTATGGTAGGCTACGGAAAGCAAAGCGGAAAAATTATTTAAATTACCGTCCCCTACGCGGTCATTATAGAGCTGTGCTCCTACGGCCAGATAATCATCAACGGAGATGTCACGAATGATCGGCATATCAAAAGAAACTCCGTATGTTTTGAAGGCAGCATCTCCAAGCACGCTGCGCCATTGATCGCGATAAATAGCAGCTGCCCGGAACTCTCCGCTGAAAGCTCCTGTGTTGGCAGGATTTAGCAAAAGAGGAGATGCGTCAAACTGCGTAAAATGAACATCCTGTGCCTTGGCGTTACTGAAACCAAGCATAGTTGCCACAACAATTCCCACACCGGCAAACGTAATTCTACACTTCATAATTTGGTTGTTATAACTGTTTTTCAAATTTTATTACCAGAGTCTTTAAGTGTCGAAAAGACTTTGGGGAGATAAAAGTGCAAAAAAAAATTGATTATCCATAAAATTATCAAAATATTTTTTATTACACAGTGAATAATATCCTGTTTTTCTATAAAAAACAGGGAAAATATCCATTCCCACCCTCTATATTTAAATGTATATGCGATATATTAATGCCTGATGTCTGCTTTGTCGTATTCAAATGTTATTCTTATTTTAGGGAAACCTGTCATTTATCATTCCTGAAGCCGCTCTATTACGCCCATTCCAAATAAAGCATAGTCATATTTAACAGGATCGGCCGGGTCGAGGCATTTCAGGTTTTCCGTAAGCTCAATGGCGGCTTTCCAGTCGTTCTGCCTGCGCTCCAGAAGCTTCAGGCGCCGCGCTACATTGCCTACGTGGACATCCAGCGGACATACCAATTGATCGGGGCGAATGGATTTCCATATCCCGAAGTCAACAGCAGGAGCGTTTGTCCTATCGTTTCTTACCATCCACCGCAGGTACATGTTCAGTCTTTTACAGGCGGAGTTGCGTGCCGGAGTAGCAATATGTTTCCTTGTGCGCTGTGGTGCACTGGCATCTGAAAATACATATTGGTGAAAACCTGTTAATATTTCCTCTGTCGTGGTGGATTTCTTGTTTAAAAACTGTGTAAAAGCGATTTCCAATGTTGGGTAATTGTGAAAATGTGCTTGTAAAAAACGGAGGATCCAGAAAAGGTCGGTGGCATTAAATGTGCGGTGTACAAATGACAGGAAAGGTTTTAAGTCATTTTCCTTATGATGATACACAAAATCGTAAGGGGCATTGTCCATTAACTGCAACAGGCGCGTGCAACTGTTGATTATAGCGGTGCGATTTCCCCAGGCCAGCAGGGCGGCAAAAAGACCTGCAATTTCTATATCCTGTACCTTGCTAAAGCGGTGGGGTATAGATATGGGGTCTTTTTCAATAAAAGAAGGCGTATTGTATTGACCTGCTTTCTGATCGAGCAGCTGCTTTAAATGTGGTTGCATAAATACGGTGTATTCCGGATATTATTGAAAGATCAGGTAAGCTATGAATCAGATAGCAGTCAGCTATTCGGCCTTCTGCTATCTGAGGGTATATTACGTTTCAGGCAGGCACGTAATATACCGGCTTAATGATTCGCCGGAGCGTCAGCGCTGCTTTAGCTTTGGAATAGATTATACCCAGAAAAATAAGAACTTCTTCTTTACGCGTATCTTTAATATTTTCTGATCTTTATCCGGCCTGTCCATGTTGTTTCGTGGTTGTTGTACAATTTTATCAACCACATCCATGCCTTTGGTCACCTCGCCGAATACGGTATAGCCACCGTCTAAATGCGGTGTTCCACCAATATTTTTGTACGTTTCCCTTTGTTCTTTGGTGTATGTATGGTTTCTCCTTTTTTCCATTTGATCCAGCTCGGCATCGCTTACCTTCTTACCTACGGTGATATAAAACTGGCAGCCCGAAGAGGCTTTTTCCGGGTTATTGTCCCGCGCTGCTGCCAGCACGCCTCTTTTGTGATAATATTCATTCACAAATTCGGCCGGTATCCTGTAGCCTACATCGCCGTTGCCCAATGGGGTGCCGGGCTGTGCATTTTTTGATTCCGGGTCGCCTCCCTGGATCATAAAATCCGGGATTACGCGGTGAAATAAGGTGCCGTCGAAAAAATGCTCCTTTGCTAATTTTACGAAATTGTCCCTGTGCTTCGGGGTTTTATCGTACAGGGAAAGCTCGATTTTGCCCTCATCTGTGGTAATTGTTGCACGGTATTTCTGTGCAAGCACTGCTGTAAAAGGCAGGAGTAATAATGATAATGCAAGTGCTGTTTTCTTCATTCTTATGTACGTTTTTGAAAAGGCAGTCCCTTCATTTTGATTTTGATGTATTGGAAAATAAGTTACCCACCCGGAACATATCGGGTATTTGACACGGACAAAAATACTTTTCCGCATCAACTAATCCAAAAGTTATTCAGCTTAAGCTTTCAGCACTCTGAGCGGGTATATGGGAGAAGCCTGTTCATTCAGCTTATATTCCAGCTCGCGACACAGATAGTCGGTTTCTTCACTTACGGCCTGCTCCGTACCTTGCTTTAAGTGAACGATGACATCAATGCTGTAATAGAAGCCCTGTGTTCTGCCATCGCCTGTATGAAGTGTTCTGGTGATCTCTATATTTTTTATTTTCTCCCCTAACAGCTGGTAGGTGAGCAACCGGATATCTTCGGCGCTGATAATTTTTCCTGAAGAGGAAAGCTGGCGTTGAAGTATATATTTTTTTTCACGTTCGCTAAGTTCCGATTTGCCACCGACCGGATTGGTGAGCAACATGGCGCTTTTGGGATCTGTAAGCGCATGATTCAATGCGTCCAGACGGCTGCCCGCTTTTACGTTTGCAGCATCCGTCCCTGTTGTGGTCCAGTATTCAATCGTAACGGTTTCCCCGTTATTCTTCGGGCGTAGCAGCAGATAGTTGAGAGTGCTTTTTTTATCGTCCGACAATTTCATCTGGTCTTCAAGTCTTGCTATTATCCTGCCTATTTCCTTTAAATGGGACGATATGAACTCGTTGCTGATACGGCTGAAGTAGGCGCTTTCGTCGCGTATTACTTCCATCAGCGTACCCAGGATGCTGCGTACATCCTGCGAGCCGGGTTTGCCGATGCCGCTGCTCCTTACAATGGCTTCGCCTTCTTCCGGTTGCTGCCCGTCTGCCCGGGTAAGTATTTTATATGGCTTACCGGAGGTGTTGGTTACCGTGTGCAGATCGAGGAAATATCCTTCGACGGGTAAGGGTACGATATTTACCCTATTGTCGGTTTTAAAATGGATGCTGTTGAGCGACCTGTTGACAACAGGGAAGGCATTTACCTGGCAGGATAGCCTGTCTAAAACTTCCTGGCTGAAATACCTGCCCGTCTGTATTTTTATGTATATAAGCGGCGATTCGGATATTTCTTTCAGAAGGGGTTCCGGTAGGTTATTTTGCCATTCTCCGGGTATTGAGACCGGGGCTGTAACCGGGATTTTTTCCCTGATGGTGATAAAACGGTTCCGGTATATGCCTGCGACCTGCCTGTTGATTTTCCTGTTGTAGTTGTACCCGGTGTTTAACGCCTCTTCCAGGTTCAGGTCAAACTGATCATTATGATGGTAACCCGGGGTGCTGTCTGCCTGTTGCCCGTTGATCCAGATCTGTGCAAACTTAAGGTTATTATAAAAAGAGGAAGACTCGCTATGGCCTTTAAGGTCAAAGAATAATTGAAGTCCCTGCAGGTTGTTTATGTCTTTATCGGGAGTAATGG
>JBEBVI010000141.1:0-9703 GCA_040392805.1 Taibaiella helva
GACCAAGGACGTCGCGATCTTGTATGAGTTGATCACGTCTTTATATAAGAACGTGACGTCCTTGTGTAAGATCAACACTTCTTTTGGGGCAGTTGATCATGTCCTTGGGTCAGTTTGTTTCATCTTTGGTTGAGTTTATGTTGCTTTTGACCGGGGAAATGCTGATTTTTCCCGGCACAGACGGTAAAAGCGTACCATGTCTTCCGGAGAAGTCCCAAAGTGGAATGCAGGTAATGCTGTTAAAAGCGATTTATACCGGCAGATCTTGCTTTTAAGGTCAGAGGTGAATTCAAACGGATCCTTATGTACAACCTGGTAATAGAATATTGTTCAGAAGATTGATTGTCAACATAATATGGAAAAGATCAAAAAGTCTGTTCAGAAGATGAAATTTAACCGGCATCCGCTGAATCATCTATGATAAGTACTCCGTCCTCATTTCCTGTCTCCATGCACACCCGCTTAACCAAGTACTACAAATGACGACCGTCGGTATAGCGGCTACTCACAAGCCGGGTAACACATCATGACTAACATCTCCATCCGGTACCGCGGAAAGCCCCATGGCTGTAGCAGAACCAACTGTCGCTGTCAAATAGTCTGTATGTAAATCTGATATCTCTGATTTTCTTAGCTTCATCCGGCAAATTAAATGTGGATACCTTTGCGTAACGTCAGTTAATTATTACTTTGCAGGTGCTTTCAATATCGTATGTTTATAAATAAATGAAATGAAAAATCAAAAAGGGCTTCTTGTTACTGCACTTGTTATCTATATTATTCTGTTGGCAGGAGCAATAGTATATTACAAAGAAAGGATCATTCTTCTGGACACTGCTTACCAGTTATTCCACATGCTGATTAAAGACTCATTGGCTATACAGGGAAATAGGTTTGGGGCAGCCGCTACCCAGATTTTCCCTCTAATGGGTTCACGGTTTCATCTTTCGTTGGATACGCTCATATTGTTATATTCATTAAGCTTTATCATATTCTATTTTGTTTCGTTCCTTGTAACCTGGTTTGGATTGAAAAACTACAGGATGGCGCTGGTTATCCTGCTATGCAATACACTGATCACTACCCATTCTCATTTTTGGGTACATCCGGAACTGATCCAGGGCATCGTTTTCTCAATAGTTTATTTAGCTCTGGTAGAAAATCAGATTAAGCAAGATCGAATTTCGAATACATTTTGGTTGCTCTCACCTTTGATGCTTATCACCGTTGCGTTTTTTCATCCCTTGCTGCCCTTTGTTATGGTGTTTGGATTAGGTTTTCTTGCCTTGCAATACAGGCATAAGCTGAAATGGCTGCTGTACATAGGCGGTAGCTACCTGTTAGTATATGCATTAAAAGTACTTTTCTTTAAAATACCTTATGACAACAATGCCATGGCGGGATTGGGAAATTTCAAAACTTTATTTCCTGATTATCTTACCATTGAATCCAATAAGAATTTCGCTAAATGGTTATTAAAAGATTATTACTTACTAATCATTTTTCCTGTTACCATCATATATTACTATGTGCGGGAAAAGAAATATGCAAAGGTTCTGCTGTTTGCGGCATTCTTTATTACTTTATTGGGAATTATAAATATCTCTTATTATGACGGGCAGGCCCAGCAATTTTATCTGGAGCCACAGTACACTATTCTGGTTGTTTTTATTGCATTTCCTTTCGTCTATGACGTGCTTCCCGGCTTTAAAAGTTACAGTAAAGTATTGATTTTTCTGGCCGTAGGCGTATTGTGCTGTATCCGGATATACCATACCGCAGATGAATATCAGGAACGCCTGGACTGGCAACGTACAGTGCTGAAAACCACGAGTGAAAAGCTGATCTTAAGCGAACAAAAGGTGCCGATGAAGTTACTGAAAATGTCCTGGGGCAGCTCCTTTGAATTCTGGGCTTTGTCAACAATAGAGCAGCATGAAACGCGCTCCGTCATTATTGAAGAAAAACCCGGCGAATTTGACTGGGGAAACACTTCATCTCAAAAATTTATTACAAAATGGGAGGTGTACGACTATAGTGATTTACCTCCGCGCTATTTTGTACTGAAAGATACGATGAATGTATACAAAAAGGTAGAGTAACTTTTGTAGTTGCCTTGGTTGTAGCCACTTTGTTGAAAAGAGAGTATAATGTTTAAGACTCATGCGAAGGTCAGGGTTCCTTCAAGTGCTTTCTTATAATATACACGTACGGATACTTCGTTACATATTCAGGTAAATTATAGTTTCCCCGCTCTTCAAATACAGCGACGGGAACCTGTTTCCGTTTGAGCTGTTTAAAGTCTTCTTCCGTAAGTCGCCAGTGATAGGCTGTTATCCCGGGATTGTAGAACATCACATCGATATCTTCAAAAGAATTGACATTCATCACAACTTTGACACCGGCCGGAATATATTCCCTGACGTGCCTGTATATATTTGCATTATATATCCTGTTATTTCTTTCCTGGTTATGATCGGAAAGGTATTCTGCGATCTCGAACGGGTTTAGGTTTACGATCAGCACTATGAATAACACAGATATTTTAAGCCACATTTTCCGGGATAGCTGTAATATCTGGTATAAAGCTATGGCAATAAGTATATGAGCCATCGGAGTAATGAAAAACAGGTATGCCTCTATCTTTGTTTGTACCACAACAGAGAAGAATAAAAATACAAACAGCAGGCTGATCATAATTGCCCGGTATAATGCACCCTGATATTTTTTACGGTTGGCTATGGCGATCCCTATCCCCCAAGGTAAAAGCAGGTAAGCATAAGCGCTCAATACAGGAATTAAGTGCTCTATATAGAAGAATACATTTCCACCATGCCCTTCCACCACTTCGAAAATATGCTTCCTGTTAAATGCATATTCATATTTTGCCAAGTCCGGGAATGTTTTAAGTATATAAATCTGCCAGGGTGCAGCAACTAAAATACAGCATATTAAAGCCGTAAGGAAATGATATATTGCCTCTTTGTTTGCCTGCTTTTCTTTCAGCCACTGAAAAAGGATATTGCAGCCCCAGCCCAGGAACACAAGCAGCCCCGTAAGCCATTTGTTCAATATAGCTGCTCCTGAAAATATTCCGGCCAGCACCGCCCAGTACCACTTGGGCCGCCGGCAATATTCCGCATAAGCCCAAAAGCTGGTCAATATATAAAAGCCATGCGCGACATCATTATGATCCATACCTGTTATGCCCGATATGAGCTTCAGATGGAAGTTGGAGAAACAAAGAAGGAAAGCGCTTAATAGCGCCACTTTGTTATTGTTGGTCAGGATAAGCGCTATGCGGTACAGGATGATGATAAGAAGTGTCCCCATAATAGCGCTGGGTAGTCTCATAGCCCATTCCGATACTCCGAAGAGCTTCATGCTTAAAGCCATTTGCCACATAAAGAGGGGCTGTTTATGCAACCATATATGGTTGCAGCACCAGGCAAAGGGGTCGTAATTATCTGTAACCAGCTTTGCTCTTAACATAGGAGCGAAAGGGGTATTCATCATATTACGTGCTACGAGGGCATGGAAACGTTCGTCCCAGGGATGAAGGAAAGGATCGATCCGGATTGCGATGATGCGCAATGCAAATCCTGTTATCGTGATGATAAGCAGTTGCGTGCTATTCTTTATTTTTCGGAATACGTTCATTTACGCATGCTGTATTATAGCGCATAAATACGAAAATTCATTTTGTTTTATGCAAGCAGGAAAGAATAACTGCATTATTTTTTGGGGAGGCACACTATGAAAAAAGGCTGTCTTTATTCCGACAGCCTTTTTATCATCAGGAAAATATATTAAGCATCCCTTCTATCCCCTTTCGGCGGACGTTTGTTTCCCCTGTCCGGTCGCTCTCTTCTTTCTCTTTCCGGTTGCTCTACATATCCTTCCGGCTTTTCCATAAGCACTTTACGGCTAAGGCGGAATTTACCGGTTTTAGGATCTAAGCCGACCAGCTTTATTTTTACGGCATCACCTTCGGCCAATACGCCTTCGAGGGTATCCAGTCTTTTCCAGCTTACTTCGGAGATGTGGAGTAAACCCTGCTTACCGGGCATAAACTCAACGAAAGCGCCGTAAGGCATTACCGACTTCACAATCGAATCATAAGATTCGCCGATTTCGGGAACCGCAACAATTCCTTTAATCCAGTTTACTGCTTTTTTCAGGCTTTCTCCATCATTGGAGAATATGTTAACGACACCGTTTTCACCGACTTCTTCAATATTGATCTCTGCACCGGTCTCTCTTTGTATCTGTTGTATTATTTTACCGCCGGGCCCGATAACAGCACCGATAAATTCACGGTCTATAATTAACTGCTCAATTCTTGGGGCATGAGGTTTCAGGTCTTCGCGATGAGCCGGGATGCAGGCGTACATAGCTTCCAGGATATGCAGACGTCCCTGCTTAGCCTGTTCCAATGCACTGCGCATAACATCCATGCTTAAGCCGTCCACTTTAATATCCATCTGTATGCCGCATATACCATCCCTTGTGCCGGTTACTTTAAAGTCCATATCACCCAGGTGATCTTCATCACCTAATATATCCGTCAGCACAGCCCATTTGCTGTCGCTCGACCGGCTGATCAGCCCCATGGCGATACCGCCAACGTGTTTTTGGTAAGGTACACCGGCATCCATCAGCGCCAGAGAACCGGCACATACCGTAGCCATAGAAGACGAACCGTTGGATTCCAGTATGTCGGATACAACACGTACCGTATAGGGGAAATCTTTCGGCATCAGCATTTCCAGCGAACGTTTGGCTAAGTTGCCGTGTCCTACTTCACGGCGGCTGGGTGCACGTAAGAATTTCACTTCACCGGTAGAGAATGGCGGGAAATTATAGTGCAGGTAAAATGGTGCATAGTTGGAAGTACCAGCTGTTTCTATCAGCATCTCATCATCTTGGGTGCCTAATGTAACCGTAGTAAGAGATTGTGTTTCGCCGCGCGTAAATAAAGCGGAGCCGTGAGGAGAAGGCAACAGGTCGGTTTCCATGATCAGCGGACGAACTTCATTCAGTTTTCTACCATCCAGCCTCCTGCTTTCGTCCAATATCATATTGCGGACTGTATAGTATTGCAGGTCTTCGAAATGCCTTTTGGCCAATGCGAGATCTTCTTCCGGTGTTGTTTCCGGATCAAAAGCAGCCATCAACTCCTCTGCCAGAACTTTAAAGGCATCCGAACGTTCGTGTTTGCCCGTTCCACCCCTGGATATTTCAAGCATTCTCTCTTTTGCTTTTTCCTCTACCAGTTTGATTACTGCTTCGTTGGTATAGGGGGGAGGAACTTCTCTTTTGGTGGTAATGCCAACTTTAGCACGCAGCTCTTCCTGGGCGCGTACCTGTACTTTTATGGCTTCATGCGCTTTTTCGATAGCAGTAACAAGGTCTTCTTCCTGGCACTCGTGTGCTTCACCTTCCACCATCATGATGTTTTTATCCGTAGCGCCTACGATAAAGTCCATATCCGCGTCCTGCAACTGGCTGGTGGGCGGGTTGATAATGAAATCACCATTTATGCGACTTACGCGCACTTCGGATATGATCTCCTGGATAGGAACATCGGATACGGCCAGCGCAGAAGATGCAGCTAAACAAGCCAGGGCATCCGGCTGTACTTCCGGGTCATAAGATAACAGGGTTACAATAACCTGTACCTCGCAAAAATAATTTTCCGGGAAAAGAGGACGTAAAGCCCTGTCTATAAGTCGGGATATTAATACTTCATAATCACTTAGCCGGCCTTCACGTTTAAAGAAGGAACCCGGAATTCGGCCTGCAGAAGCAAATTTCTCCTGGTAGTCTACTGTTAGCGGGAAGAAAGATTGCCCGGGTTTGGGCTCTTTACTGGCTACTACCGTTGCTAATAAAATGGCATTGCCACAGCGTACGGTAACGGCGCCATCAGCCTGGCGGGCCAGCTTACCTGTTTCGATTGTAACTTCACGTCCATCGTCCAGTTTGAACGATACGGAAATTGGATTCAGCGTCATATATTTTTGTTTATGTGTCATCTTGGGGCATTGTGTCAGCTACTTTGTCCTTTTGCCCCGAGTATAAAAGGACGGTTTTATAATGAAAATTATTGATTCTAATGCTTTACGCTCTTCCGGCAATCTACCCGAACAACACTTTTATCTTTTATAGTAAATATTTTTCATCGATTCAATTTCACTGATTGTAGCCCGCGATATTCCCTTATTATTAGCCGTTTAAGCCTCTCATGCTTGCTATCACCGGTTTTTTTCGCGGATTTCATCCGCGATTACTCAAATTGAAGCCTTCCAGGCTTTTAATAGCGTTAATTTGTAGCCGGCTTAATAATTTAAGTTTGTAAAGCGTATCTTTTTACAACAGTTTGAAATGCGCTCAGCAAAAATAGGATACAAACACAAAAAACTATTCCCAACACTTTACCAGGTTGGGAATAGTTTCAATAGAAACAACATACTTTTGATTATTTACGCAGACCTAATTTCACAATCAGCTCGCGGTACCCTTGCAGGTTGGTGCGGCTCAGGTAAGCCAACAGGCGCTTACGTTGCCCTACCAGCTTAATCAGTCCTAAATTAGAGGAATGATCTTTTTTGTTGCCTCTCTTAATATGTTCTGAGATATGAAGAATACGTTCTGTTAATAAAGCGATCTGAGCTTCAACAGAACCGGTATTTTTTTCAGATCCACCGTAAGTTTTAAAAATATTTGCTTTTTTAGCGTCGATGGTTGCGTTAGCCATTTTTAAATATTGTATTTTAATTACCTCACAAAATCGGAGCGCAAAGGTAATAACAAACTATGAATTACCCAAACTTAATATCTAAGTAAAAAGGAAAAGGTAGAAACCCCGGGAGATTCTATCCTTTAGACAAGGCATTTAATACATCATATTTAGTAAGAATGTGATAGTCCCCGCTTTCATCTTTGGTTAAAATTCCGCCATTCTCCTTATTAATATAAGCCGTCAGCCGTTCAATAGGCGTATCCATGGCTACTACGGGAATGGCCGGCTCTAACACATTTTCTATCCTGTCTTCTTTTATTTGCACATCCTGCATTAATTTTTTGAATAGTCCGTGCTGTGATACGGAACCGCAGATTTCGCCGTTGCCGGTCACCGGGATCTGCTCAATATCATACTCCTGCATCAGCTCCATGGCTTTTTGTATCGTATCGGTCTTTTCTATGGTCACCAGTCTGCGACGACCTAAGCCTCCGATCAGGTCCTGTACGGTGTGCACATCCAGGAAGCCCCTGTCCAGCATCCATTCGTCATTATATACCTTACCTACATAGCGGCTTCCGTGATCGTGGAAGATGACTACGACCAGGTCATCTTTTGTGAGCTTGCTTTTCAGCTGCTTCAGTCCTGATAGTGCGGAGCCTGCCGAATAACCCACAAATATGCCTTCTTCTTTGGCTATGCGTCGAGCCATTACCGCACCGTCTTTATCGGTTACTTTTTCAAAATAGTCAATGTATTCCTTCTGGTAGTTTTCAGGCACAAAATCTTCACCGATCCCTTCCGTGATATACGGGTGAACTTCCTTCATGTCTATTTCACCGGTATTGAACCATTTGGTAAGGAGTGACCCATAGCTGTCAATAGCCCATACCTGGATATCCGGATTTTTTTCCTTCAGGTATTTTCCCGTTCCTGTGATCGTGCCGCCTGTTCCCGTAGCTACTACGAGGTGGGTAATTTTACCTTCCGTCTGTTCCCATATCTCAGGCCCAGTCTGCTCGTAGTGTGCCTCGCGATTGGCCAGGTTGTCATATTGATTCACATACCAGCTGTTTGGTACTTCTTTGGCCAGTCTTTTAGAAACAGAGTAATAAGATTTAGGATCTTCGGGCTCCACATTCGTAGGGCATACAATTACTTCGGCACCGAAAGCCTTCAGAATATCTATTTTTTCTTTAGACTGCTTGTCTGTAGTAGTGAAGATGCAGCGATAGCCCTTTTGAATAGCTGCCAGTGCCAGCCCCATACCCGTATTGCCTGATGTGCCTTCTATGATCGTGCCGCCGGGTTTGATCTTCCCTTCCTGTTCGGCAACTTCCAGCATTTTAAGTGCCATACGGTCTTTAATGGAATTGCCGGGGTTGAAGAATTCAACTTTAGCATACACAGGGCAGGGCAGGTCTGCAACGGTTTTATGCAGTTTAATGAGGGGCGTATTGCCGATCGTTTGCAGTATATTGTCAAATACTTTTTTGTCCGGAGTCATAGTAAATAATAGAAAGATATTGATTAATACGGTGGTAAAAATAAGGAAATTAAAGAAGGCGGGTGTTAATGCCGCTGATTTATCCCTTGGCTGACTCTATTTGTTATTTTGAAATCCAATACTTCCTCCAGCGATAATTTGCCGGTTACGAACTTGCATCACTTGATAACTATCAATAGTTTTCTCAAAATAAAAAGGCTCAACTTTTTAAAGCTGAACCCTTTTATTGTGTATAAAATTTGAAATACTTTACTGTTTTATTATTTTCCTGACACTGATTAGGTTTCCTTCCCTATCATTTATTTTCAATAAATAAATTCCCGGTATTAGAGATTGTATGTTTATTGTTTTTGCGTTTGCCTGCTGTTGTACGTTGCGGCCATCTATAGAAGTGATGAATATATCAATAGGTTTGGGGCTTTGGATGTAGATAATATGTTCTGCGGGATTAGGATAAATCTGAATCTGACCGGCCTGTATATGAGACTCTTCTATTCCTGTATAATTGGTTACCAGGTAACCGTCTGAAGTATCAGCACAACCATACTCATTAGTAACTACTACTTGGTAATTGCCGTTTTCCTTTACCATATAGATAGAGTCGGTAGCTCCGGCAATAAGCACCCCATTCAGTAGCCATTGGTAAGTAGCATAAGTAACTGTTACGCTTAATTTAAAAGCGTCCACATTAATAGTAGGTTTTTCAAGAGAAATGAAAGTTAAATCAAGTACAACAGAGCTATCGCAACCGACAGCATTGAGAAAATGTTGTATGTATATACCATCAGTGGTATAGATACTATCATTTAATGTATAAAATTTGCCACAATGTTGGAGTGCGTTGATATAAGAAGATGATGTATCATTACAACCTAATTTTAAAACAAACAGATCATACCCACCTTTGGTAGTGAGTGTATCGCCACGGCCACTTATTGTAAATTTTGCGGTTTGGGAAGCAAATTCACCTGATATGTACACATTTCCTGAGTTATCTACAGCGACTGCAGTACTTTCTTCCTTCTTACTTCCTCCCATATTTTCAGCCCATATAAAATTGCCACTGGAATCATACTTAGCTATAAAAGCGTCACTCATTCCCATGCAACTCAACGTCCCCCCACTGCCGCCGATATTAAAATCAGTTGTAGTTGCACCTGTACCGGCAGGGTCATAATTGCCTACAATATATACATTTCCAATGCCATCCGTGCCGACATCCCTAACTTCATCTTTTCCTCTTCCTCCCATAATTTTTCCCCATATAAAATTTCCATTTACATCATATTTAGCAAGAAACACATCCGTATTAAAGTTGCTTAGAGGAATAGCCACAATGCCGCCATTACCTCCTCTGAAATTTACTCTTCCTCCAGTATTACTTACATCACCAATTCTTCCTGTTATGAGTACATTATCATTGATATCTACACTCACTCTTTCACCATTAT
>JBEBVI010000142.1:0-9602 GCA_040392805.1 Taibaiella helva
GGAACAGAATACAGAATCTTCCCTATAGCTGGTAAACCGTCTGTTGGTATAAATAGTACCAATATTAGGCAGGCCGAGAAGGGATGTTGTGCCAGGTGAGAGTGCCAACCCATTAGGTTCATATGCACAGTCCGTTCCTGCCATATCGGGTCTGTTGATAACATGCAAATACATATTACGATGCGAGACACCGTATATCCTGCCATCAGGCGCCCGCCTGATCGCGTACATTAACCCACCCATAATCAGGGTCTTAGACTGTACCATAGTTAAAGAATCTCCTGAACTCAGGTCGTATTGAAACAAACCCGGCTGTGCACCGGATGATACCTCGGAAAGAGTAGCGTACAGCTTGGTATTATCCTGCGAAAAGGAAAGCCCATAAAACGTAGCCATCTGCGGCCATTGAGGAAGCAGCTTTATGTCAAAAGTATCTAGTACAACAGGGCTCCTTATGGTGCCAGAATCGATATTAAAATCATAGAGTATCACTTTTTCCTGGGCTATGGCTAACTTTTTACGGTCAGGCGAAACATCCAAAGTACCGGATATCTCACAGAATAACTTCAGTTGTTTGGATTCCGCTGCACCTGAAATGACCGGCGTGCGGCTGACCCCATCGACATCAATACTATATGCTTTAAAGCTGTTATTGAGGCGTGACACCACAATGAGCCAGATATTACAATCATTGCCCGATACGGCAGTCATATGCTCCGTAAGAAAGGAATCCATCAGGTTCTGCTTGCTGACAACCTGTCCCAGGCCGAAGTTCGCAGTCATATCCACTACGGAATAATATAGCTTACCAAAGTGAGCTGCACTTTCCCAGCTTAGCAATGAAAATACATAATATTTATTTTCCCCGGACGGCATAGGAATAATAACGGTACCCTGAGTGGTGCTACCTGTTGTTCCACCTTCCGTAAGACCCCAGCCCAGCGACATGACATTACCATTCCGGTCAAAAATAGTAGTACCATCGGTGTAGAACAATAGCTTACCTTCATTGTCACAAAAAGAGGCCACACCTTCCATAGTATTGATACTACTACGAAAAACCGTTGGCGGATTGGTGTTAAAATTAACACCTGCATAAGCCCCGAATGCCCATACATTATCATGTTGGGCATAAGAGACCTGATAGGAAACCATAAAAAAAAGGATAAGTACCGGCATCAAACGATGCGGGCTCCTCTGCAACTGTTTAAAAAACGCTCTGCACATCTTCCTTTATATATTTCAATATCAATAGAGTACTAAAAATGGCCTTATGGGCTTGTTGCATCCCATAAGGCTATACTTATATTTTCTGCTTTGAGCAATTATTGCTTCACAATTTTCTCTACGCGTATCCTGTTACCGTCCCGGCCGGAAATGTTTAAAAAGTAAATACCCGATGCCAGCCCTTTCATTGATACCGAGTGAGACGTTCCATCTTTATCGGCAGAGAATAACACCTTACCATCCAAGCTGTTCAGCGTGAACCGCACAGTCTCAGGACTTTCCACATAGATTATATCCTTTGCAGGATTAGGAAATACACGGATATGAGTGTCGGCTGCTATACTGCCGATATCCGTTTTATTGGTTACCGGGTACACATCTGAGGTATCTGAACAGCCGCTTTCATCTGTAACGACCACGCTATACCTGCCGTTTTCAGACACAATATATGTTTGCTCCGTTGCGCCGGGAATAGCTTCTCCATCTTTCAGCCATTGATAAGATATATATTTCCCCGTACTCAAAGTATCCACATCGGTGCTGATAACGGGATCAGGAAGGATAAGAGAAAGATTAACGGTGACAATACTATCACAGCCAAACCAACCGTTAAGTGTTGCATAATGCACACCTTCCGTAGTGAATGTTTGGCCATTAATGGTGTAGCCGTTACAGTTCGTAGCCGTATCTATAACAGCTCCGTTGGAATCTACAGTACAAATTAGTTTGTGTACAAATAAATCAATACGATATTCTGACTGTGCACTTGACTGTACTGCTGTTTCAGAACCGTCATTAGGATCGAAGTCGGGCCGACCCCAAAAGAGACCAGTGGTATAAATTTCTTTACCCTCTTTATTTACAGCAATTCCCTGTGACGCTATGGTCAGACTTTGCTCTTCCTTTGCTGATTTTAAGATTTTAATCCACCTTATATTACCTTCCGTGTCTAATTTCAAGATATAAACATTCTGATGTCCATCGGGTGTTCTAAACACCAGGCTATCTTCCAAGCCATAGTTAAAATCCAAACCCGCCTGAAACTGACCTGCCGCATACACATTACCATATATATCTGATGAGAGCTTATTAAAAGCAGTTCTTGTTGAATAGGATATCGCTGCAAATGACCTGGCCCAGACAAAATTTCCACTCGTATCCATTTTCAGCACATACGCCCCCGATGAGCCATCGTGAGCAGGGTTAGTATAAGGCTCCAGGTATAAGGTATCCTGCGGGGCACTGCCCAGGTTAAAATCTGCCCTTCCTGCAAAATATCCGGTAAGCACAATATTGCCTGTGTTATCTACAATTATTTCCCCTGCATTTGCCGTAACGGTTGCATACAAGCCCCAGATTAAAGTCCTTTCTTTACCTAATACCCTTGACCATTCAAGACCTCCGGTTTTTGCATTTAACTTGATGATATATGCAGCTCCACCAGAACCGTACAGGGTAACATTTTCGATCCTGGCGCTATCTCCTATATTTCCAATAGCATATACGCCATCTGATTGATCTATGGCAAGCGAAGCCCCGGTTGCTCTGTACACATAGAGACCAAGCACTGCTTTAGCCCAAACAAATGCCCCGCTACTGTCCGCCCTGGCAATAAAGGCATTGTTTGAATTGGCCATATCCAAATAAGTAGTATCGAAAGCTGCAATACCACCGCCATAACTTCCCGTAATAAAAATATTACTGCTTGTATCCACCTTTATATCCGCAGGAAACAGATGCCCCCCTCCTGCGGTAACTATGGGGATTTGTTTCGCCCAAATAATATTGCCTGCAGTATCCAGCTTAACCATAAATCCATCCGTTCCCTGCGAAGCAAAATTAAAAGAGCCTATTGTAATAGAGGTACGAAAAATACCGGTTATATATACATAACCTTTATTATCAACAGCAATAGACGTAGCGTTTCCTGCATCCTGACATTCAAAGCTTTTTGCCCATACCACATTTCCATTGGCATCCATTTTCGACACAAAGGGATCCTCATAAAAAGCGCCTCCGGAAGTTAAGGTAATATTGCCCAATTGCACATTACCCCAAATATAACCTGCCTGATATGTATTTCCCAGATCATCCAACACTATATCGTTACTATAATTATTAAATGCTGTATCTCTGTCTCCTGCCGCTACAACCCAGTCAAACACAATTCCACCCTGTGCCATTGCCGGCATAGTAGCAGTTAAGCCCAAAAGTAACACAAAAAGCGCCAGGCGTTTCCCCATCCTCAAACGGCTATGAGTGAAGCCTCGTGCATTATTCCTGTATCGCATGTTTATTTGTTTCATTCCAAAAAGTTTTAATTTTACATAAACATAATTACATACCATGGCCACCTTCCGCGCGCCCGAAGAGCCACTCATGTATTCATTTTTTCAGAATCCAAAAATCAATATAACTATGCAGCCTAACAACAGAATTTCCACTGATATTCAAAATTCAGTGTTTCCACTGATATTAAAATAGACCGTTAGCCGCTCAAGATCAGAGACCCCTCCAAATGTTGTAACAGTATCAGATATACAAGATTAATACCGCCTATACTTATGTATTGTCCAATTTCTTTGTATCGCGGCATAATATCGTCTAAGATTTATACAGCATCCTTCAGAAAATTAATAATCAAGATGGTATAAATTTATCAGAGCAAATACTGAACAACACTCATATTAATAACCCGAAGGACTTGAACGTGAATAATCGCGGGTGTAACCCGTAGAAAAAAGGACCGTATAAAACAAAACCTGAAAAGCTTGAACAGCTAACAATAAAAGAACATTATGAACTATACAAGCAGATCTATTATCAAATCGTTTTTGGCACAAAAAACAGGAAACCCACAATAGAGGAAGCACATTGTAAAGAGTTATATCAATACATTTATGGGCTCATTCAAAAAAAACAATGCAAACTATACCGCATCAATGGGACTGAAGACCATATTCATATTTCTCAGATTTACATCCTTCAATTGCTTTAGCAGACTATATTAAAGACATAAAGGTAGCCAGTAACATATGGATGAAAGAAAGTGGCCGTTACTCCTATTTTAACGGTTGGTAGGATGGTTATGGTGCCTTCACCTACTCTATCCATGAGCGGGATAAGATTATCAATTATGTAAAAAATCAGAAAGAACATCATAAAACAGAAAATTTCTATGATGAATTTAAACGATTGCTCATTGAAAATGGAATTGATTTCGATGAAAAATATTTACTGTAAAGTGTAGTTCAACCCCTTGGGGTTGAGTGAGATGGTGTTTGTCAGCTACCGCTTGTACCGACGGTTACGAATATTTAACTCCGGGCTTCCCGGAAACAATAAGTTTGCATATGTAGTATAGGATAATTATTTGTGACAATTTAGGATTTACCTTCCTATCCTATATATAAACTATTTCCTATAATCGTATCTTTGTTTATTATCCTGGCACAGATCATTTTTTCAATGAAGTATCTTTTTACATTTCTATTGTTACTGGTTCCCTGTTTACAAGTCATATCCCAGGATAACCTACTGCTGGATAACAATGACAAGCTACCGGAAAATTTATTAAAAAAGGCGAATGAAGCCTATACACTTTCCAATAAAGGACATTACGACTCGGCAATAAATATCTTAAAGGCGCTCTTACCATTATGTAATAAGCAAGACTATGTCCTGCGATCCAAAATATATAATTACTTAGGCATTGCGTATTCCTTTAGCGGAGATATGAAAACCAGCATACAGTCATTATTACAGGCGGCATCTTTACTGGAAAAAAGTACGGAACAACATGCCTACGACCTCTCCGCCATATATAATAATATAGCAATGGCATTAAACAGAACAGGTGATAATCAAGAAGCGCTCAACTATTTACAAAAAGCTGAAAATCTGGCATTATCCGGCAAGGAAATGAAAAGTCTGACACCCATCTATGTCAACAGGGGCAGAATATATAAAGAGTTAATGAATTGGGGCAAAAGCCTTGCAGAGTTTAAGAAATCCCTGTTTATCCTGGACTCCCTCAAACGTCATGATAGCCTTGCTGACCTATCAGCCATAAGAACTAGCCAGCAAATTACACATATCAACATGGGGCAGCTGTTCTTAGATAAACAACAATATGCTGAAGCCAGGCAACATGGACTGGCCGCCCTAAAACTGAAACCCGATCCGATTAACCCTTATTACCACATACCTAATGTCATACTGCTAGGCAGTGCATACATGGGTTTGGGAGACTATAGTCTTTCCGAAAAATACCTGAAAGAAGCCCAACAGTTGTCTGCTCAGTACAATGTATTGGAGGGTATATGCGAGTCGGCCTATACCCTTTCGAATCTGTATGCCTATACCGGCCGATATCAGCAGGCTCTTGAGCGCTACAGGTTGTATAAAAAATATGACGACAGCATTCGCAGCCTGGATAAAATGAACAGTGTAAAAAACATGGAAATCAAATATCGTGTAGCACAAAAGGACAGGGAGATAATGGCCACACGGTTAAAAACATTAGAGCAGGAGCGTACCATTAAAAACAGGAATTTCAGCATTCTGCTGATCTCCTCCCTGTCACTCCTGGTTATAGCGATCCTTATCTTTATTTCCAAAAGCTACCGGCAAAGGGAGAAGCTCCGCAAGCGGGACCTACAGGCTTCCATACAGGATAAAAAAATATCGGTAATGAAAGCCATGATCGAAGGGGAAGAAAAAGAGCGTAGCCGGATGGCAGAAGTATTGCACGATGGTATAGGCAGCATCATCTCCGCTGCTAAAATGAATTTCAGCACAGCACACAGCGCCGAAATGCCTAACAAAAATATGTATGAAAACGGGCTGAGCCTGCTGGATGAAGCGGCCAAAGAAATAAGGAACACCGCGCACAACCTGATGCCCGAAAAATTACTTATCGACGGGTTGGAAGAAGCGGTTACCACCTATTGCAAAAGGATCAGCAATAAAGAGGCTCTGGATATAGACTATGAATTTAACGGCACTTTTGAGGCATTGGATAAGGGTACCGCCTTATTGGTGTATCGCACCGTGCAGGAACTAATCAATAACATCCTGAAGCATGCCAGCGCCACTAAAGTCTTTGTACAGGTAAACTATGTAGACGGTTTATTAAATTTGGCGGTGGAAGATAACGGTAAAGGTATGAACCATGAAAATATATCGGAAGAAAACACGGGAATGGGATTAAAAACGATCCGGGAAAAAATCAACGCTATGAACGGCACCATAACCATCCATAGCGCTTCCGGAAAAGGTACACAGGTATATATTGACCTGGATTGCTGAAAATAAAACGTGTAGAGACGCGATTAATCGCGTCTCTACTGGCATAGATCCATAAAAAAAGGAATCCATTTTGATACATTTATCAAGCTTAAATAAAATACAATGAAGATAAAAGTCGCCATATTGGATGATCAGTATATTGTGTTGAATGGGGTTCAGCACATGCTCTCCCTGCAACCGGATATAGAGGTAACCGGCTTGTTCCAGAATAAAAAAGAGCTGGAAGAGGGGCTGCTGAACAATATGCCGGATATATTGCTCCTGGATATCCGTATGCCTGACGAAAGTGGTGATGCTGTTGCCGCCTGGCTAAAGAAAAGAAATCCGGGAATAAAAATACTGGCCTTAACCAATTTCGATACCATTCCGTATGTAAAGAAAATGATGAAGCTGGGCGTGGAAGGCTATCTCCTAAAGAATACAGATATCGTTACCCTGATCGGTGCCATAACCACCGTCTACAATGGAGAAACCTATATAGAGCCATCCATCAAAGAACAAATACTCAACGAATCTTTATCCATACAAAAGAAAGTGAAGCAAGTCCCCACGCTCACCAAACGTGAACTGGAGATCCTGACGCTCATCGTCAACCAACATGCCACCAGCCAGGAGATTGCCGACATCCTGTTTCTTAGTCTGAGAACCGTGGAAAGTCATCGCTATCACTTATTCCAAAAGCTCGGTGTGAAAAATGTGTCGGGATTGGTTGCAAAGTCATTGGAGCTGGGCATTTTAGATTAAACCAATCAGGAATTAAAAAATTACTTATTGACGCCCTCTACCCGGACAGTATATGAAAGTCAAGTACAAAAGCTTGATTTTTTAGCTGCAGAAACAAATTTGCCTCGATAAGTTTAAAGTAAAATAATCAGGAAATATAATTTCCAAACCAATAGCAGATAATCACCGACAAACAACAATATACGCAAATGTGTGTGATTCTATAAAGGCAAATCCAAATGAAACAAAAGTACATCCAACTTTCTGTCAGGTTTAAAGCTCAGGCAACAAAAGCGATTGTCGCAATAAGCTTATTTGTTCTAACTTATTTAATGATCTTACTATTGGCGTTTACGCTGACGGGGTTATGCATTGCCGGGAGTATATCATTAATTGCTTCTAAGCCAAATATTATCACTATTGCGCTCGGAATCGGGTTAACCAGCGGGGGAACCCTGGTCCTGGTTTTTTTGCTGAAGTTTATTTTTAAGCCTCATAAAGTAGACCGTTCACATTTAATTGAAACAGATGAATCCCGGGAGCCGGATTTGTTCCGTATGATCAATGAAATTGTCCATGAAGTGGGGACTACCTTTCCCAAGAAAGTGTATTTATCACCTGATGTAAACGCATCGGTATTTTACGACTCCAGTTTTTGGAGTATGTTTTTACCCGTAAAAAAGAATTTACAGATAGGTTTAGGGTTAGTAAATACAGTAACGAGAGAAGAATTAAGGGCTATATTATCACATGAGTTCGGTCATTTTTCTCAAAGAACAATGAAAGTCGGAAGTTATGTCTACAACGTAAACCAGGTAATTTTCAATCTGCTTTATGACAATGAATCCTATGAGCGCCTTGTTCAGAAATGGGCAAACATGAACGGATATTTTTCCGTATTTGTGGCTATAGCTATAAAAATAAACAAAGGAATTCAGTGGGTTTCGAAAAAACTGTACGAAGTGGTAAACAAAAGTTACTTAGGGCTTTCAAGAGAGATGGAATTTCATGCCGACCTGATTGCAGCCAGTGTAACGGGTTATAAACCGCTGAAAAATTCTTTATTAAGAATGGGGCTGGCGGACAATTCATTAAACAGTGTCCTTAATTTTTATAACGAAAGAATTGCTGAGCATATAAAAAGTGAAAATTTATATAGTGACCAGACGGCAGTTATTCATTTTCTTGCAGAAGAAAATAATCTCAATATGACAAATATGCTGCCTGATATTTCTTTAGAGGAACAAAGTAAATTTGACAAATCCAAATTAGTCATTAAAAACCAATGGGCATCGCATCCCACATTATCGGAAAGGATAACAAGGCTGGAAAGCACGGGTCTTTCGCAGGAGTATAGTTCTGATACGCCGGCCAATAATATATTCACGAATATTATTGAGCTGCAAAAACAACTAACCGACAAAATATTTGAAGCAGTAAGCTACCAGGGAGTGCCCAAAGTTATTGCAGCCGGCGAATTTATAGAAGAATACAAGCGGGAGGCTTTGTCCAATTCGTTCGCCAAAGTGTTTAATAGTTATTATGATAACAAGAATCCGGCCCGTATTGATTTGAACCAGAGTGTATCTGCAGAGAATGACCTTACCTTTAAGGATTTATACTCTGATGAAAAAGTAGACTGGGTGTATTCTGCCATTGCATTACAAAATGATATCGAAACGCTGAAAAATATTTCTACCAACACGTTATCAGTCAAAACCTTCGACTATGACGGGGTCAGATATAAGCGTAAGCATGCCTATGCGCTCACAGAACAACTCAAAACAGAGCTGGCACATCTTAATGAGCAAATCAAAAAGAACGACACCAACATCTATGCATACTTTAAAAGAGAAGAGCGCCTGCAAAACAAACCCGAAAAGTTAGAGCAGCTTTATAATAAGTACTTCGAATTTGATCAAAGTTTTGATTCAAAGTATGAATTGTATATCCGGCTATTGAACGAACTGCAATTTGTAAATGTAACGACATCCTGTGAACAGATAGGTATCAACCTTAACAGGATCAAACCAACAGAAGAGCAGCTGAAACAGGAAATAGACGATATTTTATCGGATGAAACTTATTCTACGGAAATAACGCCGGAAATAAAACAGAATCTGGAGCGATATAATTCAAAAGCATGGCAGTATTTTAACGGGATCAGGTACTATGATGAGAACCTGAATATACTTTATACGGCAATGCATAACTATGCTTACTTACTATCAAGAAAATATTTTCTAATGAAAAAGGCAATATTCACCTACCAGGAAGAGCTGATAAAAAATGTGCATCCGGTTGAAAGAAGAATAAATTTTTGACAGTACTATGGAGTATTT
>JBEBVI010000143.1:0-9523 GCA_040392805.1 Taibaiella helva
ATGGAACAGAAAAACGGGGAAGATTGCTATGTATTTGAAGCGGTGCCTAAGGATGAGCATAACGACGATGTGGTATATAAGAAATTTAAAACCTGGTTCCGTAGTTCCGATTATTCTATCGTGGCCAGGGATTATACTTTAGCTTACAATACCGTAGCCTATGATTTTGATGTGTCCATTCACGTGGATCTGTATCCAAAGAATGGAAAGCTGTTACCGGTGTATATCAGCTACAGGGGCAACTGGTATGCTTTTACAAAAGGCCGCGAAATAGTTAATTTTACTGCCCGTTTTGATTATTAACGCATTTAAACAGCATATAGCCTTGTCCTTTCAAGCATTCATAATAACTATTGGCGATGAACTGCTCATCGGCCAGACAATTGATACCAATTCGGCTTATATAGCCCGCGAGCTGAATAAGCTCGGCATTAATGTACAAAGCAGGATCGCTATAGCTGATAATGCAACTGCTATAGGAGAGGCTCTGGATGATACTATACCCAGGGCCGATATTATCTTTTTAACCGGTGGTCTGGGCCCTACGGCAGACGATATTACCAAACCGACCCTGGCCGCTTATTTCAATATGCCCTTAGTTACTGATGAAAAGATACTGGTGCATATCAGGCATTTGTTTGCTCATGTTAACCGGGTTCCTTTGCCCGGCAATTTAAAACAGGCAGAAGTGCCGGCCGGTTGCCAGGTGCTGTTTAACAGGTTAGGAACGGCTCCCGGTATGTGGTTCGAAAAGGATGATTGCATTATTATTTCGTTACCCGGCGTGCCTATGGAAATGAAGTCGATCCTGCATGATGAAACTCTACACCGTTTGGAAAATCAGTTCAGGGGCTCTGTAATTATTCATAAAACAATGATCACCCTCGCACGGGGAGAGAGCAATATTGCTGAAAAAATAAAAGATATAGAAGCTTCCCTTCCAAGCCATATCCACCTCGCTTACCTGCCCGCTCCCGGTTTGGTGAAGCTACGGCTGACCAGTAGTAGTACCGGAATAGGGAAAGAAGAACTGGAAAAAGAAACCGGTTACTGGCAGGAAGCTATTTACCAAAGATTGGGAAATATTGTTATTGCCGCCCTGGAAGACCTGGCACCGGAAGAAATTATTGCCCGGTTGATGGAAAGCAAAAAAATGAGCTTAGGTCTGGCGGAAAGCTGTACGGGCGGTTATATAGCACATAAAATTACAGATGTGCCAGGAAGCTCTTCTTTTTTTAAAGGATGCATCGTAAGCTATCATAACCAGGTAAAAAGCGATCTGCTGGGCGTTCCGGATTCCGTTCTGCAAACAAACGGGGCGGTAAGTGAACAAACGGTCGTACAGATGGCTGAAGAAGCCCGCCGTATACTGGATACGGATATAGCGCTTTCCGTTTCCGGCATTCTCGGGCCGGGCGGTGGTAGCCCGGATAAGCCTGTGGGACTGGTATGGATGGCTGTAGCAGATCAACAAAGAACAATAGCCAGAAGCTTTAATCTTATTTACGACCGGGTACATAATAAGGAAATGGCTGCCCATCTCGGGTTCAATCTTATCCGTCTTTTTGTAAACGGCGATTTATAATAAACCATTGTCGGCAAAGCTGAAATATTGTTTTTCGGCAATGATTATATGGTCTACCAGATGTATATCCATAAGGGATGCAGCGTTTTTTATTTTTTCCGTTATTACCTCGTCAGCTTTGCTCGGGTTCAATGAACCGGAAGGATGATTATGGGCAATAACTAACCGGCTTGCCATATGAAGGAGTGCGATCTTCAGTATCAGCCGGACGTCCACAACAGTACTGGTAAGTCCGCCTGAGCTGACAAATTCATAATGCATCAGTTTATTACCCGTGGTCAGGCACATGATGCAGAAGCTCTCATATACGAGGTCGCTCATCAGCGGCATGAGTATATCGGCTGCCGACTGGCTGTTATTGATTATTTTTTTATTGATGACCTCACTTAGCTGACGTCTTCTGCCCAACTCTAAGGCTGCCGCTAAGGTGATGCCTTTAGCCAGGCCGATCCCCTTGATACGTTGAAAATCACCGGCGGAAAGCCGGCCTAATTTGGCGAGATTATAGCTGCCCATGCTCAAAACTTCATTGGCCAGATCCATAGCGGACTTACCGGGATTGCCGCTCCCGATAAGTATGGTGATCAGCTCCAGGTCGGATAAAGCGCCGTTGCCTTTCTTCAACATTTTCTCACGGGGACGGTCTTCCTCAGACCAGTTTTTAATGCTGTATCCCTTAATCATTTTTCTTAATTCTTCTTCATTCATGGCTCATTAATTTAGACGGTACAATTTGCCGGGCAAGGTTCTGACCATGCCATTCAGTTCCAGGTGCAATAAAATAGAATTCAGTTGAGAAGCCCGGAACCGGGTCCTGATACATAACTCATCAATATGCATGCCTCCGCTGCCTTGCAGTACATTAACAATAGAAGTCTCTTCGTCCGACAGATGCCCGAACAATACAGGCTGCAGCCAGGCTTTATCCTGCTCTACCTCATCCCAGTTCATCAGTTCCATCAGATCGGTATGATTCGTTATAAGCTGTGCCATATGCGTACGGATCAGGTAGTTACAACCACCAGAGATGCTGTCAATAGTCCTGCCGGGAAAAGCGGCGATATCCCTGTTATAAGCCGCTGCCAGCTTTGCGGTGATCATAGCACCTCCGCGTGTACCGGTTTCCACCACGACCACTACATCCGACATACCGGCTACGATCCGGTTTCTCATCGGGAAATTATACCGGTCGGGATTGGTGCAGGAAGGATATTCTGTCAGCAACCCTCCTTTAACCAGCATTTGCCGCGCCATCTCCCGGTGCTGCTCCGGGTAGATACGGTCCAGGCCATGAGCCAGCACACCCACAGTAGGAATATCACACTCAACAGATCTGCGATGGGCAATACTATCTATTCCTGCAGCAAGTCCGCTTATTATGGTAATATTATTTGCCTTCAGCCCCTCTACCAGCTCTTCCGTTATCTTCGCTCCATAGCTGCTATGTCTTCGCGTACCTACTATCGCCACTACACGCTCCGCATTCAGATCCGCATCACCCCGGTAATAAAGAAGTGCCGGACCGTCCGTGCATTCGCGGAGCCTTCGGGGGTATTCTTTTCCGTCAAAAAACAGTACTTTAATATGACTACGTTCAATAAACTTCAATTCTTCCTCTACCCTGCCCGTATCCATTCCGTCCCGTAAACCTTTGGCTTTCTTCAGCCCCATATGCTCAACAACGCAAAGATCTTTAGGCGATGCCTCAAAAACGGCCTTTGCCGAACCAAAATGCTGCAGAAGGCTTTTAGCAGTCCTGCTGCCTATTCCATCTGCCAGTGAGAGCGCTATCCGGTAAAAAACTTCTTCGGGCGTTTCGGTATTCATAGGGTAAATATAGTATTTTTTCAACATAAAAAACACTGTATTATCACCCCAATGTCATTAAGTAAAATAGTTAAAATAAATTTCTCAAGTACCGTCACGCCGACCCCTTCGGCTGTACTCAGGGTAGACTTTGTGGAGGCATCTCCCAAGCTTAGAAATGGGGAAGTTATTTTGACACCGTTACTAACTTAAGGCTTCGTATAGTTGCGGGTGATAACACCCGCAATGGCACCCGCCGATGTTGGTGTTATCACTAATATTTAAAGTTAATGACATTGATTATCACCCGCAAAATCACCCGCATCCTTTAAAATTAACTGTTTAAATTTGGCGAATGAATAAGAACTTTTTACTATTTATATTCAGCTTTCTGACTTACCCGCTGTATGCACAACAGCAGCAATATACCATGCAGGAAGCCGTATTAGGTCTGAGAACTCATCTTGCTCCTGAAAACCTCAGGCAGTTTTCATGGGTACCGGACTCAGATGCTTATGTCCACCTTACCGGTAAAGGCGATAAGGAAGCCCTGGTCAGGGTATCCGTTCCAGGCTTGAAAACCGATACTTTATTCGGGATAAAAGATATTAACTACGGGCTTTTCGGAAAGGATTCGCTGAAGGCTATGCCTCAATTGCAATGGATCCGGGATAACGAATCATACTTCACTTCAGGCAGAACATTATATAGCATACAGTACGCCAATCATCAATGGAACTATAAGCTATGGGCTGCCCTGCCCCCGAATACGACAACTATCAAGGTAGATCCGAAAAGTAAACAAGTGGCTTATACCATAGATAATAATATATACCTCAGAGATGTTTACGGCAATACGCACAGTATCACTTCGGGGAAAGACAAGAATATCATCTGTGGCCAGGCCGTGCACCGCAATGAGTTTGGTATTAACGAAGGTATTTTCTTCTCACCCAAAGGAAACTTCGTTGCATTTTACCGTATGGACCAGACTATGGTCAGCGACTACCCGGTCATCAACTGGGATAAGGTACCTGCAGCAAATGAGCATATCAAATATCCTATGGCCGGCGGACGTTCTCACGAAGTAACCTTAGGTGTATACAACCCGGTAACGCGCAGTACGGTCTATATGAATACCGGCGTGCCCAAAGATCAATACCTGACGTCGGTGTCCTGGTCGCCGGATGAAGAATATATTTACATTGCCTTGCTCAACCGGGCACAAAATCACTTATGGCTGAACCAGTATAACGCCCGCACGGGAGCATATATGAAGACACTTTTTGAAGAACGGGATTCCAGATATGTGGAACCGCAATATCCCCTGCTTTTTTTATCCGGCAGCAATAACGAGTTTATATGGCGCAGCCAGCGTGACGGGTATATGCATTTATACCGTTATAATAAAGACGGTAAACTGCTTAACCAGGTAACCCGCGGGTCATGGCTTGTAAATGATATTGCAGGCATGAACCCGCGGCGGAAGGAACTTATTATTACCGCATCCAAAGAAACACCCTTGGAAAGACACATATACAGCGTCAACTGGCAAAACGGGAAGATGGAACGCCTGGACAAAGAGCCGGGCATACACACCCCGCAGGTGAATACTCAGGGAACTTACCTGAAGGATCATTATCAGAATAAAAATACGCCGAGAAATATATCCATCTCGGCAATAGGTAAAAAATGGGATAAAACATTATTGAATGCTGCCAACCCGTTGTCTAAATACAGATCAACACGTATTGAGCCGGTTACGCTGCAGGCTGATGACGGCACAACTCTTTACGGGAAGTTAATCTACCCGGCCGATTTTGACTCTACGCGTAAATATCCGGTGATCGTTTACCTGTATAATGGCCCGCATGTACAGTTAGTTACCAATTCCTTCCCGGAGAGCGGAAATCTCTGGTATGATTATCTGTCGCAGCACGGATACATTGTATTCACCATGGACGGAAGGGGCAGCAGTAACCGCGGATTGAAGTTTGAACAGGCTACCTTTCACAGGCTGGGGCAAACAGAAATGCGGGATCAGCTGCAAGGTGTAGCTTACCTCAAATCACTTCCCTTTGTAAATGCGGAAAAAATGGGTGTCCATGGCTGGAGCTTCGGCGGTTTTATGACGACCTCGCTTATGACCCAATATCCTGATGTATTTAAAGCAGGTGTGGCCGGCGGCCCGGTAATAGACTGGAGTATGTATGAGGTGATGTATACTGAACGGTACATGGGCACGCCACAAAGTAACCCCAAAGGATATGAGGAAAGCAATATGCTGACAAAAGCAAAGAACCTGAAGGGAAAATTACTGATGATCCATGGCGCGCAGGATGATGTGGTGGTGTGGCAGCACTCTGTAAAATTTGTAAAGGCCTGTGTAGATAATAATATACAGTTAGACTACTTTATCTACCCCGGCCACCCGCATAATGTATTGGGCAAAGACAGGGTTCACCTGATGCAGAAAGTAACCGATTATTTTGACCAGCACCTGAAATAAGGTTCCACCTTTTTTATAAGTAATGAAGTGATGAGTTTTTGGAGGATCCTGTCAGGTTTTGTGTTTCCTATAGGTTTTGCTGCTCCGGGTTTAGATTTGACAACTTTTGAAAAGTTGTCAAATCTTTTTTATGCCTTCGACTTATAAATGATCAATGGGATGGTAGAAAAGAAAGCCAGGTCCCTGGTTGTGCTGCCTTTGAACAGCCTGTCGAAGAAACCATGTTCGGAAGCAATAGTAATGACTACCTGTACATCATTGGTATCTACAAACCGTGTTACGGCTCTTACCACATCATTATCGTCCATCATATGGTAGCTTGCTTTCACATTATCGAATAAAATATGGGCTGCCTGCTGACCTGCAAAAACCAGGGGAGGTGGTATCTTTTCATTATCGCCTGCTACATTCAGCACCATCAGTTCTGCCTGAACAGCTTTTACAAAAGCAATAATTTCCTCTGAAGGAATCTGCTCCAACAAACCGCCTTTAAATTCAAGCCCAAGCGCTATTCTCTGTACATCCTGGTAGCGGGCAACAGCAGGTACTACCAGCACCGGACAACCCGAATATAAGGCCAGGTTGATCGTATTACTTCCAAACAGTTTTTGTTCCAGCTTATTTTTCCCGGTTATACCCATTATAATCAGCGAAGCTTCATATCTTTTAAAAAGCGACTGGCTTGATTCCAGGAGCAAATTATTATCCACCTGTATAATAATATGGGTATCCGGGGCTAAAGACTGAAGCTGCTGTTCTACTAATTCTTTTAATCTATCTTCTTCCCGGGAGATGATATCGTCTGTAGATTGACCGATTTCCCTGTCAGTAGCGATCACGGTATGATATAATACTATTGTGCCAACACTGCATTCTCTGGCCAACGATGCGGCATATTTCGCGGCGTTAAAAGAAACATCTGATAAATCTACCGGAACTATGAAAGCTTTCATGTCATTATATTTTAGTTCTATGCAAAGATGGCGGTTTAAATGTTTACAAGCAAAGTTTTACTATTTGGTAACATTAAAAGCAAAACACAGCAGTTGAATTTGCCATGCAACCGTCCCCAAAAGTGTGCGGGATGCGGACACAGGTTTTACAGATAAACACCGGTTTTCAATGCCATGATATAGGTGTCATCACCTAACATCAATTAATTTAATTTATCTTTACAACCATTATCAAGATGAAAAACCGCTCTATGGAAATTCATCCATGCAAATGAACTATGTCTGTTTCCGGACAGCAACAATCTGTAACTGGCGGGAACCCGGAGGGCAATAACACCCGTCATGGCAGGAATAATCCAATCCGTATCCGTTACAATAGCCGGCATGCCAAACCTCCATCCAGTAAAAACCTTTTCTATGAAGCAACTGATCACGTTATTAACCATTACTATACTAACCAGCTACGGTCTATATGGTCAAAAGCAACATTCCGGCTGCCTGGTCAATGTAATTGAAATAGGAACAGGCAGAAATCCGGTCTACGGCACGCTCTATCCTTACTCTTCCGACTCTGTAGTGGTGACCGACCCTTCCTGGAAAATCACTATGGTTCCGCAAAATACAATAGGCATTACTGCTCCCTTTAATGCGGAGATGATCAACCCTGGCTGGTGGCAAATACCCTGGGTCAGAACCTCGGGGCTTTCCAGGGCAATCAGTTTCCGGTCACTTAAATACGAGGAGGCATTGGCCGGTTCTACCGGTTTTCACCGCAATTACGATCCCGCCGGCGGCAAACCTGTAAACGGTGCTTTGCCGGTACGCTTTACCCGTACGTTTTATGTAGATGCCGCAGCACCGCAGAAAGTTACCTTTAGCATCATTGGGTTTGCTGATGATATTATGTTTATAAGGGCTGATGCCCTACCCGGCCAACCTATTTATAATACACCTGCAGATAGTAATAACATTTATTTTAACCCGGCAGATCCTGGCAACACGGAAAAAGACGTCACCAAAACGCTTATTTTATCCCCGGGAATGCATACCCTGGATATAGATTTGTACGATACCGAGGGCGGTCTGACGGGTATAAATGTAGAAGGCATTATAAAAACAGAAGAGAAGGTGCTCGCAGAAAATATATGCCCTGATAAACTGACGATAGATATAGGAGAAATACAGAGCCATTTGCCCCCCACTATTATGTACAATTTAGCAGATAGCGCGAAATTTCATATCGGACGGAGTGGGGGGACCTATGGTGAGGACTACCTGCTGGTATGGGTTCCGGTTACACCAGACGACAGCACCTTTATCTACTCTGTAAAGAAAATCAGCAATCCCACTGAAGTGGAGGTGTACCTGGTACGTTTTTTTGCAGAAGAAAATGATTCATCTGTATGCAGGCCCCAATTTTACGGGCGCAAGATGTGGATCAATTTCCAGGACTGGCATGTCTATGGCGTATGGATAAACGGCTGTGAAAAGACTGCTAATTACCTTATACCTGTTAAACTGGCTAACTCCGACTGGGAACAGTGTGCTATGCAAAACGGTATGTTTTACCTCGACTCAAATAACAAAATGGCCGTTAAAGACGGCCCTCTATCAAATGCCGGCAGGCTTACCAAAGAAAAGAACGGCTGTGTTGAGGTCGATTCGACGAATAGTCTATGGGGCAATTTGAAAGAGCTTTTTGAGGGTTTAAATGAAGTCCTGGGTAATGCATTCAAAGGCAAAGGTGATTTTTTAGATGGGTTAGGAAGGTTTGACAGCGCAGACAATCTCAATAACGGTCTACCGGATAATGGCTGGGGTGGACAGAACCCGGGAAATATCAATTATAGAATTACTTCCGGTGATTGGAACGGAAACAGCCGGGGAAATATAATCGGCCCGCCTTATCCAACAGATATCCAACAGGATCGCTAGCCGGCACTATAGTATAAAATAGCAAAAAGCATACATCACTAAGTAATGACCGCCCCTTTTCGCTGCCATAGTGGGTGCCACCACTCAGCATCTATTAATTAATTTATCTTTACAACCATTATCAAGATAAAAAACCTCCCTGTATATCGGAACTCTTTCATGCAAATGAACTATGTCTGTTTCCGAACATTAACAATCCGTAACTGGAACCAGCTTCTGCAAAATGAGCATTTCAAGATGATCATCTAAAAATATATGCCTATGTAACTGCGTTAAAATAACTTCCAGCTTCAAAAGCCTGGGAGATGCCTCCACGGAGCCTGCCCTGAGCATAGTCGAAGGGGTACCAATGACAAGTATTATAACTTGTTCATTACCAGCTTCAATTTTTTGGTGGGCCAAAAATACCCAACTCGGCATGACGGTACTTACTTCGGCACGGCTCTATACAAGTAGGGAAGTCATTTTGACAATCATACTATGTAATTATGCCCAACCATCTTCATTGTATCTGGCAATTATTAAAAGAGAATGGAAAAGAGTCACTGGATACTTCATTCATAAAGTATACTGTACATGAATTTAAAAAGAAATTAAAGGGCAAAAAGGCTATAGTGGCAGCTTCCTAAGAACACAGGTTTTCTCCTGCGGTAATGGTTTAGATGAGTTCGGTATAATAACACACATTAATGAGATCTTATGATCAGTGGGTGCGGATATCCACCAGAACAGGAA
>JBEBVI010000144.1:0-9480 GCA_040392805.1 Taibaiella helva
GTCATTAAAGAATTTAGATATTAGGAATTAATTACGAATTAGGAATTATAAATTGCCTGTATGGTTCCCATTCGTAATTCCCCATTCGTAATTCATAATTTACTTGTAATTCGTAATTAATAAATAAAAATAACTATGAGTATATATAGACACATGTGGATTATAATCCCGGGCATTTTATTATGTGCCTCTTTACCGGCGATGGCACAAAAATTAGACCTGGAGTGGGTAACACCTGTTTCCGGCGCCGGAGGTAGCATTAATACTACTTCCATAGCATTGGATAAAGAGGAGCATGTATATGCTGTGGGTGTTTTTAAAGATTCCATTGAAGTGCCTACGAAAAACGGGATACAGAAAATAAAGGCGGTAAGTAATAATACCAACAGTTTATTTATTTTGAAAACAGACCCGACCGGTATTATTGAATGGATAAAGGGTATAGGCGGAACGATGGCAATGGGTGCCGCAGGTAATGATGACTGGTTTTCTGTTGTATTGGATCAGAACAACAATATATACATATCCGGTTGTTACAGAGGTACGGTTGATTTTGATCCGGGTCCTAATCAGGTATTAAAGACGGCCAAGGGACAATACGCCAATGAGGCGAATACCTTTATTTTAAAGTTGAATGAGGACGGGCAATTTGTATGGGTAAGAACTTTTCATGGTGCGCTTAATACATCCAATGACATGGCTATAGATGAAAAGAGCGGTACGGTGTGCCTAACGGGTTTTTTAGAAGGAAAGGTCGAATTTAATGATGGCCAGGGAAACAGTAATGTCCTGTCGGCTGTGAGTGTATCCCGTTGTATCTATATAGCGAAATATGATACTGCTGGTAATTTTGTATGGACTCATGGAATAGGTGGTCAGTCGGCAGTGCAGACGGTGACTACAAACCAGGGTCGCGGTGTTCATATTGACGCACAAGGCTATGTTTTTGTTATTGGTAATTTTCAGGATATGGCAGACTTTGATCCGGGGCCGGATACGGCTAATATGAGAAGTTACAGCCCCTCTATGCGCAGTATTTTTATCCTCAAGTTAGACGCATCAGGAAGCTATGTATGGTCTAAAGCCTTTGGAAGTACGCAGCAGGGTAGTCCGGCGGAGGGTTGGCGGGTAGTAACCGATAAAAAGGGCAATATCTATATGACCGGTTTCTTCCAGCGGGAAGCTGTTTTTGATCCGGTCGGTTTTGCATCCGGAAACATCTCTAATGCTATAAAAGCCGGCTCAGACGGACTTTCCTGGTTTGTATCAAAGCTGGACTCCAATGGTAGTTATTTATGGGCCAAAGCTTTTGGGAGAACAACATGGCCTGTGCAAACGGATAATGGCCTCGGCCTGCAGGTAGATGACAGGGGTGATGTATATACCTCCGGTTACTTTTCCGGCAAGATATACTTGGACCCGGATATGAATAACAGCTCAAGAGTGCTGTTCCAGGCAGGAGGTGCCAATTATTCACCGGAAGCATTTATTGTAAAGCTGAATACGGATGGTAACTATGTATGGGGCAGGCAATTTAAAAGCGCCACAGCTCCCGGCAATACTCTTGCCGCTTCCATTGGGAGATGTATCCGTCTTTCGCCCGGTAACAACTTATATGCCGCCGGCTATTTCGGAGGTATAGTTGATTTCGACCCTTCGGGTACTGCTCATAAAATAAACTCTGCTAATGCTGCAATGCCTGATGGTTATATTCTTAAGCTTTCCTGTAACGACACTTCCAGCGCTGTTCTAATGGTGAATACATGTGAAACTTCATACGAATTTTTAGGAAAGTACTATACGGAGAGCGGGGATTACCAGGACAGGATATTGAATACAGTGGGTTGTGACAGCACTATCTTTCTGCATCTGACCTTAAACCCGCCGGAAGCGGTTATTAGTGTGAACGAATTTGAATTAAGCACCGGCCTGTTCAAAACATACCAGTGGTTGTATGAAGAAGAAATTATTCCCGGGGCCAACAGCCAGACCTATACCGTTTCGAAAAACGGCAGGTATAAGGTAGTAGTTACTTCAGAAGACGATTGTATCGATACTTCGGGTGTTTATATTGTTACCAATGTACCTCCGGCAGGAATAGACGGAATCATCAGGGCAGATGAAGTTAAGATTTACCCTAACCCCACAGTAGATGTTCTCCATATCGTTTCACCGGTTCCACTTACCATGCTCCTTACCGGAATAGAAGGTAAAATAATAATGAAGCAGGAACAGGCAAAACAAATAAGGATGAGGCATCTGCCGGCAGGACTGTACCTGTTGAAATTATTTGATGAAAAGGGAAGGCTGATAAAAGTAGAAAAGGTGATTCGGAAATAAGTAACGATGTCACAATAAACTCCCGGAGTCGAAAGGTGGTTGGTGGAGACACCAACCACTGCGGGCGCCCGGTTGGTGTCTCCACCAATCGGTGAAAAACGGGAAGTTATTTTGACACGATTGCTAAGAGAGATTGTTGGTGATAAGGGGTGATAACACCACCAACGGAGAAAAAATATTATTCGTAATTCGTAATTGATAATCCATAATTAATAAAAACAGCTATGAGTAAAATTAAACATGTATGGACGATCGTCCTGGGCCTTTTATGCTGCGCACCCTTAGCGGGTATGGCGCAAATGAGTTTAGAGTGGGTAAAGCCGGTTTCGGGTACCGGAGGTGAAATCCTGACCACTTCCATGACATTTGACAAGGATGAGAATATATATACGATAGGTTACTTCCTGGATTCTATAGAGGTGCCCACCAAAAGCGGGACACAGAAAATAAAAGCGGTAAGTAATGGTATCAGGAGCTTATTCATTATGAAAGCAGACCCTTCCGGCGCTGTTGAATGGATAAAGGGCATAAGTGGCGCTGCGAATATGGGTGGCGGAGTAACTACGGATAGAGCCACGGGCGATTTTTTCGCAATTAAATCCGACCAGAACGGAAATTTATACATTACGGGAGCTTTCACGGGGACGATTGATTTCGACCCCGGGCCGGGTCAGGCGTTGAAAACAGCTCAGGCCCAATTTGCAGGCCAGACGAATACCTTTATTTTAAAGCTGAATAAGGACGGGGAGTTCAAATGGGTGAGGGCTTTTGTCGGTGGTAGAAATGGTGCCAATGATATTGCTTTAGATGAAAAGAATGGCACTATATGCGTAACGGGCTTTTTTCAAAATAAGACGGAATTTAACGATGGCGGGAGCAGTAATGCATATACTGCTGCGGCCAATGCCCAGAATATTTATTTAGCGAAATACGATACCAGTGGTAATTTTGTATGGGTAAAGCAAATGGGCAATGCGGTCATAAGTACTGTAAATCGCGGTAACCGTATTGTCATTGATGATAAAGGATATATTTATGCTACTGGTATTTTTGTCGATACGATTGATTTTGACCCCGGGCCGGGAACGGCTAAATTAGGTAGCTTCGTATCGGGTTTTTTTCGTACGCAGCATATTTTTGTTTTGAAGTATGATGCCGCAGGAAACTATGTATGGGCTAAATCCGGTGGAGGCGAGGCAAATCAGACACCTTCGGAATGTTTTGGTCTTACTAGAGATAATATGGGTAATATATATGTTACCGGATATTTCCAGACGGCTGTTAATTTTGACCCGGCCCGGAATGCGGCTAACAAGCTGACGGCCGCATCGGGTGGCTTGTCCTATTTCCTGTATAAGCTGGATTCCAGTGGCAATTATTCCTGGGGCAAAGCCTTTGGCCGGCTGGCAAATCCAGCAAAAACGGATGCCGGTTTTAGTGTACAGACGGATGATAAAGGAAATGTGTACACCTGCGGCTATTTTATGGACCGCATATATTTAGACCCTAACCCCGGTTCCTCAAGAGAAGTATTCCAGTCGGGAACAGCCAGTCCGGATGCCTTTGTGCTAAAGCTCGATGCTAATGGTATATTTGTATGGGCTAAGCAATTTAAAAGCGCTACTCCTGCCGGACAGACCACTCCTGCCGGGCAGTCTTTAGCAAGATGTGTCAGCCTTTCTCCTTACAGTAATAATATATATGTCTTAGGAGGCTTTTTGGGCATTACAGATTTCAACCCTAAAGAGCCTTCGCTTAAAATCAATTCTGCAAATCCCACAACATTTGATGGTTATCTGGCGAAGCTCGCCTGCCTGGATACCTCCAGCTCTGTTCTAACGGTAGATACCTGCGGAACCCAATATACATACTTGGGTAAAACCTATACGCAAAGTGGTACGTACCAGGCAAAGGTACCGAATGCCGCCGGCTGCGACAGTACCATTACGCTGAAGCTGACCTTAAAGGCGCCATCTACCTATACTAATAATGTTTCTATATGCGGCACCCAGTACGTGTACCTGGACAAGACTTATACCAAGAGCGGCACTTACCAGGAAGTGCTTAAAAATGCTGCCGGTTGCGACAGTACCATTACGCTGAACCTGACCTTGAAGTCGCCGACCACCTATACTAATAATGTTTCCATATGCGGCACCCAGTATGTGTACCTGGGTAAGACTTATACCAAGAGCGGTACTTACCAGGAAGTGCTTAAAAATGCCGCCGGTTGCGATAGTACCATTACGCTGAACCTGACCTTAAAGTCGTCCACCACTTATACTAATAATGTTTCCATCTGCAGTACTCAGTATGTATATCTGGGCAAGACCTATACCCAAAGCGGTACTTATCAGGAAAAGATAACGAATGCCGCCGGCTGCGACAGTAATATTACGCTGAACCTGACCTTAAAATCGTCCACCAGCTTTGTTAACAATGTTGAAGTATGTGGCGATCAGTACATATACCTGGGCAAGACTTATACCCAAAGTGGTACTTACCAGGAAAAGATACCGAATGTCGCCGGCTGCGACAGTAATATTACACTAAACCTGACCTTAAAGCCGGCTACCGGCTTTGTTAATAATGTTGAAGTATGCGGCGACCGGTATGTGTATCTGGATAAAACCTACACAGAGAGCGGAGATTACCAGGATACACTTCAGAATGCCGCCGGCTGCGATAGTATTATTACGTTGAGCCTGACTCTAAAAGCGCTGCCGGAACCTGAGATCAGCTTCAGTGAATTTGTGTTAAGTACAGGCCGGTTTGAAGCCTACCAGTGGTTGCTTAAAAATGAAATTATTCCCGGAGCTAATGAGCAGAGCTATACCGTTAAGGAGAAAGGTGATTATAGCGTAGTAGTTACAACAGCAGAAAATTGTGCCGATACTTCGGATGTTTACAAGGTTACTGAAGATCCCTCGGGAATAGAGGAGGCGATCAGGGCCCGTGAAGTTACCATTTATCCGAACCCTACAGACGGAGTGATCTATATCGCCTCTCCGGTTCCGCTTACTGCGTTCCTTACCGGCATAGAAGGTAAGGAACTGATCAGCCGGGAGCGGGTACAGCAGATATCAATAGGTCATCTGCCCTGCGGGTTATATTTGTTGAAGCTGTTTGATGTTAAAGGAAACCTTATCAAAGTAGAGAAGATAGTTCGTAAATAAAGGAATATGCCCTGGCAACGAAGGGCTTCGGCAGAGACGATCGTTTTTGCCGGTTCTTAACTGCAAGGTCTTTGAGCTGGTAGTTCAAAGACCTTGCAGTTGATTTTTGGTAATGCTGATGAAACATTAAATTTAAAGTAAGCCCGACTGCTTAGCAGATAAAATAACCAACTACAGAAATGAATAGCCTGAAAGTATTCTTGTCTTTTTTTATCTTCATTCTATCCTCGTGCAGTGCGATCCCGGAAGAGCCGGTACTTATCCCCGGGCAGGTAAATGTTCAGGATGGTAATGTACTGCATGCAGGAACAGATACTTTATATCATCCTGCAATATCACCCCCTCCGCCAGACAGCATCGATATGCCTGTTCCGGGAAGCCCTACTATGCTGAATTACGGGAAGGATGTTAAGTTGCCCTGATTTCTCTAAGTAACATTGTCAAAATAACCCGCCGATTTGCGAATTCTGAATTATTATGTTTTCCGTATTAGGAACCTCTCCCTTCACGTCATGTCGAGTTGAGTATTTTTGGCCCACCAAAAAATTGAAGCTGGTAATGAACAAGTTATAATACTTGTCATTGGTAATCCACATAGTAGAGACGCGATTAATCGCGTCTCTACGTGTTCCGGTGCATGACGCTATTTTGGGAATTATTTCATCAGTATCACTAATATCATATTTGATTTATTAAACAAATTCCTTCAGCATTGTCTGTCCATGAACATTGATCATAAAGACATCTGCCGGATAGATTTAGGTAGATAATTGTTGTCCGTATATATACATATTCAATCGATAGATGCTTATTCCGGTGCACGGCTACCGTCTGATACAATCAATGCCGGCCCCAATAGAAACCGGCATTGAAATATAGTTATTCCGTTAAAAGTATCTGCTATCCCATCTTCGCGCCGTAGCGACTTCTTCGCGTCCGTTGCCGGAAATACTCCTTTTTACTCCACTTCCAACACAACATCACCCTGATCCACCATAGTACCTGCAGGTATAAGTATCTTACTTATAATACCTTTTCGCGAAGCGCTTACGGTGCTCTCCATCTTCATGGCTTCTATAACGAACAGCGGAGTGCCGACTTCTATTTCATCGCCCTCTTTTACCAGCACGACGCTTAGCTTACCTTGCAGAGGTGCTCCGGTTTCTTTATCCGGGTTGCTTACCTTTTTATGCTGCGGCTTTAGAGACTGAACCGACTTGTCCTTTACCCTGATCGTCCTGTTATAGCCGTTCAGCTCAAAAGAAACAGTACGCATGCCTGTATCATCCGCCTCAGATACATAGATGAGCCGGATGTGTATTGTTTTTCCTTTCCCTAATTCGATAAGCAACTCCTCGTTATTCTTCATCGGGTAGAAAAATGCCGTGGTTGGTATATTGCTTACCTCGCCAAATTCATTGTGGTGTTTGTAATATTCATCGTACACCTTGGGGAACATCTGGTAAGATAAAAAGTCGAGGAAGTTGCTGCCCGGGTACTGTTCATGAAAGCTTTTCACCGCTTCATCCATATCTATATCCGGCAGGATCTGGGCATTGCTGCCCTCGTCAATCGTTTCATTCCGTAGCACTATCTTACGCAATTTTTCCGGAAAGCCTCCGTGAGGCACGCCTAACTCCCCTTTAAAGAAGCCGATCACAGAAGCGGGAAACGATAAATTGTTTTGTTCATTCAGAACATCCTCTTCCGTAAGCCCGTTAGCGGTCATGAACAAAGCCATGTCGCCTACTACTTTCGAGCTGGGTGTAACCTTTACAATATCACCGAAAAGCCGGTTCACCACAGCATAATTATGCTTGATGGCGGACAGCTGTGCCCCCAGGCCTATGGCATCGGCCTGCTGGCGCAGATTGGAGTATTGCCCCCCCGGTATTTCATTGTCGTACACCTCGGCAGTTGCCGATTTCAGATCAGATTCGAAGGGATAATAATACTCTCTTATCGCTTCCCAGTAATTGCTGTAAGCATTAAGGCTTTGTGTATTAACCGGGTTTTCTCTCGGATGCCCTTTTAACAGGGCGGCAAGCGAGTTGAGACTGGGCTGTGCCGTGGTGCCGCTGAAGGAGGCTAATGCACAGTCCATCGTATCAATTCCGGCTTCTATGGCATTTAAGTATGTAGCTAATTGTGTACCTGCCGTATCATGCGTATGCAGTGCTATGGGCAGAGAAATGTGCTGCTTCAGGGCATGTATCAATTCTCCGGCAGCCTGAGGCTTAAGAAGTCCGGCCATGTCTTTTATAGCGAGCATATGCGCACCGGTATCTTCCAACTGCCTGGCCAGGTCGATATAGTACTGCAGGTTGTACTTGTTCTCCCCTTTGCGCAGAATATCGCCGGTATAGCAAATAGAAGGCTGGGCTATGGCCCCGGTATCTTTAATAATATATTCAATACCAGGTTTCATTGCGTCAACATTGTTAAGCGAATCGAAGATCCGGAACACATCGATCCCGTTTTCCCAGGATTTCTCAATAAATTTCCGGATAACATTACGTGGATAGGCAGAATAGCCTACCGCATTATAGCCGCGGAACAACATTTGCAAAAGAATATTAGGCATAGCCTTTCTGATCTCCTGCAGGCGTACCCAGGGGTCTTCATGTAGGAAGCGTAATGCCACGTCAAAAGTGGCTCCGCCCCATACCTCCATAGAGAACAGCTCCGGGTGATTGTGGGCATATCCCTCTGCAACCGACAGGATATCGCGGGTACGCATACGAGTAGCAATAAGCGACTGGTGTGCATCCCTGTAGGTAGTGTCGGTAAACCAGATGGCCTGTTCGTTTTTCAGCCATTCCGAAAAGCCTTCAGGCCCTAATTCATTCAATTTATCCTTAGTGCCTTTGGGAGCGCCTGCGAAAGAATTGAATGCCGGTATCTCCGGAGTGCGGAATGTTTTAGTGCCGTCATAATTTTTGACGCCTACATGCCCGTTGATCTTTACATCTGCAAGATACTTTAGTATCCTCGTTGCCCGGTCTTTAGGACGGTCGAACTGGAACAGCTCGGGATGGGTATCTATAAAGTTAACCGTGCACAATCCCTTGCGGAACTGCTCATGTGTAATTACATTTTCGAGGAATTTGATATTAGTGGTGACACCCCTGACCCTGAATTCACGTAGCGAACGGTTCAGCCTTTGGGCAGCACCTGCTAACGTTCGCCCGGTTGCCGTTACTTTCACGATCATCGAATCGAAAAAGGGCGATATCTTCATGCCCGAATAAGCGCTTCCCTCATCTAACCGTATCCCGAAGCCGCCCGCATTACGGTAAGCGATCAGTGTTCCGTAATCCGGTTTGAAATTATTTTCCGGGTCCTCGGTAGTGATCCGGCATTGTATGGCAAAGCCGTTTACCTTAACGTCATCCTGGTCGGTAATGAATATAGCCGGATCATTAAGCGGTACACCCTGTGCGATCAATATCTGGGTGCGGACAATGTCTATGCCGGTTACTTCTTCCGTTACGGTATGCTCTACCTGTATCCTTGGGTTTACCTCTATAAAATAAACATTATCGTCCTTATCTACTAAAAACTCAACCGTTCCCGCGTTGTTATAGTTAACTGCTTTGCCGATCTTTAAAGCATAATCATACACTTCCTGTTTGACCCTGGCCGGTAAATTGGGTGCCGGCGCTATCTCTACTACCTTCTGAAAGCGGCGTTGTACCGAGCAATCCCTTTCATAAAGATGTACGATATTGCCATAGTTATCTGCCAGTAGCTGCACTTCTATATGCTTTGGCTGATCTATAAATTTCTCAATAAATATAGTGCCGTCTCCAAATGCTTTTTCGGCCTCGCTGTGCGCTTCGTTAAATGCTTTCTGAAGGTCTTCTTTACTTCTTACCACACGCATCCCACGGCCCCCGCCGCCGGCTGCTGCTTTCAGTATAAGCGGGAAACCTATCCTTTCTGCTTCAGATAATAGCTTGCC
>JBEBVI010000145.1:0-9461 GCA_040392805.1 Taibaiella helva
TGCAGGAAATGACGGAACGGATACCGGTGCAGATCAGGGTATGTAAGCAGCAGAGTGGAAAGAGCAGGGTAGAGGTAATTGGGGGATAGCCCTTTGTAAGGCAGGCTGTTCAAAAGAGCATAAAGAAGTTCTTTTATAAAATTCCTGCCGCGGCACGGTTATTAACGCGGGGGCTTTTTAAAATATTGTTTATACTCCTTGCTGCATAAAAATAGGTAATGAATATTTCATACAAAATGCGGAACGGATACAAAAGGTATAGCGTTGTATGCTTTCTTATTCTTTGGCTCGTTATGTGAAACACAATGCATAAAACGATCCGGCGTGACATTTAGTTTGCCATCTACACTTGGTTCAAAAGTCAAAAATAAGGATGTAATGCTTGCTTTTGTTGTAATATATTGTAAATTTGAGTACTGCGTATGGTATTTTTATTTTTCATGTAAATATATTAGGTATGCTTGTCAAGGTTTTTGGAAGCGCTGTGCATGGGGTTGAAGCTATGACTATTACTATTGAGGCAGATATTACTACAGGTACCGGTTATGTAATTGTAGGGTTACCCGATAAAGCCGTGGAAGAAAGTATTGAGCGGATGCTCTCCGCCATTAAGAATAACCAGTTTGAAAGACCGCGGACAAGAATAGTGGTGAACATGGCTCCGGCTGATATTAAGAAGGCGGGCTCTGCTTACGACCTGCCTATTGCTATCGGCATCCTGGCTGCAACAGCACAAGTGTCGGGCGATCTGCTCGACAGGTATATTATCATGGGAGAGCTTTCTTTAGATGGTACGCTGCTGCCTGTTCGCGGTGTGCTGCCTATGGCCATACAGGCCAGGAAAGATGGATTTCAGGGCATGATCCTGCCGGCCCGGAACGCCCGGGAGGCAGCTATGGTAAGTGGGATAGAAGTTTTTGCCGTAAGTAATCTCAGGGAAGTGACCGATATTCTGAACGGTGTTTCCTCCAGGCAGCCGGAGGTAATGGATACACGTGGAGCCTTCTACGAGGCACAGTCACATTTCGATGTGGACTTCAGCGATGTAAAAGGGCAGGAGAATATAAAGCGGGCATTGGAAATCGCTGCTGCCGGAGGCCATAACGCCATACTGATCGGTCCGCCGGGAGCTGGTAAAACTATGCTGGCTAAGAGATTGCCTTCTATTTTACCACCTCTGTCGTTAAGAGAAGCGTTAGAAACCACAAAGATCCATTCCGTTGCCGGTAAACTTCCCGACCATTCCGGACTGGTAGCCCAAAGGCCTTTTCGCAGCCCGCATCATACTATCTCTGATGTGGCGCTGGTAGGGGGCGGAGGGCATCCGCAACCGGGAGAAATATCGTTGGCGCATAACGGTGTACTGTTTCTTGACGAGCTCCCTGAATTTAAACGTACCGTGCTGGAGGTTATGAGGCAACCTATGGAGGAGCGGCGTGTTACTATATCCAGAGCCAAAATGACGATCGATTTCCCGGCGAGCTTTATGCTTATTTCTTCAATGAATCCGTGCCCTTGCGGTTATTATAATCATCCTGAAAAAGAATGTACCTGCTCTGCGCAGATGGTACAGCGTTACCTCAATAAAGTTTCGGGACCTTTGCTGGACCGGATAGACCTGCATGTGGAAGTTACCCCGGTGCCTTTCTCGGAGCTGGATAAAAGTGAAGGTGCTGAACGCAGTGAGGAAATAAGGAACAGGGTAGTGCAGGCCCGGAAAATACAGGAAGAACGCTATGAGAACTATCCGGGAGTATATTGCAATGCTTTGATCAGCGGCAGGTTGATGAAAGAATTCTGTGCTTTGAACAGTGAATGTTCTTCGTTGTTAAAAACAGCAATGGAGCGTCTGAACTTGTCCGCAAGGGCGTATGACAGGATACTTAAGGTATCACGTACCATAGCCGACCTGGCTGAAAGTGAAACGATACAACCGGAGCATGTGGCGGAAGCGATTCAGTACAGGAGCCTGGATCGTCAGGGTTGGGCAGGATAGCAATGCAGGGATAAAATGAATTGTAGGTAATTTGTACCGTATTTATTAAACAGCCGGACTGTTTCCCGCAACGGGGCAGCGGGCGCAATGAGGCAAAGAATTTATTTCACCCTTGTACAGTATGAAAATAGTATAAGCCAAGCCCTGTTTAAACCCATTTAGATGTGGATCTTATCTGATCGATCACCTGTTGGTCATATATCTTGTGAAGCGGGTATGTTTATCAGTTGTTTATCTGGATAGGATCAATAAACCCCAGCTCTATGGCTGCCTTCAGCAGACCGAGGAGACTTTTGGCCTCCATTTTTCTCATCAGGTTAAACCGGTGGCGTTCCACGGTTCTGACGCTTAAGAACAGCTTTTCCGCAATTTCATTATTATTCAGCTCTTTAAGAATCAGCTCCAGTACTTCCTGCTCGCGACTGGTAAGGTGTATTTTAGGCGGAAGGGTAGTGTCTGTTTTCCGGGCGTGTATAAAATTATTCAGCATCTGGTTTTTCAGCGTTTCTTCGATGAACTCTTCTCCTGCGAAAACTTTTTCAATAGCTGTTACCAGGGTTACCTGATCTGTATTTTTGAGTAAATACCCGGAGCAGCCATTTCTCAGCATAGACCTCACGTAGGCCGGGGCGTCAAGACTGGTCACTGCAATGATCTTAAGGTCAGGGTACATGCCGGATAGCATTAGTGCTACATCTTTCCCGTTTTTTTCGGGCAGTAGTATGTCCAACAGCAATACGTCCGGCTGCTCTGTTTTTAATTTATCCAATAAGGCATCCACGGTATGGAAGGATCCGGTGACCCGGATATGCTGATAAGGACTGAGCAGATTTGTAATACCTGCTACAGCCAGCGGATGTTCGTCAATTATAAAAACAGTTATCATATTTTTTTAAATCAAAATTTAAAAGTCAAAAAATGTGCCGGGAACATGATTGGCCTGTTTTCAGTGATAAACGGCTCTTTCTCTGAATAGTACGAAAAATGGGACAATTTTATGCTTTTCAGATTACTTTTGAAAAATTTTCCAGGTTAAATTCCATAGCAACGGATGTTCCTTTATCGCTGCTCCGGATATGGATATTGCCGTTCAGGCTTTGTATCCTCGCTTTTATACTTTTAAGGCCCAGGCCCATATATTCCAGTGATACGGTCGGTGAAATGCCTATACCGTTATCTTCCATGTCTATGCCCAGCTGGTTACCGCTGCAGCTTAGCTGTATGTATACGTCAGTTGCCCGGGCATGCTTGATCACGTTTTGAAGCAGTTCCTGTACGATCCTGTAGATCACGAGCTCATATTGCTCTCCGAAACGGGGTATATTATCCAGCTGTTCCACACGTATGGTAAAGGGTATATCGTCCTGCAGGCTGTTGCAAAGATAATTTAGCGCTTCGGCCAGACCATTTTCGAGCAGCATGTCCGGCATTAAGTAGTGGGCGGCTTTACGCAGCGATCGTGTGGCGGCATCCAGCTGACGTATAAGGGGCTCAATTTTTTGTTTAGGGATAGCGGATTGCTCTTCGCCCAATAAAGCTGACATATTCATCTTCACTACGGAGAACTGTATCATGATGCTGTCGTGCAGGTTATTGGCAATTTTATTCCGTTCTTTCTCTTCGGCATCAATGATCGCTTTCATTTCTTTCACCTCCTGCTGCTTAATAAGGCGCTGTACCCTTTCGTCTTTCAGATCTTGTTTGTGCCGGAAATTTTTCCGTAATATCATAATGAATATCCCTGCGCCGATAAGACATATAAGCGCTATCCCGATCCAGATGTTACGTTTATATATTGTGCTCTGCTGTTTGCTGATCAATAATTCTTTCTCCGCTATCTCTTTGTCCTTCAGAGCCGAGCGGTAACTGCTTTCTATACGGACTATAGCTTCTGTTTTTTCTTTATTATTAATACTGTCTGACAGCGACCAGGCTTTGCTTTGGTGCTCGTAGGCCAGGCCGTAATTGCCCTGTTCATGGTAAAGGCGCGACAACAGGCTGTGCGCGTATTGTATATCGGCCAAAATATTGTGTTTGCCGGCTATATCCAGCGCTTGCTGTATGTAGACCATCGCCAGCTTCCGTTTTTTTAAATACCGGTAAGCATTGCCGTAGGTGGCAGCTTCCGCAATACGATTATAGGGCAGGATATTGCCTTTTACGGCAGATGCCTGTTTCATATAAGTTATGGCATTCTGCGCCTGTCCCCGCTGGAGCGAAAGGTTAGCTAAGTTGATATAACATTTGTGCTCAATGGTGGGAATATGATTCTTCTGTGCTATTTCTACACTTTTTAAGAAATACAGCCTGCTTTTTGATGTATCTTCCATCCGGGCATAAGTGGACCCGAAGTTGAGCATCACGGTTGCTAGTATATTATAGTTTTGACGTTCCTTTGCCAGTTGCTCACTTTTCTTTAAATAGAATAGGGTTTTGTTATGTTCCCCTATATCACTGAATAGTGCTGCCATGTTGCAATACAGCCGTTCTAACGGAGTACCCTCTTCGCTTGCTCCGGAGCGTTCCCGTATACGTATGGCTTTCAGGTAATACTTAAAGGATTCGTTATAATTGCCCCTGTAGTGGTATACTATAGCAATGTTGTTGTAAATGCCGGGCACAAAGTTTGCTCTGTTGCTTATGGTATCGCATATTTTTAATGCAGCAGCGTAGTATTTGAGTGCCTTATCCATATTGCCCCGTCGATATTCATCTACACCCAGGCCAGACAGTCCTTTTATGATTCCGGGCATGTAGCTGATACGATTGCTGTACCGTAACGCTTTATATAGAAGTGCCCGTGCACTGTCTGATTCCCGGTTTTGGAGTGCCTCGGCCGTTTTGATGAGCTGCCGGAGGTAGGCGGTGTCTTTTATGGGAACTTCCTGTTCCGGAAAGCGCAGACTGTACAAACTGTCTCCCGCAACTATTTCCTGTGCCCGGAGGCTATAGGTCGTGAGTAGGTATAAAGCGAATAAAAGGATCTTTATGCGCGCTTCCGTGCGTTTGGAATAATTATAAGTACAGTTACTCATATATGGAAGAATTCCCAAAATGTATATGAAATTAAGGTATTATTCTTTCTTAATGAAATTGCGTACTAATACCCAATTTGTAAAAATGAGTATTACTACGCTGATATCGGGTGAAACGGGAAAACTAAATTTGCGGATAAGGAAAGTACAGATCTGCTGATGCCCTGTACAATTTAAGGATCAATATGCGGCATAATGCCTGTCTTTTCTTCAACGGTTACCTGCTGTGGAGTGCTGTTATAATTGTTTAAGCTATGGAACTCTTCTTTAATAATAATACGGATGTGAAAATTACAGGTATCAGACGCTATTATGTTTACCTGATAAGTAATGAGGCAAAGACCCGGTTCACTTCAGGGGTAACGGTCGATCTGGAAGGACTTTTACAGAAAAAGGGTGATAAGGAGTTAACAGCTGGCAGCGACTGTAGCGGCCTCGTTTATTTTGAATATTTTGAAGATGTCCTGGAAGCAGTGGAAAGGGAGATCGTAATTAATGCTTACTCCGTTAAAAAGAAACAGGCACTGGCGGATTCCTTTAATAAGAATTTGTTACCGGAAAACTTTTTGAAATTGATCCTGTAGTTATATTTAATTGTTTCACACAACGGAGCGCAACGAGGCAGAGATTTTAGACGATAGGAAAATTTAGCCGGAGCATTATGTTGGTTTGTTAATTCCTGATCTGAATGAACAAGGGCAAAAGGTTAAGAGGCTATCTAAAAAACTATAGCTTTCTTTTCTGTGAGCTTATTTCACACAAAGGAACGAAGGAAACTACGAAACAAAGATTGATATTTACGTAGTGACTTTTGTAATCTTTGTTTCTTCTTGTGAAATTTATGTACTTTTTAGACAGCCTCTTTTATTACTTCAACTCAAACGATTCTATAAACTTGGTTGTGAAATTACCTTCCCTGAATTGCTCATTGCGCATCAGTTGCATGTGAAAGGGAATGGTTGTTTTTACCCCTTCGATAACGTATTCGCTGAGCGCTCTTTCCATAGTAGATATGGCTTCTTCACGTGTCTGCGCTATGGCAATTACTTTAGCGATCATGGAATCATAATATGGAGGTATGGTATAGCCGGCATATATATGAGAGTCTACTCTTATGCCGTGGCCTCCGGGGCTGTGCAATACAGTAATGGTTCCCGGGCTCGGCCTGAAGTCGTTATAGGGGTCTTCAGCATTGATCCGGCATTCAATGGCGTGCATTTTCGGCTCGTAATTTTTACCGCTGATCGGTACACCGGCAGCGATCTTTATCTGCTCTTTGATCAGGTCGAAGCTGATCACCTCTTCGGTTACGCCATGCTCTACCTGGATACGGGTGTTCATCTCCATAAAATAGAAATTCCTGTGTTTATCCACGAGAAATTCTATGGTGCCCACACTTTCATAATTTATGGCTGCAGCTGCCTTAATCGCAGCTTCACCCATTTTCTGGCGCAGTTCGGGGGTAATGAAAGGGGAAGGCGATTCTTCCACCAGCTTTTGGTGCCTTCTCTGGATGGAGCAATCCCGTTCGCTCATGTGGCATACGGTACCGTATTGGTCGCCGGCGATCTGTATTTCGATATGCCTGGGCTCCTCCACGAATTTTTCCATATAGATGCCGTCATTTTTAAATGCGGCTCCGGCTTCTGTTTTTGCGGTTAGAAAGGCTTTTTCCATTTCCTGGTCATTCCATACAACGCGCATTCCTTTTCCGCCACCGCCTGCCGTAGCCTTTAGTATGACCGGATAACCCATGTCATTGGCCAGAACCAGCGCTTCTTCTACTGAGGAGAGAAGCCCTTCGGAGCCGGGTATAACCGGTACTCCGGCCCTGATCATGGTTTCTTTTGCCGTCATTTTATCACCCATAGCCCGGATCATGGCCGGTGTGGGGCCGATAAATTTAATATTGTATTGTGCGCAGATCTCGGCAAAGTCTGCATTCTCGGCCAGAAACCCATAGCCCGGATGTATGGCATCGGCATTGGTGATTTCGGCAGCCGCCATAATGTGCGGTATATTGAGATAAGAGTCTGCACTCTGGGCCTTACCAATACAAACGGCTTCGTCGGCAAAGCGGACATGCAGGCTGTCTTTATCTGCAGTAGAATATATAGCTACCGTCTGGATGCCCATTTCACGACAAGTACGGATAATACGCAGGGCAATTTCACCGCGGTTGGCAATTAGTATTTTCTTAAACATGATTTTCTAATGTGACAATTTTAATACACCTACAATATGCTCTGCTTACCTGAATTGATTTGCAGTAATCTTGGCGAAAGGGCAGTGTCAGGTCAAGCGTGTTTTGTCGTAAATTCAAATTCTACCGTAATTGTCCAACTACCTGCTGCTCTGAATTCTGACTTTTACCCTGTGAGATGCTTTCTATCTGACAGCCTGAGCTCTTGACTTAACAACTAAGCGAATAAAGCATTTGATGCCCGATTCGCACGGATACCCATATGTTTTTCATTTATATGGGCTCAACTAAGAACAGGGGTTGATCATATTCTACAGGTGTAGCATCGTCTACAAGCACTTTGACGATACGTCCGCTTACTTCGCTTTCGATCTCGTTAAACAGCTTCATGGCTTCAACTATACAGATTACCTGTCCTGGCCTTATTTCATCGCCTACAGAAGCATAAGGCGGTTTTTCCGGGCTGGCACTCCGGTAAAAAGTACCGATCATGGGAGATTTAACAGCAATGGTGTTCGTTTTGGTGCTGTCCGGAGCACCGGCACTTTGAGATTCAGCCGGGGCGGTTTGCAACGGTTGCTGCACCGGAGGCTGCGGCTGTGCCATAGGTTGCGGCAGAACGTTTGGAACGGCAACATACTGGGGTTGGGCAGTAAGGCCACCTTGTTTAATGGTGATTTCAAAGTCTCCGTTCTTAATAGAAACTTCACTGATGTTCGACTTGTTTACTGCTTTCAGCAATTCCTGGATCTGTTTATACTCCATGATCTTTTTTTTAAGTTAATAATGAATACCGCTTGTTATTAAGGGTATCCAAACTATTATTATTTGTATTGTTTTAAGTTACAGCTACGCCAAGCATATTTTGTTGCATATTCAAATCAGGTGATCATTACCGGACTACCTGCTGTTTTGAATTTTGACTATTTATCCTGTGAGCTGCTTTCTATCTGACAGGCTAAACTTGAGACCTACTATCCTTTTACCCGCTCCATATATTCTCCTGTAGTAGTGTTAATTCTTATTAATTCGTCGTTGTCTACGAACAGGGGTACATTGACTGTGGCGCCAGTTTCCAGCGTAGCCGGTTTCAGCGTTCTTGTTGCCGTATCTCCTTTTAATCCGGGCTCGGTATAGGTAACGCGAAGCACTACAGAAGGGGGCAGCTCAACACCCATTGGCAGTTCCGATTCCGTATTGATTACTACGTTGCATTCCTGGCCATCTTTATACAGCTCGGGACGGTCAATCATATTTTCAGCCACTACTATTTGTTCGAACGACTCATTATCCATCAGGTTAAAACCACTTTCATCTTTGTAGAGGAACTGGTAGCTGCGGCGTTCCACCCTTACCGGGTAAATGGTATCTCCTGAGTTCCAGGTGTGCTCAATGCTCCTGTTGTTATCCACACCTTTTAATTTTGCCCATACTTTAGCTGCTGCCCTCGCCGTTTTGTTTTGCCCGAATTCAACAACACTGTAAAGTCCGCCGTCTAATTTCAGGATGATACCGTTACGGATGTCTGCTGTAGTTGCCATGAATAAACTGTTTTCCCCCTTTATCTTCTTTTTGAGGGTTGTTGTTAACAATATTTGTTACGATTCTCTATAAAAATAGTCAGCAAAAGTAAATATCTGAAATGAAATAGCCATAGTTTATTGCATTTGTGGAAAAAATGCTTCTTTTTTCGATAAAAACAACTTTAGATCGTACATTTTGGGGCCGTATTTGCTTAATTGCCTATATAAAATACTTTAATGCCGGGAATCGATCCTCCGGTTACCTCTGGTAAAAGGGTGCCATCCGGTTCCCTGAGCTGATAATCATCTCCACTGCCGTCATAAAAGTAATAATAATATGGTACACCGTAACGACGTGCATCTGCCAGGATCTGTTCTGTGCTGAAATTATTTAATGTGTGACAGTACCAGGGGTTTTTCGTAAACCAGGCAATACGCGTCAGCATGACAAACCCGTCCGCATAGGAAAGGTTGGAAGCAAAAGGACCTTTTATGTTTTTCCGGTTGAGCTGATCTGCCATTTCGTAGTCTGCCCGTCCGGCGTCCAGTATTTCTTTCATATCCAGAACCGGGCTTACCAGAAAGGAGGCAAAAAAGACAAGAATAAAAATTCTGCGACCTGAAGTATTGAGATGAGGAAAAAGAAATTGCTCCGCTATGGTCAGCGCCAGTATGCTCACTAAAGGAATGGTAAACCACAGGTA
>JBEBVI010000146.1:0-9451 GCA_040392805.1 Taibaiella helva
TATTGATCAAACCCGAAAGGGTTTGGGAGCATAAAAAAAACCGGGAAATCTAGGACTTTGTCAGATATTCCCGGTTAGGAGGGAATCAGGATAAACGGCTGTATCGTTTTAATCTATAGCCTAAACCGGCCAACAATACCAATACCAGGATGAAAAGAACCCAGGGCCAGGAGGCATTTGTCCCTGTCCGGGAATTACTTTCCCCCTCAGCCTCAAAGTAAACCACACTGTCCGTCCGTACCCGCTTTTGCTGCTGCTTGTATCTTATGCGTACCAGGGCAGCTTTTCCTGTATAACCATCACGGGTATTGTATTGAAACACCTCTTCCGGTACGACCAGCACCTCAGCTATAGTGCTGTCTCCGGCTTCCGACCGCAGCAGGCTGTGTTCGTACATTGATCTGCTGAATCCGCTGTCTGCTTCTGTATGGCGTACTAACTGCCGCTCCCGTTTTATTCTTTGCAACCGGCAGGATGTAAAAAGAAACAGGATGACCAGGACCATACAGATCAAAGCAGCAGAACAAAAATGATATGTCATAATTAAAAATTTAAGGTTATTAAAATCAATATTACGGTGTCTTACAAGCTATTCCTTTACCCAATCTGCAATACAGTGTATGCTGCGGTAGTGCCTCCGCCGGCTCCGTACGGCATTGTCCACATTCCCTTCAACAGTTAGCCACCAGTCACCCCGGCGCCCGTCTATAAAACCGACATGAGCTATACGGCGGCGGCCCTGGTGCCACAAACCGAATACATCGCCTGCCTGTATCTTTGCGTTTGGCGGACCGCCCGATCGCCATATAATACGTGCCGCAGGGAACAAGGCCGGGCTCCAGGGATTACGCGGAGCGCTACGACCCAGCCGGCCAAAGCACCAGCTCACCAGGGCAGCGCACCACTCGTTACCTTCCGGCAAATGGCTATAACGGAGATACTGGCTTACCCGGTCGCCGTCATTATTGCCGGTAGCTTCTGCCACACCGATCTCGGCCCGGAACACTGCAACCAATGCCTGCCGGAAACTGTCCATGCCCGGCGGATCAGGCTGCTGCCCTAAAACACGGCCAGCATGCAGCATATAAAGGCATACAAAAGCAGGAAAAAGGAAGCCATATAAAAACTTAGTTTTTGCCATGGTAAAAGAGTTTTAAAGTTTTTTTGAAAATAATATTTACGATAATCGTTCAGCACCGGCCAGATCAGCCCCAGCAGCCATAAGCTCAATGCCATAAATACAACCAGGCATAATAGCGCCAGCAATAACAAGCTGAGCACACCGGTATCCGCCACGGCAGCCACCGGATCCAGCCATTGCAGTAAAGAACCGCCCAACCAGAATAACAGCAGAGCGGATAGCACAAGAATAAAGAAAGGCGTAAAAGGCCTTCTGACAGGCAGCCATACAGCACTTGCAGGCGCCGGGCCGGGTACTATTAATGAAGTGTCCATTGTTCTAATTTTTTTTGTTAAGAATAAAAAATGGTGCAGGGTTTATAATAAATCCGCAGGCATACAGGCATTCCTTATAAAAACCGGGCATTCGGGAATCCGAGCCTCTCTCGGGTGGTTGATACATATGAAAAAAACACCTGCTGCACCGCGCTATCACCTTAACGGATGATATAGGCTACAGGATCGCTCCAGGTAGATTTGCCATAGGTATTCACAGCCCGTACCTGCACATAATAGCGTTGCAACGCATCTAATCCTTCTACCAGTATGCCCCTGGAGGAAGAAGAAGTAAATACATCACTCCAGTCCAGGTTGCCCTCGGCATCCCGCCTGCTGGCATAGCGATATTCGTATAACAATACATTGCGCTGGGCGCGAAACTCAATTTTCATCTGGCCGCTCTGCCTGCCTTCGCGCAGCTCTATATGCTGCACCACATCGGGTACCACACCCGCAGTAGGATACGCACTCAATGGAAAGCCGGAGCTTAGTAGTATCCGCAGGTCGCCATCTGCTACTTTATTGACATAGAAGGCCAATTGACGCAATTGTTCGGCCAGCAGCTCCCGGCTGACATTTTTGTCCGCTGTTTCCAAAGGGCTGCCTTTTCTTCGGGCTGAAGCCAGTTTATCCTGGTACTCCCTCCATACCTGGCTCACATCTTCCAGCTCGGGTACAGGATCCGGAAAATTGGGATTGCCGGACAGCGCCTGCAGCACCGTAGCGCCCCGAACCAACAGTTCGTCATCTGAAATTTTGCTAAAACCGCTGAGCACTTTTCTTTTAATGTTCATAAGAAAAAATTTTTTTAATTAACGAAATACGAAAAGGGGTACCGCCTGTTTCAGAAACAAATCTATAGCGGGCGGGAGGCCCTGGCCAAATTATGGCACAATTTGGCACGATTTGGCACTAAATGGCACCGTTTGGCATCGTTTGGCACACACTGGCGACCCTTATGCCACGGCAAAGACACCCTTCCCCGGCGACTTAACGTTGGCGTCGGGCTACGGAACGTCGGACCGGGAGGGGAGCAATACCGCGTCACCGGAATTAACGACTCGCCCGGGCGGCAGGGTATTGCCGCTGGCAGGATATACGGTTACACCGGGGAAGCAGCACTTTCCGTCACCGGGTCAGCACCTTGCGCCGGCGAGCGAAATGTCAGCCCGGGCGGCAGGCAAGGTTTCCCCGGCGGGGAAGACTTCATTCCCGCCGGGGAAGAAGTTCCCCCGGCAGGAATGAAGGTAATTCCCGGTGACTTTACCGGCTTCCCCACTGGGACAGGTAGCTTGCCCCGTGGCACAAACGGACTGGCGGGCAACGAAGCATTGGCGCCCGGTGGGGAATACATTTACCCGGCTGGGGCAGGGTTGCCGTAGCCCGGAAACGAGATCGCTGCCGTACGACGAAATCGCGCCGGATCCGTACACCGGCAGCACGAAACCGCACACAGACCGGAATACAAAACACATAACGAAGTAGCCGGCCTATGTGCAGCCCGGGCGGCTCCGGCCTGTGTTCCGGAGCTGCCGTAAGATATTCCACCTGCTGTGGCAAAGTGTTAAGCATAAGGGAAGAGTAGCACTGCACTCCGCCCCGCTCTGCAGGACAAGGGACAGTAAGTGAAGGCGCATGTATGATCCCTTGCAGACAAACCAAAAAAAGAAGCGGCTATGCGGGACAAGGTATAAGACAGTTAACGAAGTGGTTGTCTTAGGCGGCGCAAAAACATCGCCGACCCGGGTGATGGAGCTGCCGGAAGGGAGCATCCTGCTGTAGCAAGCCGCTAAGGATGAGAAGATGTCTCGGCTACACTCCGTTTCGCCCGGCATGACGAGGGAGGAATTCGTAATTGAAATTGACAATGACTATACACGTCCTTTTCGTACGCTCTCCCGCAGGGCCTCTTTAAGCGAGCCGGGCGTAATGTAATCACGCCCCCCTACCCGCATCGTCTTTATCCGGCCGCTGCTTTTATATCGGGCATAGGTTCTGGGACTAATGCGCAAGAGTTCCATCACCTCCTGCTTATCATAAAGTTCACTGAAATTCACGGCAGTTGTATCGCATTTCGGGCAGGAGGCAATAGGTGTAGCCTGTGCGGCGAGACGGTCGAGTATAGACTGGAAAATAATCAGCAATTGCTGCAACAGAAAAATTACAGGTTTATTCATAATCTCCCTTTTATAGAGTTACCATTCAGTACCGGCAATTGATTGCCATACTGTTTCGTCTGGAAGCTCTAATTTTACAATGCAAAGCCTGAGAGCGGGCTGCGTAAAGTTTATAGATCACGTTCGGCATCGAACAGGTTTTCTACTAATGCATAAACATAAACGACAGAGGATAATATATATTGTCTACTCTATAAAGAATTAAAGACAGGTTTTATATTTCAGCAGGGAGGCGATGTACCTGAGTATCGCTTTTGGTGCATAGTGTTATTTTAAGAAAGCAGTTTCCTGATCCGGTTATTTCATTAAAGTCGCATTTCCTGCATAGCGCGCTGTTAACCCATTTAGAAAAACGGCATCTATCAAATAAATGTACCCTCCCGCAGGCTGCAGCCGGCCATTTAAACGGCCATCCCATCCGTGGCTATCCGGATCAACGGTTTCAAACACCTTTTGTCACGCCAATAAAACTTTTGATGAAAAATTATACTCCAGTAACGTTTTTGAAAAGTGAGCGCAGGAACACTACCGAAAACCAGCCTGATAGTGGCCACGACTAAAAGGAATAGCTGTGAAATTATTCCGTAGCCCGCATATTATTGGAAATTACAGGAATGTCGTTAACTTTAGATGTTGGTGATAACACCAACATCGGCGGTTGCCGTTGCGGGTGTTATCACCCGCAACTATACGAAGCCTTAAGTTAATGACATTGGTTCGCAAATAAAGCGTACCGGATAAGAGTAAAAACCTCGAAGGTCTTGAAGACGGCCTTCGGGGTTTCTATTCAATCCACAATACCGCTTTCTATAGCTTTCCGGATGAGCTCTGCCATATTCTTTACATCTAATTTTATAAACAGGTTGGAACGGTAATACTCAACAGTACGTCTCCCCAGGAACATTATCTCCGACATTTGCTGCAAGGTATAACCTTTAAGCGTCAGCTTTAATATTTCCATTTCCCTGGGCGTCAAAGCCGGCTTCAGCGATTCCTTATATTTAATCTTATCTTTAAATACATCCAGCTTTTTCCTCAGCTCATCATCCAGATATATTTCACCTTTATACACCGTCTCAATAGCTTTCACAATTACGGCAGAAGCCGAATTTTTCAGCACATAACCATGAGCACCGTCCTTCAACATATTATGAATGTACAAAGCGCTGTCAATACCTGTAAGCACAAGGATACGCATATCCGGGTATTTTTTCAGCAAAACGGGAAGAAGCTTATCTCCCGTAGTATCCGAAAGCTGTATATCCAGCAATAATACATCCGGCTGGCCCGATTCTATATTTTTCATTAATTCCGCGCCACTGCTATAAGTATGCTCAAGGGCAACATGCCGGTGCATGGACAGTATTAATTTTAGTCCGTCTGTAATCATGGGGTGATCATCCGCTATTGCTATTTTAATTATATCCATCGTACCCGTTTTAGTTAGGTATATCCTTCTGATCAATCTCTATATAAATGGCGGTACCTTTACCTGGCATCGATTCTATGGAGCAAAATCCATTTAGGGCAGCTATACGGTTCCGGATATGCTGCAGGCCCAACCCCTCCTTTACTGTACCGGGGTCAAAGCCGCAGCCATTATCTTCCGCAGACAGGTACATTTTACCTCCATCGGTCCTGAACTGGATCACGGCCATACCAGCATTGGCATGCTTATATATATTCTGTATCAATTCCTGTATAATCCTGAATATGATCAATTGCAGGGAGTGGCCCAGATGTGATACTTCTCCCATAAACTCCAACTGTATATTCAGTGTACTGCTTTTCTCAAATTGTTCACAATAGTGTAGTACAGCCTGGTACAGGTTATGATCCTGGAGTATCTGTGGCGTAAGATTCCGGGCTGCCTTATGCACCTCTTCTCCTATATGGGTAGCAAGAAAAGAAAGGCCCGTCAGCTCAGTGGGCCGGATACTTTTATGCTCCATAAGCGCACCTATATTCAGCTGCATGGCCGTAAGCATACCACCAATACCATCATGAAGCTCACGTGCTACCCTGTCCCGCTCCCTTTCCTCACCTTCCATTACCGCCTTCATATAAGTCATGTGCCGGTTGCGTTTATCCATTTTATTTCTATAATAAAACAAGATACCCACAATAGCCGCTATCAATGCCCCTGCGGTAAGCGCTACCAGGGTATATAGCCTGTTCCGCTCCAATTCTTTTTCGCGTTTAACTAACTTCAGGTTGTTTTCCACTATCAGCTTATCCTTCTGTCCTACCTGGTACCTGATTTCAGCATCACTGATAGCCGACGCCTTGGCAATACCGGAAAGACTGTCATTCAACCGCTCGTATTTTTTATAATAAGCCAGCGCATCCTTAAACCGGCCGGTAGCTTCATAAACGGCAGACAAGGATTTAAATGCCTCAGTACGGCTCGATGTTATACCAGTACGATTGGAAAGCTGCAATGCCTCTAATAAAACAGATTCAGCCTTCCGGTACCGGCCGGTACGCATCAGTGCATCGCCCAATGCATAAGATGGCAAAATACTACTGTATACCAGGTTGGTATACCGGTTTAGCCGAACCGCTTTTTCATAGAATACAATCGCTTTCTTCATCTGGCCCGTTTCCCGGTATAAGTCGCCGATAGACATCAGTATGAACTGCTGCTTATCGGCATGTCCCAGTTTAACTGATAATTCTAAGGCATCTTCCAGGTAATGATAAGCACTGTCCGGCATTTTCATCAGCGTATATATAGCGCCTATATTGGCCTTTGAAGAAACAAGGGTATTAAGATTGTTTCTTGCAACCGATAAAGATTCCGCCTGTTGGGCGTACATCATAGCGCGTGAAAGCTGGTTGAGATCAACATGTAAGCTGGCTAAGTTACTGTAGACAATCAGGATATTCATGTCCTGTGGCAAATTTTGCTGCAGGTAACTGAGCGCATCATTATAGTATTGCGCAGCTTGTTCATACCGGCCTATACTTTTGTAGGTTGCCGCCATATTAATATATAAACCGGGCAAAGCAAACTTGAAGTACCGTGCATTTTGACAGTAGCCCAATGCCTCCGAATAGGAAGCAAAAGCGCTCTCTATATTACCCTGACCTGCCTGCACAAAGCCGATATAACTCAACGCATAGCCGGCGCCGTCCTCAAAACCGGTATGTAAGCTGTTATATAAAGCCCGGCGAAAAAGATATAAAGCGCTATCGGGGCTACTGTGCATAAGCTTATGCCCCTGCCCGATAAGCTCCCGAATCTCCACAGTATCTTTTCCTGTCCACGTCACTTGATAATGCTCCCTCTGCTCCTGTGCTACTGCAACAAAAGGAAACAATGCATAAAACAGGCTGTATAAAATATATCTCGAAAAACAGCTCATAAAATTCTCCGGCCTTACAAATATACCATTTCGGTGTCATCCTCTTAAACCTGCTTCAATTTTTTTAGGCCGGAAAAATAAAAACTGTATTTTCCGAAAACGAAAGTATAAAGGGGATGGATAAATTTGTAATCAAATTGACCGCGGGCAACAGGAAGCAGCTGAAAATCCTTTAAAGAGTAGGCATTATTAAAAAAAATTACAAATCTATGCAACACAGACAACACAAAATGTTCTTCAATAAATTTATGGGAGCCGGGCTATTATCGGGCCTGTGTCTTATTCTAAGTATCATAACGGCACATGCCCAATCTTTCAACTGGGTAAAAGGTATGGGCGGCAGTTATGCCGATTATTGCCGGGCCGTAACTGTGGATGGCAAGGGTAATATATATGCAACAGGATATTTTCAGTCGGACACAGCCGACTTCAACCGCGGCGGTAGCGGAGGTAAACTAATTAAAATGGGTGCCAGTGCAACCGGCGATGTGTTCTTAGCCAAATATGACGCAGGAGGTAACTTTCTCTGGACTAAAAGGATGGGGGGAACCGGTTACGATTTTGGTTTGAGCTTAGCCGTGGATGGCAGCGATAATGTGTATATAGCAGGATACTTCTCAGGTGCGCCCGATTTTAACCCTGGTGGTAACGGTGGTATGCTGAACAGTGCGGGTGGCTATGATGGATTCTTAGCCAAATATGATAAGGATGGTCATTTCCTCTGGGCCAAAAATATGGGAGGAGCCGGTTATGATTATAGTAATGGGGTAGCCGTAGATGGTAGTGACAATGTGTATGTGACAGGATATATGGGAATTCTTGTCTCAGACTCTGTCAATTTCAACCCTAATGGTAGCGGTGGTATGGTGAAACTTGTGGGTGGCAGCGACGTGTTCCTGGCGAAATATGACAAGGATGGCAATTATCTCTGGGCAAAAGGTATGGGAGGAAGTGGTGATGATACCGGTGTGGATGTAGCGGTAGATGACAGCAATAATGTGTATGTGGCAGGACATTTTGCCTCCGGCAAGGCAGACTTTAATATCGGTGGCAGCAGCGTTGTACTGACTAATGCCGGGAAACAAGATGTATTTTTAGCCAAATATGACAAAGATGGCAGTTACCTCTGGGCTAAAAATATGGGGGGTAGTAGTGACGATTATTGTTCCGGTATAGCGATAGATGGTAGTGGTAATCTATATATGACGGGATACTTTAAGTCGGCTACAGCCAATTTTAATCCAGCCGGTAGCGGGGGTGGAACGCTGACTAACGCAGGAAAAACGAATGTGTTTTTAGCCAAGTATGACGCAACTGGTAATTACCTTTGGGCTGAAAATATGGGAGGCAGTAGTAATGATTATGGTCAAAACTTAGCTGTAGATGGCCGTGGTAATGTGCATATTACGGGGTACTTTACCTCAGATACAGCTGAATTCGATCCAAAAAGTAGTGGAGGGACACTGATTAGAGTAGGTTCTGGGGACATATTCTCTGCCAAGTATGATTCCAACGGCAACTACCTTTGGGCTAAAGGTATGGGAGGCCGCAACTCAGATATCGGTTATAACACAAGAGTAGATGATCACGGTAGTGTGTATGTAGCTGGAATGTTCAGCAGTTATAAGGTCGGCGTAGAAGACACAGTCAATTTCAATCCAGGAGGTAGCGGTGGCGTCCTGACTTGTGAAGGAGTTACAAATGCATTTATCCTGAAATTTTCCTGCGATGATACTTCTTCATCTTATCTTCCTATATCTGTATCCTGTGGCGAAGGTTATACGTTGAAAGATAGCCTGTACACTACTGCAGGTATTCATACCCAGGTATTCACCAATGCTTCCGGTTGCGACAGCACCGTTACGCTGGATCTGACCATCATATCTTTGGATAAACCGGTTATTAATATAGATGATAGCTTCACGCTGGGAGTAACGGGCACGTATACCACTTATCAATGGCTCAAAGACAGCTCTCCCATTCAGGGAGCGACAGACAGCGTTTACAGCATCACAGAAAATGGCAATTACCAGGTTATAGTGACTAATGAATACGGCTGTTCGGATACTTCAGAGGTATACCGGGTAACGAATTACAATGGAATAAAATCTATGGATGCCATAGCAAGGCAAACAAGCGTTTATCCTAATCCCGTTGCAGATGTGGTATATATCCAAAGCCCGGTTCCCGTCCGTATTTCACTCAGTACTATAGATGGTCGCCATATCCTGCAAACGGAAGACACGACTATTGTCGTAAAAGAACTTCCCACCGGCATTTACCTCCTGCAGCTCAAAAGCCGGGATGGTGAAATGATCAAAGTGGAGAAGGTAATCAAGCAATAGAAATAGCAAACAAGCCTGCCTTCTTCTTTAATAGCATAGAAACCGGGCCATACAAAAAGGTAGAGATCCGACTCAAACTGACCTCTACCTTTTTCCATTGCGT
>JBEBVI010000147.1:0-9441 GCA_040392805.1 Taibaiella helva
GGATAAATTATTCACAACATAGACTTCGGATGTATCGACGCAACCAAATTCGTTAGTGACAATCACCTTGTAATTACCATTTTCCGATACCTGATAGGTAGAAGCTGTAGCATCAGGAATAGCAATATCATCTCTGAGCCATTGATAAGTGCTGTATGCACCGGTAACACTCAATACCAAACCGCTCACCGTGATATATGGCTTTTCGATAGTATGGATGGTAAGATCTAATGTAAATATGCTGTCGCAGCCCCCAACGCTCCAGTATTTTTGTGTGTAAACACCCGTCGTAAAATATGTTGTAGTATCAAAAACATAACTGCCACAAGCGCTCTCCTGAATGGTGGTATAATTAGCGTCAGAGCAGGAATATTTCAATAAAAAAGCAGTCTGGTCACCTTGTCTGGTGATCAGGTGAGGGTCACTCTGAAGCGGACTCACATTAATATCATTCCCCTGGCCTCTTACAAATCCGCTACCATATAAATTATTGGATTTATCCAGGTGCACAGCCGGCATATTCACTACTTCACCCTGAACAAAGGGTATAGTACCGTAACGCATTGCCCATAACTGATTTCCCGAAGTATCTGCCTTGGCCAGGAAGCCGTGCCTATAGGATTGATAACTATTACCAACCCGGTTAAACTCTCCATATACCTGCCCGGAAACATAAGGCATGCCTAAGGCATCGATATCCAATGTAGCTGTGGTCGTACTTACATCGTTGGGCTGGCCGAAATCAAGCAGTTTCGCCCATTTTAAATTACCCTCCGTGTCGTATTTCGCAATATAATTATTATATGCGCTGGCTACCGAACCTATTGCCGTAGCATAAAGTGTAATGTTGGCATTGTTAGGATCTTCGAAAACAGTAGTATCCATAAGGTCACCCGTAACATACACATTGCCATCCTGATCCATTTTTATATCTCTGGCAAAGCTATGCAAAGTGCTTTTAATCATTCGATGCCATACCAGCTTATTGGTGCTGTCATATTTTGCAATAAAAGAATTTGCAATACTTGTGGCAGGGTAAGTAGTTGTTACAAGTTCCGGATTATCATTTTCCAATCCGATGTCCACTGTTTTAGCAAAAATTCCGGAAACGTATTTATTACGCCTGTCATCAAATTTGACCTTTACGGTCTGAAATCCCCCTTGTGATATTACGTCCTTTTTGTAATAAGCAATATTGGAAAATTCCCCGGTTACTTTATCTATTTCAAACCAGAAAGGACGGGTGTTTGTAGTATCGGAAAATGTCCTGATGATATTCTGATGCCCGGGATCAAATGTCAGGGTATCGCCCGCCATACTTCCCCCCAGGTTTCCATTCCCGTATAGAATACCGGACTCTGTCATGCCAAAATTATACAAATGAATATCTATTCCCCGTGTATAAGACAGGCCGGGCATCCAGATTGGTTCGTTCCTTGTAATATGCTTAGACCAGACATAATCGCCCTGCGCATCCAACTTGATAATAACGGCTGATTTCGCAGTAGTTAAGGTGCCGTCCTGAGTAGCATAAATAACAGAAGCAGATCCGGGGTTTGCATCTATCGCTCCGGGAAAAGATGCTGCGAGATAAATATCAAGACTGTCGTCTACAACAATTCCGACAGGCGAACTGGCATTATAGATATGCTTAAATACATAAGATGTTTTATCAAACTTTTTCACCCATTGCACTACAGAGTCCGCGCTGGTTTTGGTAACAAAAAGTTCCCATTGTCCATTATTCGCATTGGCATACTGTTCATTCAGCAATTGCTGATTCAGTCCTCCGCCTATTGTCATCGTACCTTCAAAAAGCCCGAAAGTATAGACATTGCCCTCTTTATCTGTAGTCACTTTGTTCATAGAAACACTGGATAATGATTCTGCCGTATAATGACTGATATGCCATTCTAATTGTTGCTGTGCCGTCATATTCATCGCCTGTGATAAAAAGAGCGAACTAACAATGAAAAATTTTTTCATAATATTTACTGTTTTCAGTTTGCAAAAAGCAAATGTATTCCTGTGTCCGCTTACCCAGTACCGTGTTTTTACTGAAAATAATACTTAATGCTCGGGATAAACCATTAAGTGCTACTAATAAGTTTAGTACATGTTTGAACTTAAGTAAATAACTAAAATTATGGCAATTCTGTGACTTTAAACTGATGCTGATTTTACTCCATACCGGCGTAATTTCATTAATTTGCCATTATAATTAAAGATGATGTTTGGAAAGGGGTTTTTCAAAAGAAAAGAAGCTTATATGCTTTTTCTGTTATTAATTTCCATAACGAATACCGTATCAGGCCAAAATAATGCTCCACCCGTTTCTTTTTTATACCCGGATACAAATTATAGCGAACTGAACCGGGGTTTAAATTATAATTTCCCCAACACAAGACCCGGTAATACGCTACTTCATTTAAAAGATAGGTATACACAGCAAGTCAATGCGCATCAGCAAAAGCCGGCTATTCTTTCTTTAAGGAAAATAGCCGAAATACAAATAAAATCAGGGCAGTATTCAGATGCTTTGGCCTCATTAGAAAAAGCGCTTGCACTTGCCCGAAAGAATCAGGCTACGGAATATTTTGCTTCTATCTATAATGACTTAGGGAATGTTTGCAATTATTTATCGATGTTCGATATAGCAGTCTCCCACTATTTATTGGCATTAAGATATAAAAACACGTATCCCTCAAAATCGGAAGATAATTTCCTGTTAGAGTATTATATCTATAATAACCTGGCCTTTTCTTTTTTCGAGCTGAACAACCTCGATCAGGCTTTTCTGTTGTTGCATAAATCCTGGCAGGCGGCTGTGCGGACTAAAGATACCTTGTTCTTAGCCAACAGTTACAATAACCTGGCCGGGTATTATTTTAGATTAAACCAATGGGATTCCTGTGCCGGTGCTTATCATCAGGTTATTACATTATCAACAAAGAAGAATACCGCCGGAACACTTTTTAAAGCATACTTAGGACTGGGTAATTTATATGATAAGATACAGCAAACAGACTCGGCATTATATTATTCATTAAAGGCTTATGCGCTTTATCAAAAGGGCGATGCCGATAAAAATGGTTATAACCACCTGCTCTGCAACATAGGAAGCATCTATCAGCAAAAGAAAAACTATGTAAAAGCAAAACAGTTTTACAAGCTGGTTGAAACGGATTCGGATAAAACTCCCAAAGAAAAAGCCCTCTTGCTGGCACGCCAGGCTGAGCTGTATGCCGGTCTCGGCCGGTTTGATAAAGCTTATCAATTGAAAGAGGCCTACCATACATTAAATGACAGTCTGAAAAGTGCCGATATTGCGGTAAAAATAAGTAACCTGGAATCGAAGTACGAACTAAGCCAGAAACGCGAAGAGCTTTTAAAGTCAGAAGCTTTGCTGAATGTGCAACAACTGAAAACAGAACGTCGGAATTTATGGCTTTGGATCATATCACTTTCAGCCATTTCATTAGCCATAATTGCCGGTGTGAGATACAGGCAACAGCAAAAACGGCAAAAAGCAGAACACACAATTATCAGCTTAAAGTCGAGGATTGAGGGAGAGGAAAAAGAAAAAGCGAGAATAGCGCATGACTTGCATGACAGTGTCAATAGCCAGCTGGCGGCAATTAAATCATTTTTAGCCGCTACAGAGGACAAGGAGCCTCAATTGTCTCAAATACACGAATTTGAAACGGCAAAAGATATTTTGTCGGATACGGTAATTGATGTAAGAAATATTGCTCATAATTTAGCTCCCGATATTTTGCTTAATGACGGATTGGTTGAAGCCATTAATGCTTTTTGCTACAAATTATTTGCAACCACATCCATAGCATATCACATCAATACAGCCGGTCATTTTGATGGTTTAAGCCCTGAATTATCTTTGAACATATACAGAATTATCCAGGAGCTATGTAATAACATTATGAAACATGCCGATGCAAGTACAGTAACTATATTACTTTCTAATAACGACCAGCTTCTGCATATTGTAGTGGAAGACGATGGCAGGGGCATTGATAAGGAAATACTTGACAACTTAAGAGGGATAGGAATACAAAGTGTTAAAGACAGGGTGCATATGTTTAACGGTTCAGTGCAAATTGATTCTACATTAAACAGTCATACTGCATTCCATATTAACTTTTATTGGAAATAAATTATTATCGAATCAGTATTTTGGTATATTGCAAATGACTATGCGGATTAAGATAATATTAGTAGATGATCATCCTTTAGTTAGAGAGGGGATAAACAGTATGTTGCAACTCAATGAGCAGATTGAGGTTGTGGCAAGATATGCCGGCACAAGCGAATTATTAAATGGCCTTAAGAAATGCACTGTGGATTTGATTTTGTTAGACCTGCAATTGAAAGAAGGAAACAGCGACGGTGTAATTCCCGTTATAAAAGAACAATACCCACTGGTTAAAATAGTGATCTTAAGCTCTAATGACAATATCCATAATATAAAGCTATTACTTAATAAGGGAGTTGACGGATATTTATTGAAGGATACGGAACAGAAAGAATTAATCCGGGCAATAAAAGATGTCTGTGATGAGGAGAAAGAGAAACCCATTGTTTCTGTTGAAGTAGCCAATCAGCTAAAAAAATTAGCTTATAAAGATCATTTATTCTTTAACAGCGCCCAACATTTAACACCCCGCGAAAAGGAAGTTTTACAATTGATTGCTCAGGAGCTGACCAGCCAGGAGATAGGGGAACGGCTACACCTGAGTCAACGGACCGTAGAGAGCTACCGGCTTATGTTAATGCAAAAACTTGATGTGAAAAATATGGTAGGCATGGTTAAAAAAGCCATTATGCTCGGGCTGGTCAAACAATAGCTTTAGCATTCAAAAGGGCCTGGAATGTAGTAGTGGTTTACCTGGTGTATCACAGCCTGGCGGTTGGCCGGTAACAGACTCTTCAGAATCGGGGGCTTATCCTGAATCAGTTCTTAGCTATCTTTGAAAACAGGGGTATTCACTTTCAGCTTAAAAAAATTCGAATCACTACATTTGTGTTTATTAAATATTTATTTCATTCTTACCTAACGATCATGAAGCCTTATTCGCTCCTTATATTCTTGTTTCTTCTCCTGTTTATGGCATCTTGCGGAATTCATTTCAACGTTCATAATCCCAGGCATGCCGGTACCTATCCCGAATTTACCCGGGAGCGGATATTGCTGGGCAGTAACAGTAAATGGAGAAGCTGTTTTGATGTTCATCATTATGACCTGGATATCGTATTTGATATGGAAAAGAAACAGTTGTCCGGTTGGGTGGGTATTGCAGGAACCATGACCGGCGCATCAGACAGCATCCAGATAGACCTGGCGCAGAACTTGTATATTGACCGTATTTGCTGGTCGGAACGAGACGGTGCTTTATTGAAATATACAAGAGACCGGAGAGCAGTGATAACGAGTTTGCCCCGGACGTTGAAGCGGGGAGAAGCATTTAAGATTTATGTCAGGTATCATGGCCAGCCGGTACAAGCCAAAAAAGCGCCCTGGATGGGTGGCCTGGTATGGAAAAAAGATAAACAGGGTAATGCCTGGGCAGGGGTGGCTTGCGAGACGGACGGAGCCAGTATCTGGTTCCCTTGTAAAGACGTCACTAATGACGAGCCGGATAGCGCCGATTTGAAATTTAGTTTGCCCGGGAGTGATTTAATGGTTGTGTCTAATGGCGTATTCCGCGGTAAAACGACAAATAATGGTTTCAACACCTTTCATTGGAGCGTACATAATCCTATTAATACCTACAATATTACTTTTTATATAGGCAACTTTGCACGTATTGATGATACCTGTATCAGTGAGCATGGCCGGCTGGACATTACACACTACGTGCTTAAACCCAATGTGGAAAGAGCGACACATCACTTCAAAGCAGCTAAAGAGCATATACGGTTTTACGAATCGATCTACGGGCCTTATGCCTGGTACACCGACGGATTCAAGCTGGTAGAAGCGCCATATGCCGGTATGGAACACCAAACGGCTATTGCTTACGGAAACGGTTACAGGAATAGCCTGATGGGTAAAGAAGATTATATTATGCTGCATGAAATAGGGCATGAGTGGTTTGGAAATGCCGTGACAGCAGCAGACCTGGCGGATGTCTGGATCCAGGAAGGTATTACCACATACGGGGAAGCTTTGTTTATGGAGCATAAATATGGTAAAGCCGTTGGAGATCAATATATGCAGTGGTATAAATGGAGGATCAAAAATAAAAGGCCTTTGGTGGGTCCTCTCGAAAGAAGGTTCTTTGACTATAAGGATGGGGATGTGTATGTGAAGGGCGCCTGGATGCTACATTCCTTGAGGACTACAATAAATAATGATTCTTTATTCTTTGCCGGGTTAAGAACCTTCTACCAACGTTATAGCAAAAGCCTGGTCAGCAGTAAAGATTTTATTAATGTTATAAATGAGGTAACCGGCAGGGACTATAATTGGTTCTTTAAACAATACCTGTATGATAATAAAGTGCCCTTCCTGGAATACAGCCAGGAACGTGGTGTGCTTTACTACCGCTGGAACTACGTACAGGACGACTTCAGAGATATGCCCGTTACGCTTACTACGACAGAAGGGAAAAGGTTTATTGTATATCCCTCATCAGAACTGCAAAAGAGCACCATAGGTATTAACGGACAAAATGTGGAATTTACATTCGATAGGAACGGAACATTATACGGGCTTACCAGAATATTAAATTGGCAAAGTGCATTAAAACGCAGATGACACGGATAAAAATGATGTACACAGATTTTATACGACAATCTATGCGCATCGCAATTCCTAATCGACTTATATAATTCCTAATTCGTAATTGATTAAAGCGCCCGGCATCACTATTGAATAATAAACATTATTTTCGCAGGCAGATATGAAGCGTAGCCTGTTCTTATCCTTGGTCATTTTAAGTGTATTCATACCTGTTTGGAGCGGGTGCGGTATTTATAGTCTTTCCGGTGCCAGTATTACGGGAAAAACAATCAATATCCGCACATTAGAAAACCGGGCATTGAATGTAGTGCCTACACTCAGCCAGACGCTGACAGACAAGCTGAGGAACCGGATACTTTCGCAGACCGGCCTGGCTGCTGTAAATACCGAAGATGCGGATTATGATATGAGTGGGACGATCACCAATTACAGCCAGACCATTTCGGGTATGCAGAGTACCAGCGTATCTTCCCAAAACAGGCTGACCATTACGATAGAAATTGATTTTAAAAATCGTATAGATGAAAAGGCCAGCTTTAAGCAATCCTTTACACGGTTTGCCGATTTCCCGGCCAGCCAGCAGCTGATATCGGTGGAAGCCAGCCTGATAGAGTCTATAGGAAATGAGATTGCAGATGATATTTTTAATAAGGCATTTGTAAATTGGTAAGCTTATTTGTATAATAGTCAAAATAACTTCCTCACTTGTACTGAGCTGTGACGAAGTAAGTAACGTCATGACGCCCCCTTAGGCTATGCTCAGGGCGGGCTCAGTGGAGGTATCTCCCAGGCTTGGAAACGTGGAAGTTATTTCTGACACAGTTACTTTGGTTTTTTTTTAAATAAAAAATACGGTCATTGATTACTACGGAACGCATTTCGAACTGGTTGAAAGAACCACACCACTTGCAGGAAATAGCTCCAAGGGTCTCTCTGCAATTGGCAAATCAATATCCTTATTTTGCCCCTGCACATTATATCAAATTTATTGCATTAAAGCAGGAAAGCGCTATCCTGCATGATTTACAGCATTCATTCCCGGTAAACAGGGTATTGCTGGCTTTACTGTTGGAGCAGGCGCAACAAACCGGGGAAGAGCTATACCCCGTCTCCCGGCCGCCAGGGCAGGAGGGCGACAACGAAAAAATACCGGAGAATGAGGAGCCGGAAGAAACGATCATTATCCCTTTATCGGCAAATGATTATTTTCTGCAGCAGGGAATAAAAGTATCAGAAGATCTTCCGGAAGCAGACAAAGATGGAGCAGATGATGATCGGGAGGAAAAAGCGCTTATGGTGGTGATGAGTTTTGCTGAATGGTTAAATTTCATACACTCAAAAAGTAAGAAAGACAGGGAGGAAGAAGAAGACCAGAGGGCGCTGAAAACCATGTGGCAGAAACAGAAGCTGGCTGCAGCAATAGAGGAGGGGAGTGAAGAAATACCCGAGCAGGTATTTGAGATGGCGGTCAATTCCATATCACGGCCCAATGAGCTGATAAGTGAGTCGCTTGCCGATATTTATGTAAAACAGGGAAAAAAAGAGAAAGCCATTGAAATGTATAAAAAATTAAGTTTGCTGAATCCTGAAAAAAATACTTATTTTGCTGCCAAAATAGAAAATATCCAAAAAGAATTGTAAAATGACCACTCTGATTACTATAGTTATTTTGTTGGCCTGTTTCGTGCTCGGTTTCTTTATACTGGTTCAAAAACCAAAAGGCGGTGGTCTTTCCGGGACCTTTGGCAGCATGGGCGCCCAGGTTATGGGAGTGAAACAATCGGGAGATGTAATGGAAAAAGGAACATGGTACACTATGGCCATCATCGCTGCCCTGTCTGTTATTTCGGTGTTTACCCTGCCTATTCAAAGGGTTTCAAACGCAGCACCGGAAACCCAGCAACAACAGCAGCAGCAACAGCAACCCGCAAGCCAGCCTACACCGGGAGCAAAATAAGAAATTGTATTTTAGGACATTATATGAGGAGAATAATAAATTTATTCTCCTTTTTTTGTCGTTATACACCAGGGGAGATAAAAAGCCCGATCAGCATCTTTGTCCTGTTGCGCTCCGTTGTACCATTGGGGAAAATAAGCGGATATGATTTTACACCGTAACCGCCCAGGCGAAATCCTCTTCCAGTCCCCCTGCCAACGCAACCTCGGGTGTATGGTCTGCTTTTATAAAGGACATGACCATCCTGGCGCTGCCTTCTTCTATGTCCATACTTTTAATAGGCATGTGGCGGATGAAGTCAACAGAACCTAAGCCGTACTGCTTGAAGGCGGCTTCTTTAGCAGTCCAGGCTAAGGTGACTTTGCTGGCATCGTTAGCGCATATTTCCTGTTCTCTTTCAGAAAGGAATTTGTATTGCAGCCGTAATATTTTTTGTTGCAATACCTGTATATCTATCCCGGTTTCCTTTTGTGGATCAACGGCTACGGCTATATAGGGGAAGGAATGGGATATGGAAAAAAATACGGGATACCCCGGTAAATAAGGTTTTCCTAAATCGCTGACCTGTATTTCATGCAAGGGTAAATCCGGCAGAACCTGTTGGAGCAGGAATCTCCCGGCTATATGCTCGATCCTGCGCCGGTCATTCTTTTTATGTACCATCAGCCCTGTTTGCTGCCGGAAGAAACTTTCCGGTTCCTCAATCTTCCATATGGCTATC
>JBEBVI010000148.1:0-9327 GCA_040392805.1 Taibaiella helva
AAAAATCAGTAATTCCTGGGACTTATGCATTTCACAAATAAGTTTAAACAACTTCTACAACTGAATTTTTATCTAATTCATTATCTCCCAGCATATTGATTACTATTTTTCCAGGCATAAAAGATGATTATTTTTTAGGTTCAGGTTTTCTTATTCGTAAAAAGAGTTTCATTTACCATACCTGATCTGCTCAGGAAAGTAAATGAAACTCCCGATGTTATTCCATTACGAATGCTCAACGATCCACTTTTCCCTCTTCTCTTTCCACTCATCCTTCTTCCCTTTCCGTCCGTTGTGTGAAACCCATTCACCTCTTTTCACGCTCCACTTTACTTTACATACCCCAATATCTTCAACATACTTTGCGGGCTTTGCTCCTTTGCATAGAGCCAGTCTTCCAGTTGCCCTTCTTTATTGTATTCAACGATTACATGTTTCGGCGAAGGTATCATACAGTGTTTAATGCCCCCGTATCCGGCCAGCTGATCCTGGTAAGCGCCGGTATGGAAGAAGCCTATATAAAGCGGTTCTGTATTTTTGATCTTGCTTATTTTGGGCAGGAACACGGCATTGATGTGCTCTTCGGATGTATAGAAGTCATGGCTATCGCAGGTTAAACCACCCAGGTGTACCTCCTGGTATTCCTCATCCCAGCGGTTGATCGGCAGCATCAGGAATTTTTCGCCGATGCCCCATGTGTCGGGTAAGGTAGTAATAAAGGAGCTGTCGATCATATACCAGATCTCCCGGTCATTTTGCATTTTTTCATCTAAAACGCTATAGATAACTGCTCCGGATTCTCCTACGGTGAAGGAACCGAATTCGGTATAAATATCCGGTACGGAAACTTTATGTTGTTTGCATACTTTCTTTATGGTAGCTACAATTTCGTTAGCCATGTACTGGTAGTCGTACTCAAATCCTAAGCTGTGCTTGATGGGAAATCCGCCGCCTATGTTTACGCTGTCCAGCTCCGGGCATATTTTTTTCAGCTGACAATAGAGATTGATCACTTTATTGAGCTCGCTCCAGTAGTACACATCGTCTTTGATGCCTTTGTTCATAAAGAAATGCAGCATCTTCAGCTGAAACTTCTCGTTTCCCTTTATTTTATCCACGTAAAATTCGAGAATATCCCGGCTTCTGATACCTAACCTGGAAGTATAAAAATCGAATGCCGGCTCTTCTTCGGCGGCTATTCTTAATCCTATATTTACCGGTTCTTTCGAGCGGATCAGTTTTTTATAATCGTCAAATTCGTTTTTATTGTCTAATACCGGAACAACATTTTTGAAGCCGTCATTTATCAGCCGGGCGATGTTGCGGGTATACGCTTTTGTTTTAAACCCGTTGCAAATGATGCGGGTCTCCTTGGTCACTTTTTTCTTTTTATAAAGCTGCTTGATGATCTCAATATCATAAGCGAAAGAAGTTTCCAGATGGACCTCCTGCTTCAGGGTTTCTTCTACTATAAAGGAGAAGTGTGAGCTTTTCGTACAGTAACAATAATAGTATTGGCCGTCGTATCGGTGTTTTCTGATGGCATCATTAAACATTTTCTTCGCTTTGGCTACCTGCTGGCCTATTTTAGGTAAATAGGTGAGTTTAAAAGGTGTTCCGTACTTATCTATCAATTTCTTGATATCAACGCCGTTAAATTGAAGATAGTTGTCTTCCACATTGAATCCTTCCTGCGGAAAATGGAAGGTTTGATCTACCAGATCTCTGTACGTATTATTCATTTACCAGTAGTGTGTAGAGATAATAAATTTTTACCAGTTTAAATTTTAATATGCAAATGTAGTGTACTTTAACCTAAATTGCCTTAAAAATATAGGTACTGTAATTTTAAATATATTTGTAATGGTTATTTTTATCTTGTTTGTTTTGTATGAAGTATGGGCAGTTTATTACTGTATTATAGAGGGGCGCTGTATGGAGTTGCAAAAAAGAAGAGGCTGTCTCTTTTCAGGAAGCCTCTTCTGTAGGAATAATGTTGCATTTATCTCTCCTTGTTACTTATTGCCATCGCCTTCTTTATAGTTATACAGGATGATATATTCCACTCTCCTGTTTTGTTTTCTTCCTTCCTCTGTCTTATTATCAGCAATCGGATTGGCAGCGCCCAGTCCCCAGGTATGAATACGGCTGTCCGCAATATGATTATCTGTCAGGATCTTTTTTGCGTTTTCTGCCCTTTTCCTGGAAAGCTCCCTGTTATAGGTTTCTGTGCCGGTAATGTCTGTATAACCTGTAATGAGGATACTGGTTTTTTTGTATTTGTTCAGGATTGTAGCCATCTTGTTGAGGATGGGAACATAATCGGTATTGATATCTGCCGAATTGATTTTAAAGAGCAAAGCTTCAGGAAGTACGACTTTTACTTTCTCACCTTCCATTGTCACGTGTGCCTCCGCCATTTCCCGCTTTAAGGTTTCGTAGGTATCTTTCAGGTCATCGTGCTGCCTGGCCAGCTTTTTGGTTTTACTGCATGATGTAAATGTAAGCGCGCCTGCAGCGAGTAAAAGAAAAATGATGTTTTTCATAAGGCATTTGTTTTTTAGGAGAGAAATTTCAAAAACTATGCCAATATTATAGTTTTTTTGAAATGGATGGCCGGTTCGGTAGTAACTGGTTTTTTTACACGCACAGGAAGGGGTTTCTATCATTAGTGCTGCGCTACGCACAGGATCATTGCAGATCATCGGTGAAGTGTGCTCTTTTTTTCTCCTGTTTGAATTTAACTTCATTGTATTGCTTCGATTTATTCCGCGCTATGGACAAGGTTTCCCACTTTTCATTTTTAAGTATTTTAGCAATGTACACTATCTGGCCTATGTGGTAGGGATAATGTGCTAGCTGCCGGTTGAGGGCTTCCATTACCGTATGGCCTTCGTTACGGATATAGACTATACGCTCCAAGTCCTCGCCGGTCAGTTTGTTCAGGGTATTCATCAGGCATGTCCAGCCTTTTTCCCAGTAGTCCATTATTTGCTGCCTGTTGTCAAATTTATTTACAAATTCGGCATCTCTTTTGCGCCAGGGTTTTTCTCCGTCGCTGGTCAGAAAATCGGTGAAGCGGGATAGCATATTACCAGTTATATGGTTAACCAGGATGGCGATACTGTTACTTTCTTCATTAGCCTGCCAGAAGAGTTGTGATTCGTCCAGTTGCGCCATGGCTTTTTCTCCCAGCATTTTATAGTAGAGGAATTGTTTCCGGGCGCTTTCTAAAAAATTATCCATTGTTACGTTATAAATTTAAAGTGAGTAAGTACGGATTGTCTGTATTATTTACTTTTTCCCAGCTTCATTAATGTAACCAGCGAAGTTGCCGCCAGTGTTTCCCTGGCGTCAGTGCAGGCGTATATGTCAGACCGGACAACTGTAAGCACTTTACCGCTTTTTATAACCTGTGCTTTGGCTACAAGGTGCGCTCCTATAGCTGGGCGCAGGTAGTTGATCTTCAGTTCAACGGTTGTGAAGTAGCTGTCTTCTTTCTGTGCACTTACTGCAGCATAGCCGGATGAAACATCAACAAGTGTGGCGATGACGCTTCCGTTAAACATGCCTGCAGGCCGTACCATAAAGTCTTTTTTCCGTATAGTGATTTCAATATAGCTTTTACTTAGTTGTGTCATCTCCGCACCGAACAGGTCCATCATTTTAGAGCGATGAAAGCTTTCTTTTATCTGTGCTTTACGTTCTTCATTCATAGGTAGTACTATTTTATGGAAAAGAGGAAATTTAGTTACTGAAGGAAATCCGGCTGTTTTATGCCACACCCCCGTCTGCATTATCCTGCCAGTCCTTTTTATCTATCTTGTAGATATAGTTGGGCCTTGGAGCTTCTCCGAAATAGGCTATTTCCTGCTCCGCGATCTTAACGGCCCCCAAGCGACCTATGGCGATCTGCGACCTGAGGTTTCCTACTCCAATATGAAAATACACGCGTTCCACAAATTGGAATATGTAGTCCAGCATGGTCATTTTTACAGCATGGTTTATGCCTTTTCCCCAGTAGTCGCGCCCGTAAAAAGTGTAGCCGATGAGGATGCTTTTATCTTTTTCGTTATAATCATAAAAACGGGTACTGCCAGCTACGCTCAAAGTATCTTTAGTAATAACCTTAAACGCCCCGCCACTCTGCATTGCGCCGTCAAAGAAAGTTCTGAAGGCCTCTTTTTTCCACCGGTCTTTATTAGGGTGCTGAGCCCAGACCATAGGGTCGGATGCTAAAAGGTACAGGGATTCGAAGTCTTCTTCCGTTAAAGGGATAAGAAGGGCTTTTTCATTTTCCAGCTTTGGCTGTATATCAAAATCTGTCATTGCCATTTGTTTGTTGTTCCGGGGGATGTGTACCGGCTTTTTTATTTCAGCCACATGGGGCTCTGATCCATAATTTTATGATATACGGGGCAGGTCCCGATATGTGCGCCCGGGAGGTAACCTGTGCTCATCAGGAACTCGTTCACGATCTCCCCTCCGGTAAATTTAAAAGTTTTTCGGAACAACTTTACCCATTCGGCTTTGCTTTTCGGGTGGTGGTGCGTCAGCCATTCTTCAAAGGAGCCGAATTGTTTTTGCAGGTCAATAATGGTGCGGGCATTGGCAATAGCTGCATTTACTTTCAGACGGTTCCTTATAATGCCCGGATCGCTCAACAGCTCTTCTACTTTCTCCTTCGAATAAGCCGCAACCTTCTGAATATCGAAATGGTCGTAAGCCCGTCTGAAATGTTCTTCTTTTTTCAGGATGGTTTCCCAGCTCAGGCCGGCCTGGTTGATCTCCATGACCAGTCGTCCGAAAAGCTCGTTATCGTCATGTATGGGGAAGCCATAGTGATGGTCGTGATAATTTTTGTGTAGCGCTCTTTTAGCGCTATCGGGCATTTGTTCTATTGCGAGGCAGTATGACATCTTATAATCAGGTCAAAAGTTAAAATTCAGAATAACATTGAGATAAACAGCGCAGTAATATTATGATGATTAATAGTGATCTGTTCTGAATATACAAATGTACGTCTTCCTGAGTGTCTGCGAAGATGAGTATAAGCGATGTCTTGGAAAGTTGATATTTTGATAAAGGTACTGACCGGGTTCGTAAGAAGAAATAGAGTTTAATTAGCCGGACTGCAGATACTACACATGTATAGATTGATGTAATAAATTATGTTCAGTGATGGAAAAATAACCTCAACCAGTAATTGGCAGGAGAGAGGCACACGAAAGAACAGGCTATGCCGACGTTTCGTGTGCCGGCTTTAAACAATCCTCAGAAGATTATTTGAGGCTGCAGTCGCCTGTAATACCTGCTGCAAAGTAGCTCACATTGCAGGATTTTTCTGCGTCTTTTTTCTTAACATCTTTGAATTCGACACTTTGCGTCATTTTTTGACCCCCAATATCCCATGTACATTCACAAGTGTAATTTCCTTTTTTGCTACATGAAGTCAAGATCATGGAAGCTGCAAATGCAACCAGCCCGGATAAGGCAAAAAATTTCTTCATAACTTTTACTGTTTTTTAGGTTTTTAAAAAATATCGGGTCAAGGTATAAAAACAAATTGAGCTATTCAAACAATTTTTAATTTTTTTTATTGTTTCGCTTTAGGTACTTGGGACTTACCAGGTAAAATACATCATTTTGAAGGTTATGAAAAAAACGTAAAATAAATATGAAACAATATGTATGAGGTGTTATAGTCTGATCTTTAATGTATTTTGATATAGGAGCGTATAGAGGAAAAAAGAAGTTTGTTAAAAACAACATGCTTCCCGGGAATGATAGCAATTTCGTAAAACCATCCAAGCTGGCAGGGTATCAATGAGGATTTTTTTTGGCCCATACCTATATTGCAGTATAGAATGAAAATCTGTCTATCTCAATTTTATCCTCGGATCAATCCATGTATAAACCAAATCCGTCAGCATATTGATGACAATGAAGATAGTGGCCGTCACCAATATTGCACCCATAACAACAGGAAAGTCGAATTTATCCAGTGAGTCGACCGTGAGCTTTCCGATACCTTTCCAGCTGAAAATAAATTCCACGAAAAAGGAACCGGCCAATAATTCTGCCAGCCAACCGGAAACCGCTGTTATCACTGGGTTGATAGCATTGGGCAAAGCATGCCGCCATATTACCTGGTGCTTTTTCAGGCCCTTTGCAAAAGCAGTTCTTATATAATCTTGTGACAATACGTCTAACAAAGAGCTGCGTGTCAGCTGTGTAATAATAGCAAGCGGACGTATACCCAGGGTTAACGCCGGGAGGATCAGATTGGATAATGCAAGGTGCTTGTTCCCGTACAGGTCATACTCCCAAAGGCTCCCCACCATATTTAACCCGGTGAACCGGCTTAAGAGGTATCCGAAAGTATAGGCGATAAGCAGACCGGCAAAGAAAGAAGGAGCAGAGATACCGGCAATGCTGGCTAACAGGGACGAAGTGTCTACCCATGTGCCCCGCTTTAATGCTGCTAAAACCCCGAGCCCGATACCTGCTACAGTAGCAAACAGTGTAGCTGTAAGGGCAAGTACAATAGTGCCGGGCAGGGCATCGGCGAGGATATCCCATACCAGGCGTTTACTCTGGTAAGACCTGCCTAAATAGGGTTTTTTAAGTACGATTTCTTTCTGTTGGGCTATTGATAAGCTAAGATATACCGTATACTTATCATCCATATCCGCTTTGCTGTAGAGTGAAACCGGCGACAAATCATTCAGGTAGAGAAAATACCGTTCCATAACCGGTTTATCCAAGTTCAGCTCCCGCCTTACATTTTCTACAGATGCCAGGTCACTTCGCTGTCCCATGGTCAGGCGAGAAGGGTCATCCGGAAGTACATTAAATAATATAAATACAAGAGTGATAACACCCCATAGAACGGAGAGGCCGTATAATGTTTTATTGAACCAGTAGCGTAATGTCAATGTATTCCCGATTTTATACCGTTGGGAGAACTGAAGGGCAAGTTAGCAAAAAATAATATGGTAGTATCCATCTTACTATACGGTTTGTAATATAATGATATATAAAGCGGCTGACTGATAATGTATTTTACCTGAATTGAAAAGAGGAAGCTATGTGAGTTGTACTTTTGTGAGCTAAATAGCATTTTTTTAGCGTGCGATGCTTTTAAAATAGAAAAAAACATATTACCTTACTGCACATTTATTATATGTTAAGCAAACCACATATTTCGCCCTCATTTTCTTATATCCCGCTTGAGGAAACATTAGAGATTGTTCCCAAACGGAAACGCCTGTTTATTGGTATTCCCAAAGAAACATCTTTTCAGGAAAACCGTGTACCCCTGACGCCGGAGGCTGTTTCGGTTTTGATACAGAACGGGCATGAGGTAGTCGTGGAACATAATGCGGGAGAGCATTCCTTTTATTTTGATACGGATTTCAGCGAGGTGGGTGCACGTATTGTTTATGATAAGGCAGAGGTATATAAGGCCCAGATGATCATTAAATCGGCACCTATTGCAGAGGAAGAGGTGGAGCTAACGCGCCCGGATCAGGTTATTATTTCTCCCATACACCTCCCTTTCCTAAAAGCGTCTATGGTTGAAGCCCTGATGAAGAAAAAGATAATCGGGATTACATTCGATTCTATAAAAGACGATTCCGGTATTTATCCCATTGTGCGCTCTATGAGCGAGATAGCCGGTAGCTCAGCGATATTGACCGCCGCCAAATATCTCGGTAATGTCCATAATGGGAAAGGTATATTATTGGGTGGTATTTCCGGAGTCCCGCCGGCCAAAGTTGTGATCATAGGTGCCGGTGTAGTAGGCGAATTTGCCAGCCGCACTGCTTTAGGATTGGGTGCTTCGGTAAAAATATTCGATAATTCCATATACCGGCTGATGCGCCTTCAGAATAATATCGGCCGACGCCTGTTCACATCGGTAATAGAACCACGTGAACTGGGAGAAGAGTTACGTAATGCCGACGTTGCCGTAGGTGCTTTGAAGCCGGTGAATGGTGTAACGCCCGTGGTCGTAACGGAAGAAATGGTAAGTAATATGAAGTCAGGCTCCGTCATTGTAGACGTCAGCATCGACCGGGGTGGGTGTTTTGAAACTTCAAGGCCTACTTCTCATGAGCATCCGATATTTAAAAAGTATGATGTACTGCATTATTGTGTGCCGAATATCGCTTCCGGCGTATCCCGTACGGCATCGCGCGCCATTAGTAATGTGTTGATGCCTATTGTACTGGAATGCGCAGACCGGGGCGGGGTAGAGCATCTTTTGCAGGCCAAGGCCGGAATCAGAAACGGGGTTTATTTATATAAAGGTTGTGTAACCAATGCACCCATAGCCAGGAGGTTTGATATAAAATTCACCGATCTGAATCTCTTAATGGCTAATCCGTTGTAGAGTTGAAAGTTGAAAATTAATTCGTAATTGAATAGTTTCACGCAACGGCGTAAAGAAGTCACGACGACGCAAAGCCAATTCGTAATTGACTAATTCGTAATTGAATAAACTATGCCCAATAACAGAACCAATAAAACTATTGCAGGTTACCATCTTCTGATGATCCTTTCGGCGGTAGACTTCCGCTTTAAAATGGAAGAAGATATGGTAATAAAAGAATACCTGAACCAGGAATTTCCCTTTCATGTTAGTCTGGACAGGGAGATGGAAAAGATCAGTAATCTGAAGCCCGAAGAGTGGGAAGCGCATTTCTTAAAATATATGGATGATTTTTACGATGATGCAACTCCCGAAGAACGAAATAACCTGCTGCAGTTCGCGCTGAACCTCACAAAGGCCGATGATGTGATAACGGTTGAAGAAAACCATTACCTTCAGTTACTTTTTGATGCCTGGCATAGTGACTCGAAAGGTTAGGCTGCTTCAGGTTAGTCTATGAGGGCAAAAATTATTGTGTTGGGGGAGTTTCTGTTATATAAGACCATGTGTTGTCTGTTGTAAACATCTCAATGAACTGAAACAAAACTCGGTAATGGGTTGCTCTGATCTCGAACCCTTAACTTAAGATATCGGATCCGTTGAGGAATGTCCTGGATAATGTTTCAATACAGTAGTTGGGGCTATTTTAGAAAGATTCTGCGATATGATAAAACTTTTGACAAGTGCAATATTACTCTTAGTCTCATTTGCAGCTTTCGGACAAGCGAAAATGTGTGCTATTGACGAACTTATTAACAAGGTAGATCCAGGTTGGACACTTGTCAGAGAGTGGATTGACTCGGCTAAAAACAAAGTAGAAATTTTGAGTGTTGATACATCAAAAGCAAAAGACGCATTATATAAAACCCAGGTAACAACTCGTTCCCCAA
>JBEBVI010000149.1:0-9304 GCA_040392805.1 Taibaiella helva
TATATACAAAAAAACCTCTCCGGATATTATGAATTAGCCGGTACCATTGACGTTTCGCCGGATCGGAAGAAGTTAGTCGTTCCGCAGGAAAGACTAACGCTATATGATTTCAATGTGAACAACGGCAGGGTCAGCAATCCCGTTGTATTGGATAGTATTCCTGCTCCCGATAGCCTTACCTCAATGCGGGACTCTTTATTTTCTACTTATTACGGAGCGGTATTCTCACCGGATAATAGTAAGTTATATACTTCAGTGCAAAGTTCGTCAACACTTAGCTGGCCTCTTGATCCTGATGATATAGGCGTATTCCAGTTTGACCTAAGTTCAGGGAATCCCGATACGATGGCTGCTTCAAAAATAAGGTTATCTTTCACAGGAAGAGTTTTTGCGATGCAAAGGGCGCCTGATGGTAAAATTTATGGTGCAAGACACAGCAATAAATTATCCGTCGTTAACCAACCCAACCTGCCGGGACAGTCCTGTCAGTTTGAAGAAGAAGGCTTCCTGTTACAAGTAGGTAGCGCAACCTGGGGTATGCCCAATACCGGCACTATATACACGCACCGCCGCTTTTTCAGTTCCACGCTTGATTCGTCCTATTGCTCTAATCCACGTACACTTACCCCAAAACATACCACCGGCTGGGCATATACCTGGAATGACGGCCTTACGGGCACAATAAGAGTGGTGGATACCCCAGGCATATACTGGGTGAAGTACAATGTGCCGATTAATTCTCCTTGTAAATACGATATTCATATAGATACGTTTCGTGTAGTATTTGTGTTGACGACACAACATTTTGATACCACTATGCATGATGCCGGTATGTGTAAGGCTGATACGGTATGGCTCCATCCCGTAAATGAAAGTGCGTATAATTACCTTTGGGAAGATGGTAGCACAGATGCAGTCCGCGAAGTGAACCGTCCGGGTAATTATACGGTTACGTACCAAATTGATTCGCTTTGCCAATATTACCGGGATGATTTTGTTGTTACTTATCCTGAGAACGATTATAAAGTCTCGTTTAAGGCCGACACTGTAGTTTGTAAGGATGAATTACTACAGCTGGTCAATACTTCTCATTCGCTTTACAAAGAGTTTACCTGGTATTTGGGTAATGGTGATTCTTCATTTTCTTACAGCCCGGAAATTACTTACCCGGAGCCGGGTACATACGAAGTGCAACTGATCAGTTACCTGAACGATTTGTGCCGTGATACAGCCCGCCGGTATATTGTGGCAGATACGCCATATACTGCTTTCTTTACCCTTAACCCGGGGCATATTTGTGAAGGTGAAGCCATTACGATATACCACGAAATGCAAAGTCATACGATAAAGGAGTTGTATTGGCAATACGGTGACGGTACCGGCTATGCTGCCGGTGGCAGCCCGCTCCGGCATGCTTTTGATCAATCCGGCATATTAAGTGTAAGCCTCCATGCCTCTTTCCGTGCCTGTCCCGAATCTGTTTATACCGCAGGAGTGACTGTCTCGCCATTGCCCCGGGTAGATTTAGGGCGTGATACCGGCCTGTGCTTTAACGGGAACCCCGTTGTTTTGCATAATAAGCTGCTGCAGGATAGGGAATACCTGGTTTACAAATGGAATACGGGAGCTGTTACACCTGAGATAAAGCTAACCCAGCCCGGTACCTACAGCCTTACCCTTACAGATAAGCGATCAGGATGTAACGCTACAGGATCTGTTGAGGTTATCAAAGACTGCTATATAGATATCCCTAACGTCTTTACACCCAATGGAGATGGGACTAATGATTACTTCTTCCCCCGCGGGTTGTTAGCGGAAGGTGTACAAAGATTCAGGCTGCAGATATTTAACCGGTGGGGGCAGTTGCTGTTTGAAACTATCGAGGCGGAAGGAAGGGGGTGGGATGGAAAATACAACGGAAAGGATCAGCCGGGCGGTGTATATATATACCTGGTTGAAATAGTTTCGGACAACGGTATCCGGGAAGAATACAAGGGAAACGTAACCCTGATAAGGTAATGGCTCATTGTGATATTTGCAGCAAGGGCTAATGGTCAGATATTACTTTAATAAAACATTTTATCTCAACAGTAAAGGGAATAACGGATATCTTTGTATTAAAGTTGAACTGTTGGGGCAACCATGTCTGAGCGGGAAGTATAGGAGGTAATATACCGGATACAGGTAACTGTATCATGGTGGATGCTACCGGAAGTAGTTATAATACAGGCTATATTTATACCCGACAACACACATGAAAGAAATGATAAAATTTGTTTTATATACCTGTTTCCTTCAATTGTTTCTTTTCCCTGTACTGCATGCTACAATTATAAAGGGAAGAGTAACGGATGACCAGGGTGCACCGATAGGTTGGGCTGCTGTGGCATTATCAGGTACCAGTAAAGGAACACTGACCAATGAAGAAGGCTATTATATCCTGGATGTGCCGGGCGGTAACCATCGTATAAGCTGCCAGGTAATAGGCTACCAGACCATAATAAAGGAAGTATATGCCGCCGGAAATAATATTATGCTGGATTTCCGGATGTTCCCCCAGCAGCTTGAAATAGCTGAAGTTGTTATTAAAGCAAATGGTGAAGACCCGGCCTATCCCATTATGCGGAAAGTAATTGCTAAGAAAAAGCTCAGAGAACATCAGATAAGTTCTCTGCAAACCGATATTTACCTGAAAGGTGTATTACGTATACGATCTATGCCCAAAAGCATTATCGGCTTTGATATCGGCAATGAAGACTATAAAAAAATGAACGAAGAGGCCGGCTTAGACTCTATGGGGAAAGGTATCATTTACCTGCTGGAAGAAACGGCTCACTATACCTTCGAAGCTCCCGGTAAACAACACACCCGGATAAAATCTATAAGAGAAAGCGGTGACCCTAAAGGCGTAGGCTGGGCCACCATGCCACCGGTTACAGACATATACCGCAATAATATAGAGATATTGAAAGGATTAAACAAACGGGGATTTGTTTCTCCGGCACATGATAATGCTTTCGCTTATTACCGCTACCGGTTTAAGGGAAGTTATTGGGACAACGGTACTATGATCAGTAAAATCCAGGTCATCCCCAAACATAAATATAGTCCCCTGTTTAAGGGCTATGTCTACGTGGTAGAAGATGAATGGGTGTTTCAAAGTGTAGACCTGGTACTGGACAAAGAGTCGCAGATTGATATGCTGGACACTTTAAGGCTGGAGCAGTACTACAGACGTACCGATAACAACAACTGGGTTATCGCTGGCCAGGTGATTTATCCGGTCATCAATATTGTCGGAATTGATATTGCCGGTAGCATGGCTACCAGTTATACCAATCAAATGCTGAACAGACCCGTTGATCCCGGTTTGTTTACTAAAAGAATCATATCATCATACGACAGCAGCGCACTTGATTATAAAGCAGAACACTGGGATAGTATACGGCCCGTACCTCTGGCCGGTGATGAAGTACACGATTTTAAAATAAAAGACAGCTTGTATTACGTAAAGAAAAAGGCACAGGATTCCGCAGACCGCATGGCCCGGGCAAATATTAATGCTATAAGCATTTTGTATACGGGCCCTTCGCTGAAATACTCCCCGCACACTTTTTCCATATCCTCATTAGCCGAAGCCATCGGATACAATACAGTTGAAGGCCTCGTGGTGAACCTGCGGCTATCCTGGAATTATGCCATATCCGATAAACGAGCTCTTGAGGTACACATCAATAATCGTTACGGATTCGGCAATACACATTATAACCCGTTATTTAAAGCTGCTTACCAGGTCAGCAGCAGTGACTGGAAAGAACGGTATTGGCGATGGGAGATCCAGGCAGGGCAAGCTGTTTGCCAGATCAATAACGATAACCCCATCAGTCCGCTGATGAACACGGCCTATACCCTGTTTGCCGGATTAAACTATATGAAGCTATATGAAGGCCGGTTGATTACTTTATCTGCCGAACGGCATTGGGGTAATGGTCTATCCTTCTCAGGGCAGGTTGCTTACGATCACAGAATACCATTATACAATACGGCTGACTATACTTTCAATTCGGAGAACAGCAGGAAAATAACAAGTAACCAGCCTGCCGGATTGCCTGTGTTTACAGACCATACGGCTTTCAGCGTACAGGCTACTATCAGCTACCAGCCGGGTTGGAAATATATATTATACCCGGATTACAAAATGCCGGTTATATCCAATAGCCCGGTATTCTCGCTTACTTATCACAAAGCAATCCCGGGAGTAGGCAATAGCACAAGCAACTTTGACAAATGGGCCATAGACTTCCGGCACCGTATACCGTTGAAATTATATGGTATATGCAGCCTTTATGCTAAAGTAAGTGGGTTTATAAATAAGAAGAACGTAGGTTTGCCTGACTGGAATCACATTCCGGGAAACCGTACATTTGTTGCCACTCCTTACCTCCAAAGCTTCCAGCTGGCTCCTTATTATAAATTCAGCAATACCGCCGATCTCTTTACCCAGGCTCATGTAGAGTGGAACTGGGCCGGTTGGCTCAGTAATAAGATCCCTGTATTGAAACAGCTCAACTGGTATATACTCATTGGCTCGAATGCCTTATACATCAATGAGAATAATTATTACGCAGAGTTTTTCGCCGGCCTGGACAATATAGGTGTACAATGGGTCAGGTTAGGAAGACTCGATTTTATTATCGGCATTGACCCTCAGTTGAGCGAGCCGCTTTGGGGTTTCCGGTTGGGAATAAAAAACTTATAGGTAGTGTTAAGTCAAAAATTAAAAATGGAAGAATTGTGAGCATTAATTTATTGAAATTAAGTGGTTGTGACATGATACCTTTGATTTAACAGTAGTATACCCTTGCTGGATTCACCTGTTAGATGTAATGGCTTCAGATAAAACACGTAGAGCTAAGAAAACCCACAGAGGGTTTTCGAAGATCTTACAGGTTTTTTATACTCCTGACAGAGCATTTGCTTATGATATGCACAAAGTGCTGCATTGTTTTCGTTCTACCTGTTTTATTGAAAAGTTTTTGCAGATTTATTCAAAAACTTTGCAGAACTTAATATTTTGTACAAAAATCTACGGAGAAAATGACAGCGTAAATTATTATTTCGCGCAACCGCGCAAAGAAGACGTAACAATGCAAAGATTTTAATTGGATTATATTCAATTTTGTTAAAAGAAAAGCCCGCCCTGTATGTAGGGCGGGCTTTTCTTTATGAAAAGAATCGGGAGTGTTTTATTTTCCTTCTTCTTCGTTTTTCATCTTATTCTTCAGGTCAGCTAATGCACCCAGGTCGCCTAAGGTAGCTTTTTCTACTTTTGCCTGGATGTTTTTCACTGCCTTCTTGGTGCTTTCCACATCAGCTTGTGCGGCTTTGGCTTCAGCTTCTCTTTCTTCAGCTTTAGCTTGTTCCCATACTTTGCTGTGCGAAACCATGATACGCTTGTCGTTGCGGTCGAATTCGATGATAACGAAAGGCAGTGTTTCTTCTACACTTACTGTAGTATCATCTTCTTTGCGCAGGTGGCGTGCCGGAGCGTATGCTTCGAGACCATATTGCAGTTGCACTACAGCGCCTTTGTCATCCTTACGGATAACAGTGCCTTCGTGTTGTGAACCGATAGGGAATATGCTTTCAAAAGTATTCCATGGATCATCTTCCAGTTGTTTGTGTCCTAAAGATAATTTGCGGTTCTCTTTATCTATGCTTAAGATGCTTACCTCTATCTCATCGCCAACTTTAGTAAACTCGCTGGGGTGGTTATAGCGTTTTGTCCAGCTCAGGTCGCTGATGTGGATCATGCCGCCGATACCTGTTTCCAGCTCAACGAATACACCATAAGGAGTGATGTTTTTAACCACGCCTTTGTGACGGCTGTCGATAGGGAATTTCTCTTCGATAGATCCCCACGGATCATCAGTCAGTTGTTTGATGGACAGGCTCATTTTGCGTTCCTCTTTATCCAGAGTAACTACTTTTGCGCTGTACTCATCTCCCATCTTGAAGAACTCCTTAGCATTGATAGGTTGTGAGCTCCAGGTGATTTCTGAAACGTGCACCAGACCTTCTACGCCGGGTAATACTTCGAGGAATGCACCGTAGTCTTCGATATTTACCACTTTACCTTTTACAGTAGCACCTTCTTCGATTTCAGCAGGTAAGTTATCCCATGGATGCGGAGTCAGTTGTTTCAGGCCTAAGCTGATACGTTTTTTCTCATCATCGAAGTCAAGCACCACCACGTTCAGCTTCTGACCGTTAGATAATACTTCGTTCGGGTGAGAAATACGTCCCCAGCTGATATCTGTGATATATAATAAGCCATCTACGCCGCCAAGGTCCACAAATGCACCGAAGTCGGTAACGTTTTTGATGGTACCTTCCAGTACCTGGCCTTTTTCCAGTTTGGACATGATCTCGCCGCGCTGTTGTTCCAGGTCGCTTTCGATGAGGGCTTTATGAGATACAACGGCATTTCTGATCTGCTCGTTGATTTTAACCACTTTAAAGTCCATTGTTTTACCCACATACTGATCGTAATCCGTAACCGGTTTAACGTCAATCTGTGAGCCGGGCAGGAAGGTTTCCAGTCCGTTAACGTCAACAATAAGACCGCCTTTGGTTTTGGAGGTAATTGTTCCGGTAACCACTTCGCCTGATTTGAAGTAGTCTACCACGTTCTGCCAACTGCGTACCTGGCGTGCCTGACGGCGGCTCAGGCTAAGCTGACCATCGCGGTCTTCTTTTTCCAGTACCAGCACTTCGATTTCGTCGCCTACCTGAAGGTTAGGCATATCGCGAAATTCGTTGAGCGATACAAGGCCGTCTGATTTGAAACCGATGTTTACAATAGCATCTGTTTTGGTCAGGCCGACGATTGTACCTTTGATCAGTTCAGACTCTTCAATGCTTTTGAAGGTCTCGTCATAGCTTTTTTCAAGCTGTTCACGTACTTCTTTGCTGTAAGAAGCTACATTGCGCTTATCAACGTTCCAGTCGAAATCGTCATGAGCACTGTTTTGATTGTTAATAATTTGGTTTTCTTCCAATGTTTAAGTCCTCCTTTTATAAGAAATTTTTGGGTGGCAAAGGTAAGTTTTTTGAATAATTATAAAAAATTTTATTTCGATCACCTGTCGGGGCGGTTTCCCGCGGCAGCGCAAAGATTTATTTGGGTTTGGAATTTCGCTTATTTTATACCTGTACGCCCATTCGGAATTTATAACTGAAAATAATATCGTTAAAGAATACTTATTACCTTAGTATATGGCTCAGCGGGATATTTTCTTTTATATACTATCTTATCTTTGCCAGGTAAGTTATTAATAAATCAAACAGGTTACAGAATGAGAAGATTATGTCGCTTTCTATTTGTTGCTGTAGTGCCGGTCTTATTTTCATTTGTAGCCTATGCTTCTCATATGATCGGGGGTGACATTACTTACCGTTGCCTCGGGAATGATACCTTCGAAATCACCCTCACACTTTTTCAGGATTGCCTGTATGGTGAGCCCCAGGCTATTGCACAGGATGACCCTGCTTATTACGCCATATATACTTCCGGCTCCGGAAGGCAGCTGGTACGGCAGGGCTCGGTACCCTCTAACCTTACAGAACGGGTAGATCCTAACTTTAGTAATGCCTGTATTAATAATTACCCCAATACCTGTCTGAGCAGGCAGGTGTTTCGGTTTAAGGTTGTACTGCCACCCTCTGCCACCGGCTATGATATCGTCTACCAGCGTTGCTGTCGTAATGCTTCCATTAACAATATTGTCAACCCGGGTAATGTAGGAGTGACCTACAGTGCAAAGATTCCACCGTTTAATCAGGGGGAATGCCCCAACAATAGTGCGGTGTTCAAGTCGTTGCCGCCACAGATCATATGTTCCAATAATCCGTTTGTGTACGACTTTTCCGCGACAGACCCAGACGGCGATTCGCTGAGCTATGAGCTCTGTACGGCCCGTTTAGGAGGATCTACAAGCAATCCTTTACCGATGGGGAGAGATATTACGCCTCCTCCTCATACGTCTGTCCCTTACATGCCTCCTTACTCTCCTTCCATGCCTATTTCGGGTATGCCTCCTATGCAGATTAACCCGGTTACCGGTATGATGACGGGCACCCCGAGCGCAAATGGCCGCTTTGTGGTTACCGTATGTGTTAACGAATGGAGGAACGGGCAAATCATTAATACGGTGTCGAGGGATGTCCAGTTTGTAGTAACCAATTGTTCTAAAGCAGTGGTGGCTAATATCCCGGAAATGGAAGATGTGCCTAATACTTATACCATTCAATGTAAAGGCTATACCGTACGTTTTACCAACAGTAGCACGGGCGGCTTTGAGTATTACTGGGAATTTGGTGTGCCCGGCGCAACATCTACCGAGTTTGAGCCCACATATACTTATCCTGATACGGGTACTTATACGGTAAAGCTATATGTAAATAGAGGAAGTACCTGCCAGGATAGCATTACCCGCTTAGTGAAAATATATCCTGAATTTAAAACCGACTTTGAATGGGCCGGCAGGCTTTGCCCCGAATCGCCTATCCGATTTTATGATTCTACCAAAGCAACTTATCCGCCGATTGTTTCCTGGAACTGGAATTTTGGTGACGGAACTACTTCAGGAGAGCAGAACCCGGAACATATTTTTTCAAAACCGGGGGGGCCGCGTGACGTCACCCTGATCTCGAAAAGCGCGTTGGGATGCAGGGACACGGTGACCAAAACAGTACCCCTGCCTTATTTTAATCCATTTGCAGGAAATGATACGATTATTGTGCTGGGCTATGATTTTAACCTGCGGGGAACCGGAAGTACCTATTATAAATGGTGGCCGGAAGATTACCTGAGTGATCCGAATATAGCTGACCCTAAGGTTACATTCCCTGATACGGGCAGGTATAAATATGTACTGATCGGTACTAATGAGGAAGGCTGCGTGGCAACCGATACAATTGAGATATGGGTGGTCAGAACGGGCAGTGTATTTGTGCCTAATGCTTTTTCGCCAAACGGAGATGGTAAAAACGATGTATTGATGCCACGTACGGTAGGCTATTCCGAGATCACTTCATTCCGTATTTATAACCGTTACGGACAGTTGGTTTTCAGTTCGGTACAGGAGGCCTATCCCAGCTGGGATGGAACGTACAACAACCGTATTGCTGATATAGGCACTTACTATTATATTATAGAACTTGTAGATGCCTTCGGCAAAAAGTCGCAGCAGACGGGAGATATTACTTTGATACGTTAGCCGGAATTCAAAAATCAAAAAAT
>JBEBVI010000150.1:0-9286 GCA_040392805.1 Taibaiella helva
CGCCTTCAGGCTGCTTTTTAGTATTAAAGTAACCGTCCCAGCCCCGGCCTTGTATATCATCAGTTTCGAATACTTTTTGTCCCCAGCGGTTGAAGATAATCATGTGAAAAGAAGTAGTACCCTTAGATAGAAGTTGTCGTGGAAAGAAATGATCATTTATTCCATCCCCATTAATACCTGCGTTTTTAACTAAAGGATGATTACCATTTTAGCTTTTTAAGTTCTTTAAAAAAATGCTGCTCTTTGTCACCTATATTATGTAGAAATTTTCCCAGCTCGGTATAAGAGATAAGATCACTTTCCCTTGACTTGCAGATGCGCGCGGCATTATAAGCGAACGACCGCCATAAATCACCGATCTGGGTATAGCGTTCTGACAGCAGGCCTAAAGAATGGTTGCCGGTATATTCTGCCGCTTCTTGCAGGAAGGCTGCATACAGGAAACGAAAGCCCCCGCCGCCGGTACCGATCTCTTCCTGCATGCGTATAATGTTGCCCAGGTAAAGCACTTGTTGCCTGTGCGTAAGCTTCCGGGGGTATGCAGTGATCTTTTTTGCCAATAAATGTATGGCATTAACCCCAAACCAGGGCACGGGTGGGGTAGACATGAAAAAGCAAGTCTGTTTGATGCCTTCCTGAATTGCTTTTGTATAGTCAATTTTATCGGGAACAGCAGTGATATAATACATTTTTCCTTTGGGCTCGGGAAAGCCCTTGGCAAACCGGGCGCGTATCAGTGCTTCCCTTCCTATTAAGGACGTGTGCTCCAGGATAGGGTCACTAACCTGGTATAAATCATTTTCTTTTCCATAAACGATCAGGTTATGAGCGTTAAAATGGAAGCGAAAAGCCTCAGGCAGGTAATCAAGATAATAAACACCAGCCAGCATTCCGACCGGAATTCCACGGCTTAGCGTGGTATCTAATGCATCCATAGCTTTTGCCGGAGTGCCGAATTTTTGAGTACATATTTTAATGCCCAGCCTCTGCGTAACCCTTTTAAAAATGTATCCGGGCCATATTCTGAAAGTAGTACCAGGCATCCCGCTTACTTTAACAAAGGGCAGGTGCCCGAAAAAAATTCCCGCTCCGATGCCAAACGCCATAGGCTCCGAAATAGATATACCATTATGGTAAAGCAGGTTGGCAGTAACACCGCTTTCGCAATGTGCATGTTGCCTGTGCAGAAATGAAGAATTGTTCGATTGAGAAAAAGAAATGGTTTTAAGCTCCTCCACTGTACGGATGTTTTATTACGGCTAAATGTCTTGCAGGTATAAAAGATAATCAGCCACTTTGGTGCTGAGATTATTTCCCGAAACGGACTAATTCTTCCGGCGTTATTTTAAATATTTGCGCATATCTGGCTAAGGTATTCCGGCTGAGCTTTTGGAATACAGCAGGCTTAAAATGGCGTTTGACGCGCCATTTCCAGGTGCCCATATATCCTGCCAATATGGAAATATCCATAAGGTTCTTTTTCATGAAATAAGGAACGGGGCTCAGGAGGCCTTCCTGTACTTCTTGCTCTATCTCCTTAAGCTGCTCCAACTGGTCTTCCCACGCCTGGCGGGTAGCTAAGTTCTCCACTTCCCAGCCTTCGGAATTGGCACTGCGATAATGCCCGTTTTCATCAGTAACGTACAGTAACTTATGAATGTCGCTTTTTCCCTTATAGTTTTCCTGGTCGTGTGGAATCTCGTTTATCTTCATTGGAAAACATTGTCCTTATTGAATGATATATAGATTGGGCTGTGAGAGCCGGCTTCTATATGCCTTGCATCGGGGCAGGCCGGATCGCATTGTTTTACGGTGTCAAAATTACACTTTTCCTTTATTATATAGATAGAAGGAGGCATCCGCTGTGGAATGCCTCCTTCCCTGTGAAGTTTGATGAGAGAAAACTATTTATTCATTTCATTCTTGGCTTCAATGCTTAAAGTGGCATGAGGTACGGCTCTTAACCTGGCTTTATCAATCAGCTTGCCGGTTACTCTGCATATTCCGTATGTTTTATTTTCAATACGTATAAGCGCTTTTTCCAGGTGGTTGATAAACTGGATTTGCCGTCCGGCTAACTGGGATAACTGTTCTCTCTCCATAGCGCCGCTGCCGTCTTCCATATGATTGAAGCGGTTGTCGGTATCGTCTGTACCGGCTTCATCTTTACGTGTAATTAGTCCCTGAAGGTAAGCCAGCTCCTTTCTGGCATTATCTAATCTTTTAATAATCAACTCTTTAAATTCATTTAACTCCTCGTCGCTATAGCGATATACAGGTCCTGAATTTTGTTCGGGCTCATCTAACAGTGAGCGTACAGATGGGTTATACTCTTTCATTGTCAATCCTGGTTCTACTGATGCTTTTTTTTCTATTTTACGATGAGCAATTATCACTCCCGGTTTGGATGTCGTTTTCCGGGGCAAAGGCCTTACGGCATCGACGATCTCAGAACGGGCGGGGACAACCGGTATCGGAGTTGCCTCTTTTCTTCTTGTCGGTGCAGCTACCTCTTTTTTAGTGCTTTTCTTTTCTTTTGCTTCTGGCTTAGGATTTTCTTTCTTTATGCTTTTTTTCACGGGTTTTGCTATTTCAACAGGTGCAGCCGCTTTTTTGGTGCTGACCGCTTTCGTTTTTGCGGGTGCAGGGGTTTTTCCTGCAACTGGTTTAGTCGTTTTAGCAGATTTTGTCGCTGCTTTAGCAGCCGTACTTTTTTTAGCCACAGCTGCCTTTGCGGGTTTTACTACCGCTTTTTTAGCTGCTTTAGCAGGCTGGGCTTTAGGTGATGAGGTGGTTTTTGTCTTTTTTGCAGGTGCAGCCTTAGTAGCTGTTACTTTTTTAACTGCAATAGCCTTCTTAGCCGCCGGCTTTACTGCTTTTTTACTTTCAGCCTTTTTAGTAGCCACAGTCTTCTTTGCAGGTATTGCCTTTTTGGCAGGTACCCCTTTTTTTCCGGGCTGAGAAGCTGTTGTTTTTTTTGTGGCCATGACTATTAGTTTTTGGTAATTAAAACTTTTAGGATAATATCATTTACTTCTATTGTAATACCATCACTATTTACTTTCGGAACTAAATCTATTGAATCTGCCAAAATTTCGGTACGAATATAATCATTAAAATTAATGATTGCCGGTTTAAGCGCTTCAAATTCTTCAATATGCACATTTATTCTATCTGTAAGCTCCAGGCCGGAGTCTTTCCTTATTTTCTGGATCCGGTTTACCAGTTCTCTTGCGTTCCCTTCATCCTGCAAAACAGGTGTTACGGTAATATCCAATGCTACTGTCAGGTTATCTTTATTAGCTACCGACCAGCCGGGAATATCTTCTGCAACTATTTCAACATCAGTAAGGGTGATGGTGACAGGTTGCCCGTCAACGGTAATATCAATCTCTTTTTCTTTTTCCAGGTGGTTTATGGCCTGCTGGTCTAAGTTGGTGATAACCGCCGCTGCCACTTTCATCTTCGCACCTAACTTTTTACCCAGTACCTTAAAATCAGGTTTGATCCTTTTTTTGATAAATCCACCTGTATCTGTAAGATATTCAATGCTTTTTACATTTACCTCAGAAAGAATAATATCTTCGACGGCTGCTATCTGCTGCTGGATATGCTCATTGAGCACCGGAACCAGTATCTTCTGCAGCGGTTGACGTACTTTTATATTTACTTTTTTTCTTATTGAAAGAACCAGGGAGCTGATATCCTGCGCCAGCTGCATACGCTCCTCTAAATCAAGGTCTATAGCCTGTTCGTCACATACCGGAAAGTCGACATGGTGCACCGATTCTGCCTGTGCTCTTTTTGCAACGGTATTAAGATTATTGAAAAGCCAGTCTGCAAAGAACGGGGAAACAGGCGCTATAAGCAGTGAAAGCTTTTCCAGGCATTCAAATAAAGTCTGGTAGGCGCATATTTTATCCAGCTCATATTCGCCTTTCCAGAAGCGCCGGCGGCAAAGCCGTACATACCAGTTGCTTAAGTGCTCATCCAGGAACTGTTCGATATACCTGCCCGCCTGTGTAGGTTCGTACTCGTCCATACACCGGGTCACATTTCGTATCAGGGTGTTGAGCGAAGAAAGTATCCAACGGTCAATCTCAGGACGTTGTGCTACAGGAACATACGCTTCTTTAAAGGAGAAACTGTCTACATTAGCATATAATGCAAAGAACTGGTAGGTGTTGTACAGGGTTCCGAAAAACTTTCTCTGTACTTCTTTTATACCTTCCGTATCGAAGCGCAGGCTATCCCATGGCGATGCATTGGTGATCAGGTACCAGCGGGTGGCATCGGCGCTGTATTGTTCGATCGTTTCAAACGGATCAACCACATTGCCAAGGCGCTTACTCATTTTATTGCCGTTTTTGTCCAGTACCAGTCCATTGGATACTACTGTTTTATAGGCAATTCCCGGGTATTTCTGATCTGTTACGCTTATCCCTGCTTTTTTGAGCTCTTCCTGTATCGGCTCTTTAAGCAAGGCAGCCAGTGCATGTAAGGTATAGAACCAGCCCCTTGTCTGGTCCACGCCTTCCGCGATAAAATCGGCAGGATAGTTCCGGGCAAAAATTTCTTTGTTTTCAAAAGGGAAATGCCATTGGGCAAAAGGCATAGCCCCGCTATCGAACCATACGTCGATCAGGTCTGTTTCCCTGTTCATAGGCTGACCTTTTTCGGAAACCAGCTTTATTTGATCCACATAAGGTTTGTGCAGGTCTGAGGTGAGGCGTTCTATATCTGTATCAGCCGGCATAACACCTGCTTTTATCGCTTTTTGAAGTTCTTCACGCAGCTCTTCTACCGAACCGATGCATTTTTTTTCAGCTCCGTCTTCACTGACCCATATAGGTAGTGGAGTGCCCCAGAAGCGGCTCCTGCTCAGGTTCCAGTCCACCATGTTCTCCAGCCAGTTACCGAATCTTCCTTCGCCGGTGGCTTTGGGCTTCCAGTTTATGGTTTTGTTCAGGGCGACCATTTCCTCTTTCAGCGAAGTAGTACGAATGAACCAGGCATCTAAAGGAAAATATAAAACAGGAATATCTGTGCGCCAGCAATGTGGGTAGCTGTGTTCGTATTTTTCTACTTTAAAAGCCCTGCTTTCTTTTTTCAGATGTACGGCAATATCTACATCCACATCCGTATATGCAGGATCATCTGTATAGTTTTTTACATATCGTCCGGCAAAAGGCCCGCTGCCTTCAATAAATGTCCCCTGGCGATCCACCAGTGTAAAAATGCCGATATTGTTTTTCTTTCCCACCTTAAAGTCATCTGCACCGAATGCCGGTGCAGTATGGACGATCCCGGTACCATCCTCTGTGGTAACAAAGTCGCCGGTAATCACACGGAAAGGATCTCCTCCGCTCAATTCCGGTTTGTTGCTGTCAAAAGACAACAATTGTTCGTACCTGATACCTTCAAGCGCTTTCCCTTTATATTCTGCTATGACTTTATAAGGAAGTTGTTTCTTTTTGAGCAGGTTATCAAACGATGCTTTGAGCGTAGCATCGGATCCGATTATATGTTCATCATTATCCCGTTCTATCCAGTTGGTAATGGCTTCGTACAATTCCATATCCTCACCTTCCTGCCATTCGTCCAGGTGTTCGGGAAAGTGTTTGTGCAGTAACGATTTGGCCAGTATCACTATGCACGGCCGGCCGGTATACGGATTAAATGTTTTTACCGACACATAATCTATATCCGGGCCTACGGTTAGTCCGGCGTTGGAAGGTAGTGTCCAGGGTGTTGTTGTCCAGGCCAGGAAAAATACCTGGTCTGTATAGGCCGGTTGTACAGCACTACCTGCGGCAGCTTTGAACATCACTACAGCTGTGGTATCTTTAACGTTCTTGTAGGTGCCCGGCTGGTTCAGCTCATGAGAGCTGAGGCCGGTACCGGCAGCAGGGGAATAGGGCTGAATACTAACGCTTTTATATAAAAGATCTTTTTTAAACAATGCTTTTAGCGCCCACCACAACGATTCTATATAGTTATTGTCAAATGTAATGTAAGGATGATCCAAATCGACCCAGTATCCCATTTTTTTAGTAATACTGTCCCATTTGTCCTTATATTTCATTACTTCTTTCCGGCAGGCAATATTATACTCTTCTACACTTATTTTTTTACCAATATCCTCTTTGGTGATGCCTAAAAGTTTCTCTACCCCTAATTCTACGGGCAGGCCATGTGTGTCCCAGCCGGCTTTCCGCTTAACCTGGAAGCCCTGCATGGTTTTGTACCGGCACACCAGATCCTTCAGTGTGCGGGATATAACGTGATGTATACCAGGCAAGCCGTTGGCACTGGGAGGGCCTTCATAAAACACAAAAGGTGTTTGACCCTCGCGAATGGCAATACTTTTCTTAAAAAAACCACCTTTCTCCCATTTATCCAACCATTCTCTCTCTATGGCAGGCATATCCAAATGCCTGGACTCTCTATATTTTTCTGCCATTTATATACTTTCCCTGAAATTAAAAAAATTAGGCGCAAAGGTATGGAATATATTATATATTACGGGGTTGGCATTTTGTTGTTAAGATAAATGAAAGGGCTTCCTGCAACGGACGCGAAGGAGGTACAACGGCGCAACGACCATAATTAAATTCGAAGGCGCTTGCCTTCTGTCCCCCTGGTAAAGCGTATATAATAAGAAAACCCGGAGATTTATCATCCCGGGTTTTTCCGTAATAAGCTACTCTTAAATATGTAATATACTCTTATTAAACCTGTTGAATAAATCCTGGTATTTTCTCCAGCGGTATTACCTGTTGTACGCCCGTTTTCATATTTTTTATATTGATAACACCCTCTTTTAGCTCATTCTCCCCGACAATGGCAACAAAGGGAATTTGCCTTTTGTCTGCATATTTCATTTGTTTGTCAAATTTGGCTTTATCGCAGTAATATTCCGTGGGAATACCTTTATCCCGGAGGTAACGGATGGCCTGGAAAATGGTGGATTCTGCCTGTGGCTCAATATTGACAAATATAATATGCGTAGCAGAGTCCCAGTGTTCCGGGAAGAGCTGTAGTTCATTCATGACATCGTAGATCCGGTCGATACCGAAAGAGATACCCACGCCGGAAAGACCTTTCAGTCCAAAAAGCCCCGTCAGGTCATCATAACGGCCCCCGCCGCCGATACTGCCCATTTTTAGTGCATTGGTCACTACTTCTACAATAATACCCGTGTAATAATTCAGCCCTCTTGCTAAGGTAAGGTCTACTGATACCTGGCTACCGTATTGGTTGCCAGATAGCTGCTTGTGGTATTCGAGGGCTTTCCTGAGTTCGGCTACACCTTCCCGGGCCATATCGCTTGTTGCAAGCAAAGCAGCCACTTGCTCCAGTTGGCTTTCCACATCCCCGGAAATATCGAGGTATTGTGTAATTAAGGTAATGCCGGAGGCTTCGAGCCCCCGTTGTTCCAGTTCCCCGATCACGCCTTCCCTTCCTATCTTGTCCAGTGTATCGATAGCTACGGTTATATCCGTTAATGATTCGGGTCTCCTGCAGCATTCGGCCAGTCCTGCCAGTATTTTCCGGCTATTAATACGAATATGGATGCCTGGTACTTTCAGTTTTTGAAAGGCCTGCTGGTAAATGCACAACAGCTCGGCTTCATTAATTAAAGAATTGCTGCCCACCACATCGGCATCACATTGCCAGAACTCCCGGTAGCGTCCTCTTTGCGGCCTGTCGGCTCTCCAAACCGGCTGCATCTGGTAGCGCCTGAAGGGAAAGGAGATATCATTCTGGTGCATTACCACATAACGGGCAAAGGGAATGGTCAGATCGTAGCGTAAAGCCCTTTCGGTCAGGGCAATATCATTTTTCCCTTCTAAAACGGCTTCAAAAGCCTTTTGGGCTTTTTCTTTATTCTTCGGGTCACTTAAACCGTTATTTAATATTTTGAAGATCAAACGATCGCCTTCCTCTCCGTATTTGCCCATCAGGGTCGTTAGGTTTTCCATCGACGGTGTTTCCAGGGGTTGATAGCCGTAGCGTTCAAAGACGGATCTTATCGTTTGTAATATATATTGCCGGCGTCGGACATCAATGGGAGAAAAATCTCTTGTGCCTTGTGGTATGGACGGTTTCATATACGTTGTGTTATGTCAAAATTGGGTTTCTCGCAATGGGCGCAAAGAGGGCGCAACGAACGCGAAGATAGAGTTTGATTAGATTAGTATATATTATTAATATTTATATTGTCTTCTGGTTAAATACGGTTTCCATATTTCCTGATGATCGTAGTGCAGGTTTCATTTATCAGGTCAAATACTTCGCTGTAGCCATCTTCTGGTCCATACCAGGGATCGGGGACGGAGCGGTTGGAGCCGGGATACAATTCATTAAGAAAAAGCTTAATTTTGTCACTGTCGAATTGGGTACCAGCTATATGTTTTATATTCATAAGTACATCTTCTGCCATAGCATATATCTTATCATATTGGTCTATATCTTCTTTCCTAAAAAGCCGTGCTCTCTGTGAGGAAATATTAATTCCATTTTTTTGGCATATTTTTTGAGAAAAGATGTGCGGCGGTTGCCCTATATGATAGGATTCGGTGCCTGCTGATTCCACGGTCCAGTTTAATTGATGTTGCTGAATCTGGTCATGCATTAAGCCTTCTGCTATAGGAGATCTGCAGATATTTCCTAAGCAAACCATGAGTATACGCATCGGAATTTTATTTTTAACATAAAATAAATATATTAATTCTGCCTATTTTTGAACAAATTGTCGTCTTATTGTATTGTATAAGCGCTATTATGGACGCGAAAATAAGGCAATTGTATCTTTTGAACAGCAAAATAACTATGGCACAAAGATGTACGTTCATATGCTAAAAAGGAATCTATCTGAAAATGTTGGGTAATTACTCGTATTTTATTTATAGTTTTGCACATCCATAAACCAGACAGGTTCCCTATGGCCACACAAAGAATTCGTCTTGCACCAAGGTGGTTCATTTTTTTGATCGACCTCTGTTGTTGCACAATAGCAATGTCGTTAGCTTTTCTTCTGAGGATGAACTTCAGCCTCACGGAGATCAGCCACTATCCTCTTTTGAAAATATTAAGCATTACCTTAGCTGTTAATGCCTGTCTGCTAGTCGCTTTTAAAACATATGCCGGTATTGTTCGCTATACATCGGTAGAAGATACGGGACGCATCCTGTCGGTAAATACCATTGTCTGCCTGATCTTCCTTTTAATAGAAAATATATACCCTAAAGAATCTGCCGAGTCAGGCGCTGCTTTATTTCCC
>JBEBVI010000151.1:0-9150 GCA_040392805.1 Taibaiella helva
TAAGCCCCATGAGATAGTACACATCTCATAGGGTAAACCTGGGAGATGCCTCCACGAAGCTCGCCCTGAGCATAGCCGAAGGGGTCGGCATGACGGTACTTACTTCGACCCAGCTCAGTACAAGTGAGGAATTTATTTTGACTATTTTACTAAGGCAAATTCTATAACATCTGTAAAATAAGACTGTAAATAGTGCAGATATATTGGGCAAGGCAGGCAATAATATCAATAATTCTTTTTTTATGTAATAGGAAAGTTTATTAGATTTGAGTTTTCCACCTTTTTAAAATCTAAGCCTGATGAAAAATTTTCTCCTCCTCCTCCTGTTTCTGATCACTTCTGCTATGGACATACAGGCACAGCGCGTGCCTTCCAGTTGCGAGGCTATTGATGGTCTGGATACGCTCTATGATGAAGATGCCCACCGGTTGGCATTAAAGAAGATCTACCGCCAGGACCTTCCGGAAAAAGAGGAGATCATCATCCCCGGATCACATGTGGATACTATATTGCGTGCTTTATGGGCAGTATATAATGCTTCGGATCTGGCTGCACGGGATACGGTGGTATCGCTTTATGGCGTTATTCATACCGCTCCCCGTGAGTTCTTAAATTATATGGTTGTGAATGGTGACCCCAATGAGGATTGGGCACAAAAACTTAAAGACGGTATTGTGCCCACAGATAACATTTATATTGACAGCTTTATGGAGACGTATAATTGGGTTGTCGCAGATTATCAAGGCTATACCTCTTATATGAACCTTATCTTTTTCCGGTCTCCCGAATATTACAATATAGAAGCTTTTGACTCTTTATTGGGCAATGTGTCCGGCCTTAGAGAGTTTGGTCCCTATGGTTTGGTTGGAGATGGTGCTGATATCACTGACTCCATTTATTCCGATCATGTCGAGCTCACTTATTCCATCGGGTGGGGCGACTGCCCAGCCGGTTGTATACACCGCAGGTACTGGACGTTTAAGGTGTATGATGATTGCTCGGTAGAATTTGCCGGAAGCTATGGCGATGCTTTACCTTCTACCACTATAGAAGAGGTGGCCTTACCTTCTCTTCGCTCATATCCCAATCCTTTTGTTGACTATCTATGGATTGAGGGCTTCCATTCCGGTTTTGATTATAATATCGCCGATTTGTCGGGTCGGGTTTTGCTCGGTGGCAGTACTACCGGTAACCGTATAGGAGATGTGTCGCATTTGCCGGAGGGTATGTATATCCTTAATGCCGTATCCGGGCAGAAAAAAGAAACATTTAAAATTGTGAAGTGCAAGTGATCAAAAGAATGGATATCGTATCTTGCGGTTGAAAATGATTAAATAGATAAATAATAATTAAAATCTTATTGCATGCCTGTACATTCTCTTCTTGATCGGATTTTGCCCATCCTCTCGCTGGTAAGAGACGATAAGGAAAAGCTGGAAAAGATATTGCATTTCCTGGAAACCGAGATTTTGCCGGAGGTAGAAGAAGAAAATAGTCGTATCACTATTCCTGAAGCCTACGAGCGGATAGTGAGGGATATAGCCGAACGGATCTCCTGTGGACTGGTCTGCTATCTCAATATGGATACACTGGAAATGGAAGATTACCCGGAGCATACGGATCCCGACGAATGGGAAGATATGACCGGAGAGAAGTTTGAGCCCCAATACGAGAAATGGGAAAATGTACTGACCTTCGAGCCATTACCTTCATCCGCTGGCTTCCGTATTATGGAAAATTTTGCAGAGCAGTTGGATAATGTAAAAGTCAGTAACCAGCTGGTGGATATACTGAGCCGGAAAAAGCCTTTTGCGCATTTCAACCACTATATCCATAATTCAGATTACCGGGAAGACTGGTTTGCTTTTAAAAATGCAGCTTATGAGGAGCATGTCCGGGAGACGATCTATTATGAACTGAATAAAATTGATGATGATGAGGTGTAAAGTAAAAGAATGAAAAATTATACCGCTTACGCCCATACATGGGATTTGCTATACTCCCCACCGGGTAATTTTGTGCATAGGTTTATATATACACTTCGTTCAGCTTTGACAACTTTTCAAAAGTTGTCAAAGCTTTTAGGAAAATTATTTCGTCCACCGTACCGAGCCTTGCCCTGAGAGAACAACCGATATTTGATTGCCTATTTTTACCCCGTTAGATAATAAATACCTCATGGAGTGAATACAGCGTACAGTATAAATAGCCGCCATTTTATTGAATACTAAAAGGAACTGAAGAAATATCGTTTCGTACTGCTCTGCAAGGGTTTTAGCCTATTCATCCGTTAATCCTTGCAGACGGACTTCATCACTATCAAATGTCTCATTCCCCTGTACACTCCCTTTGGTCATCCCGGAGGGATCTAAACATCGCTACAACAACCTAACCATAGCACACCCGGTCGCTTAACCCCTGGATGGAAAGAGCTGCGTTCCACCAAAGAAAATACGATTATCTCATAATCCAGGTTTTTTATTGCGGCATAGTACCATTTAAGATTTAAACGCTATCCCTGGTAAACCAAGATGGTATTAGAACAGAGATCAATTGTATTTACAACCGTACTAACTTAAAAGGGTAGACGGTCCCGTTTTCAAGCTGCAGGCGAATAAAGTAAGTCCCCGGTATCCAGGAAGATGTTTCCAACTGATAGGTTCCCTTGATGGGCTGTATGTTGGTATGCAATATTTGCCTTCCATCGGCTGTAAATACTTGTAAACGATAAGTCCGGTCTGTATACAGACCCGATAGCCATGTTTTGCCGGTAGCAGGATTAGGGTTGAGCACAATTTCCGGGCCGGATTGCTCGAAGTATATCTTTACGATCTGTGAATAATCTATGCTCCCGTTATCCGGTACCATTTGCAGACGGTAATAATTATTGCCTGAGGATGGTTTGTGGTCTTTGAGCTCATAAGTGGTATTATTACTGCAACCGTTGCATCCGGCCCGTACTTCACCTAAAAAATCAAAGTGGGTGCCATCGCTGCTATGCTGCACTATATAGCGTTCCATATCCTTTTCACCTGCTACCAGCCATTGTAGCTGTACGGTACTGCCTGATTTTGTACCGGTGAAGGAAAGCAGGTGCAAGGGCAGGGCGGTGCCGCTTTCCACTGCGGTCAGGTGCTTCCAGGTTATGAGAGGCAGACTGTTATGGTATACCAGGCCGGTAACAGCATCGGTCTGCCCGCCTGCCGGTAGGGTATAGTCGTTAGTATTCCCGGTAGGTGTATAGGCCAGTTGGAGCAGGTTAAAGTTGTTGCCATTCAGCTCGCCCGGCACCTGTACATATATACCCGTAAATCCCCGGATGCTTATAGGCTCATCCCATTGATATACCCTGGCAATACTGCCGTTGGGACTACCCGGTACAGGTACGTTACTCACCAGCATGGTATTATTCGCTATGTTGACATCTGCTGAAGGTTGTAAGTGCAGCCTGTTGATGACTACGGTAGCTTCCGTTTTAATGGTAAAGCCTCCGCTACCTACTGTAAACTGGCTGTAAGACAGTGATGTAAACAGCGATAAAGCGATTATTGAAGTGATCTTTTTCATGCAATCAAAATTGTATTGAGGAAATGGGTTGGTTGCAGAAGTCAAAATTAAAAAGTCAAAAAATGGATAATCAGTTTATTTCAATTAAATGATTGCGACATAGTCTTTTTGACCTGACACCAGTTTCTTTATTTTTTTACTACATCCTGTTTGTTCAGCAGCGCCTCTAACCTGGATACTCTTTCGTCCATATCATTTTTGTCTTTTGCGAAGGCCTGTTGCTGCTGGTTCAGTTCGGCTTTGAGTTGTTCATTTTCCCTTATTAATTGTTGTATGGCTATCATCATTACCCCGTCTATATCTGCACTGGCTATGGTGGTGTCGTTACCGATTGTGCCTATGCCATCCTGGCCGAAGTGATAATAGAACTCCTGAGCCATAGGGCCGTAGTGGCGGTAGTGGGCTTTATCCTGGCCTTTATAGTTCCAGCTGCCTATTTTCATCTGGGCTATTTTGCCCAGAAAATCGGGAGCGGGACGGAAATTTTCTTTTTTGGTGCTGTCGGATATGGTACCCCAGCTATTACCGTTCGCCGCAAGGCTTACCCCTACAGTAGCACCGGCATTGGTAAACAAGCGGTAGCCATTGGCAAACCGCATGGTCATTTGGTTAGCTGCAGTACTGGGAATTTTGGAACTGGTTGAATTATCACCTATAACAAAGCTACCCGTATGGCCGCTGCCGGTACTCGCAGCATTGCCTAAAACTGTTGAGTAGTCACCCTCTGCCTCAAGATAATTACCTAAGGCCATTGATAATCCACCCTCTGCTTTAGCATATACGCCTATTGCAGTGGCATTCACACCTGATGCAGTTGACTCCTCGCCTATAGCAATAGTCCGGGCGCCTGAAGCAGTAGCTCGTCCTATAGCGACAGCTTCGTTAGCGGATGCTTTGGCTGAATGCCCTATAGCAATAGCCTCGAGATTCAGCGCTTCTGCGCCATTACCTAAGGCAAAGGAATAGGCGCCCTTTGCAGTAGTTCGACGACCCATAGCAAACGAATAATTACCGGAAGCAACAGTACTATCGCCCGTGGCAGTCGAATAATCACCGGAAGCTGTGGTTTTCCTTCCCATGGCTGTAGATGCTTTACCAGAAGCTATAGTGCTGTCGCCCATGGCAGTAGAACGTTCGGCTTGTGCCGTAGTTTTATAGCCCATAGCAGTAGAAGCAAAATCACTCGCTGCGGTTCCATTACCCATAGTAGTAGCAGCATAACCGGAGGCCACCGTATTGTCACCCATAGCTGTAGAGCGGGTACCGTATGCCCTTGTTCTATATCCCATTGCAGTGGTATTAGTAGCCAAAGCTACAGTGCTGTCGCCCATAGCTATTGAATGTTCACCGAATGCAGTGGTTTTATGCCCCATAGCAGTGGTATGGCTTTGCAAAGCTAAAGCGCTGTCGCCCATAGCTATGGCGTAAGAACCTTTTGCTATAGATTGATAGCCCATAGCGGTAGCGTAGAAGGAAGAAGCTGTTGTTTGTGTGCCCAAAGCCATAGATCCGTAGCCTGATGCTATTGATTCTGTACCCAAAGCCATCGACCTTTGACCTGATGCCGTTGTTTTTGTACCAATGGCCACAGCCCGGTCTTCAGATGCTACGGCACTATCACCCATAGCTATACTATAATTCCTTAGAGCTGATGAGCGAAAACCCATAGCTGTGCTATAGGAGGCTAAAGCTTTGGTTCTGACACCCATTGCAGTAGAGCGCTCGCCTAAAGCTACCGTACTGTCGCCCATTGCCGTTGCCAGAAGGCCCGCAGTGGTTCTGTAACCCATGGCTGTGCTATAACCACCTGATGCTGTAGTGTGGCTACCCAAAGCAACAGAATATCCGGATGTCGCTTTGGTGTTATAACCCACTGCAAAACTGGCATCGCCGATACTATCTGTATCCCAGTTTTCATTGCTTAACAGGCCTGCCCTGAACGCACCGTACTTGTCGGGTAAAAACATCATTTTAATTTGATAGGCCCCGCCTGTACCGATGTAATTAACCGTATCCGTATTCACCAGGAAAGCTTTGCCAAAATCAGCGCTGTTAGTATAGCTTATTTTCTCCGGCGTGGCTGTGAAAAAAGCAGTGGCAGCCGCAGCGCTTATAGGCGTCCAGCCTGTACCATTATATACATAAAAACCGGTGGTACCATCGGTCTGGTACACCAGTAAGCCGGTAGCGGGCAAAGTTATGGCGTTTTTCTGGGCAGCTGTCATACGGGGTGCCAGAAAGCCTTTGGTCGTCGAGCTGATGTCCAGTTCAGATGAGGGGTCGGGTGTAGTGGTATTGATACCCACATTCTGCGCATAGGGTACTACGGCATTAAAGAGAACGGCCAATAGAATAATAATTTTCTTACACATAGTTTGATCTTTTAGGAATGTTATTATTACATTATTTTTATGGTTGGGCATCAGGTTGCTGCTCTTTAAATATGATTTTATTCTGTTTGATTTCTGAGATACTTTATTGTTTTTAAAAGCAGTTTAAAATTGAGGTATCTCAAGGCTATAGCCGGAAGAAAATCGCTCAAGGGAAGGTTTGAACCGCTGAACGGCAGAGAAGAGCGTGCAGAGGAACGGAGAAAGGAAACGGAGGACAGGGTAGGAAGAGGGCGAGGGTAGAGGGGAGCAGGGGTGTTGCTCATTTGCTGGTATATGGGTGTTCTTACCATATAGTACTCGTTCTTGTCATTTCGACGCAAGGAGAAATCTCTACAGTACGCTCAAGAGATGCCTCCTCCCTTCGGGCATGACAAGGCAGAATAGAAAGAGAGTGGAATTAACGCCTGACGTCCGTTAAAGACTTGTTCTATATATACATGATCAGGTGGGACGAAAAAATAATTTTTTGCTTCATTCCCACTATATTTGTATATAAAATAATGGGAAATATGAATGAAGGCGCCCTGGATCTGGTGATCGTCGATGATAATGATTTAGACCGTTTTATGCTGGAAGAGTACGCCGGCAAATATGACCGGCTGAAGTTGACAGGTAGCTTTCCCCATCCTGTCGAAGCCATTGAGTTTGTAAAGCAGCATCCGCCGCAGCTTATCCTTTTAGATGTAAAGATGCCGGTAACCAGCGGTGTACACCTTTTGAAAACGGTTAGAGATTGCGTACCGATGGCCGTATTTATTACATCACACCCCGAGTTTGCCCTGGAGGGTTTCGAATTGTCCGCATTAGATTATATACTAAAACCGGTTACCAGAGAACGCTTTGACACAATGGTGCAGCGGGTGGAGGAGTATTGGGAAATGAAGCAAAAGGCAACGGCTTACGATGTAAACATAGATCAGGGGAGCATATTTATACAACAAGGGCATGAAAAGATAAAAATCCTGCTTAGTGAGATCATTTATATGGAGGCATTACACGACTACACTAAAATTATGACGGCTCAAAAGCGCTATATCACCAACCTGCCGCTTAATAAATTCTTATCGAGACTACCGAAAGAAAAATTTGCCCGTGTACACCGTAGCTATGCCATAGCTATTGACAAGGTAGAAAAAAATACTTCCGTACATATCATATTGCAGGGCAACCATGAAATACCCATTGGTAAAACGTATAAACAAGACCTGAAACTTATTCTTTAGCATTAAGGCAGAATTCAAAACAATGAATGAATTGATTATTAAAAATTTTGACTTTTGATTTAATTTATCAACCTTAGTAACTGCGTTAAAATAACTTCCCGTTTCAAAAGCCTGGGAGATGCCTTCACGCTGCCCGCCCTGAGCAGAGCCGAAGGGGTCGGCATGACGGTACTTACTTCGGCACGGCTCTGTACAAGTGGGTAAGTTATTTTGACAATCATACTTATTTAGTGAGATATATTTACTTTATTCTTCTTTCCTTTATTTATATCAGTCGTGCGGCCGCACAACAGGCTACGGATAAGGAATACCAGGCCCGGCTGAACACTATTGTAGCCCGGTGTGATAGCTATGTCGTATCAGAAAACTATGATTCATTGCTTATGCTGGCAAGGTATGGATTGTCTGTTTGTGCTCCGGGAGATCATCATCATTTATCTGCTCTTCATTTTCTATGTGGCAATGTGATAGCCCGATCGGAAGTAGAAAAAGGTATCTTCCATTTGCAGCAGGCGCTGGCTTATGGCCAGAAAGCTAAGGACAACAAACTGATCGTACAGGCGCTCAGCGGGCTGCTATATACCTATAATAATAACTCCGGCTATATCAGTCAAAGGGAAGATGCATTTAATATGGCTCGTAGTATTTTAGAAACTGAGAATAATGATACGCTCAAATCCGATTTATATACCGCTCTTGCCGACTATTATTCTGTAGCGGGCAATTACGAGGCAGAAATACAATACCTGGTAAAATCTTTAGAGCTGGACGGCCAAAAGCTGAGGAACATTCAGGCAACAAATAGTGATACGGTAAGGTACGGCGTAGAACTGATGAATATTGGAAACACTTATCTGCACATCAATAACCCGGAAAAGGGAATAGAATATATACACCGGGCAAGGCACTATCTGAATACTTATCAGATGGGGATCATTCATTTTTATAAAAATTTGTGTGATGCTTATATCCTGAAAAGTGAAATGAAAACGGCCTTTGCTTATTATGACAGTCTCCATGCCTTTCTTATACGTTCAAAAGTACCGGCGCCGGCCTGGTCTAATAAAATAGCAAACGAGCTTTCCATTGCAGATTATTATAAAGGGCGCGGTCGGGCAGATAGCGCACTGCTGTTTATCAACAAGGCTTTAATCACAGCTGAAAAGTATAAGCAGGATGATTTTACCTTAAGTCAGGTTAATTATATGGCGGGAGAAGTATTCCTTCAGAAAAAGGAATACAACCAGGCGTTATCTTATCTTAAAGCGGCGGAACCTTTCGCTAAAGACTGGACGGCCGATATTTATGCCGGTGTTTTAAAGGCGATAGGCGATTGTTATTACGGGATGAACCAGTGGTACGAAGCTGCCGGCTATTATCAGAAATATATACCATTACGTGACTCGATATATACTTATGCTGCATCGCAAAGCCTGGCCAATGCCGAGGCGAGGTACCAGAATAATGTAAAGCAACAACAGATAGCAGCGCAGGATGTACAACTATCTTATGCTAAAAAACAACGCTATGGTTTTATAGGCGGACTTACTTTACTTAGTCTTGTTGTGGTCTTACTTATGGTTATCTACCGGAATAAAAAACGTAATGCCGAGGCTTTGGATGAAAAGAACATCCAACTGCAAAAGCTTAATGCAGGCTTGGATGAAGCCAACCGTACCAAGGCAAAAATGTTTGGAATTATCAGCCACGATTTACGCTCTCCCATTAACCAGGTATACCAGTTCCTTAGTTTGCTTCAATCCAAATCAGACAGGTTTACGCCGGAACAAAAGAAAGAACTAAGTACACGAACCCAATCTGCGACCGCTGCTTTGTTAAGCACAATGGAAGACCTGTTGCTCTGGAGTAAAACCCAGATGGATACTTTTAACGCGAAGAAAAATAATCGCTATGTTCTGCCCATAATCAACCAGGTGATAGAACTGTTGCATCTTACTGCCGAAGCC
>JBEBVI010000152.1:0-9122 GCA_040392805.1 Taibaiella helva
ATAAGGCGACTCGACGGGTTCGTATAATAACCTGTTTTCGTCCGGTATCACCTCCGTAGGTATATTGACAAAGAGACTGCTCATAAAATCCAGTGCAGCGATCTTAATCGCATCCACCCCAAGGCTGGCGCCACGCGTACCCGCCCCTAATTCCGACCTCACTTCTATGATTTTTATATTCCGCATAGAACTCAAAATTACGAAAAAGGAATTTCCTGACCGAAAAAGTGCAGGTATTTCAAATTTTGCAAATAGGTTTTGCTGTGCTATAAAAGTATTATAACAATTAAGAACATTCGCTTGCGCAGGTAAGCACATCAGGTTCTCTGCTCATCTGAGTGTCGCCCAAATGCTGATACAAAATGAGTACAGTTTCTCCGGGGGAATAATAAAATGATATATGCCAGGCAATATTTTTTGTCATTGCACCATTTTTATACTGCATATATCCCAATGAAAAATTTCTGTCTCCTTGCACTCCCTTGCGAGAAACATCCGGGCAATTTAATAAATCAATGTGGTAACGCTTTGTACATTTCCTGTCCGGCGTACAATATAATACATTAAAGTAGCTGCTTATCTATCCAGCTTTTCAGTTCCTCCGAATTAACCTCACTCTGGATCAGCTCTTTTATCCCGCCCCGGTTATTAATCAATAAAGTAGCCGGCAATGCCCCTTCCCATTCAGGAGCTATTGCAGGTATGTATTCGGTCGGGTTGGTTTCGTTAAACCATATTACTTCCGGCCTCAGCTTCTTTTTACTTACCCAGGCCTCTAACTTGTCCGGATACTGCTCTTTAAAGTCAAAGCTGATCAACAATACTTTTACAGGCTTATCTTTATACAAATCGTTGATAATGCTGAATGAAGGTAATTCCTTAACACAGGGAACACACCAGGTAGCCCAGAAGTTAACCACATAAATTGTATCCGTATTGGATATACGCTGCAAAAGATCCTCCTTTTTATATGAATCGATTTTCTGTGCACTGGCCTGGCAGGCAAAAATAAAAGAAGACACAAAAGTCAGGGACAAGATGAAATTTCTCATAGCTCAAAGATAGATGTCCATATCTAAAAGCATCCTTAATTTATCCATCTTTCCAATATGTTCCTCTTTGTACTATTCCAGAGGATTTGCTCAACAACCCGCAGGATGGGCTTCCCGGACTAATTTATGCTTATTGAAGGTATAAGTCAGGTTGAGGAAAAAATTATTTTCGTGTGAGATAGTATTGCCCGAAAACGGCAGGCGGACTATATGCATATAGCCCATTTCCAGCTTCATGTCCGGCATTATCCTGTATTCAAGATCGACACCGGTACGGTTATGATCAAGAATATGAGCTGCCGGAGCCCCGCCGGCATTGAGTAACAGCTCATCAAAAACGTAGAGTCTGCCCCGGGGAGAAAGGCCATATCGAAAGTCAAAACGGTTCCTTAATCTCCATATATTTTTCTGTGCTCCCTGAAAAAAACGGTACTCCAATCCTGCTCTGTACGCTACATAAGCGTTCTTCATCACATTTTGCTGCACATCCGCAGCTATTGCAAAACGGATCTCGCTACCGGGATCATCCCGGGCATCTGCCTGCTTCTGTATTATCTTGTAATTAGAAAAACAGGCAAAGGGCGAAACGGAGATCTTCACATTCGGGCTATACTTGTAATGTACCCAGTTCCTAAAACTGAACATCAGGTTTTTATCCAGTGGGTTGGTATTTCCGAAACCATTTTGCCTCCTGTGCTGTCCTTCCACATCAATTTGGATACGCTCTGAGACAGGCATGCTCCATGTGCCGCGGAACCAGGCATCCAGATGACCTGCCCGCACATCCTGGATAATTATAAAACAAGCTACTGCAGTAAATAGCTGCTTCAAATAAGACATAAACATCAGTAAGATAATAAGCTGTTAGCAGGTATAGGGAAAACGAATCCGGGATCACCCGAACAAAATCAGTGTGGCAGCTTCTCTCTAAAAAGGCCATATACCCATGTACCGGCCACCGCACTCAGGAGTGTAATAAGAACAGCTGTTGCCCCCATACCGATCTGTGCAAAAAGCGGGCCGGGACAAGCTCCGGTTACCGCCCAGCCTAAACCAAAGATCAAGCCGCCGTATATCTGGCCTTTATTGAATTTCTTCGGAGAGATAACAATCGGTTCACCATAAATGGTGCGGACTTTATACTTCTTTATCAGCCATACGGAAATGACGCCTACCACTACGGCACTTCCTATAATGCCGTACATATGGAAGGACTGGAAGCGGAACATTTCCTGTATCCGGAACCAGCTGACCACCTCTGCTTTCACAAATATGATACCAAACAGTATACCTGTAGCCAGGTATTTCAGGTTATGATACCATTTATGTTCAAGACGGCTTTCATTTATACAAACAGCGTCTAATGAACGGATATCCGTATCCTTATTTTCTTCTGTTATCTGTTGCATCTGTATCCTGTTTAAAGTGATAGAATAAAAGGCAAGATCAGGTTAGCCATAACAATACCACCGATCATAAAACATACCGTAGCGACAAGGGAAGGCAGCTGCATATTGGACAAGCCCATAATAGCGTGTCCGCTGGTGCAGCCACCGGCATATCGGGTACCAAACCCTACCAGGAAACCGCCGGCCACCATTAATAAAAAGCCTTTCAGAGTAAATAATGAGGACCAGTTGATGATATCTACCGGGACTAAATACGAATAGTCGGTAATGCCATAAGCAGAAAGCTCTTCAACCAATTCCGGATTGACCTGTACCGGCTCTGTGCCGAACAGCAAGTTACCGGCAATAAAGCCGCCGATCAGGATACCCGAAACAAATACGAGATTCCACACTTCCTTTTTCCAGTCATACTTAAAGAAAGGTATATTAGCCGGCACACAGGAGGCACAGATATGCCGCAAAGATGAACTGATACCGAAGGACTTGTTGCCCATAATCAAAAGAGCCGGCACTATTAGCCCGATTAAGGGTCCCGCTACATACCAGGGCCAGGGCTGCTTCAAAAATTCCATAGTGTTTAAAGTCAAAAGTCAAAATTTAAAAAGTAATTATAGCCAGCTATTTATATAGCTATAATCATGGTTTGCTAAATAGCCACCGTTTTATTGAATACTAAAGAATTGAAAATATTGTTTCATGCTTCTCTACAAGAGTTCCAGCCCATTCAGCCTTTAATCCCTGTAGATAGGTCTCAACAAAAGTCTGAAATATATAACACAGTATCAAATGGCTAATTATCCTGCACACTCCCCATGGTCATCCTGTAAGGATCTCAACATCGCTACAACAACCTAACCAGGACATACCAGAACACTTATAGGCGCTTCCACTTTATCCTGAGCCTGGTCAAAAGAGCGTGACAGCAGGATGGAGAGAAGCTGTTGCCTACCTAAGAAAATATGGCTATTTAGCAACCCTAATTACTTATTAGAAGACTGGTGGTAGCAAAAACGTCAACAGTGTTAAAAATATAACCGGATATCTGTGATAGCCATATTAAAAGAATTTCCTGTTCACTTGATTTCTTCGTAGGAAATATCTTCTACTCCTTCACTATTTTTTGAAACCGGCGTACGGCAACCTGATGCCCCGCAACAACCGATATTCAATACGGGCAATAGCGTAAAGAGCATACCTAAGATAATGAAAGACCATGTCCCGGAAACTGCGCCCTGGACAATAATGGAAATACCCAGAATGAAACGCAGCACCCGCATCGGGCTCCAGCTTTTAAAATAATGTTTCATATTGTCTCTTTTTGAAAGAAGAAAGCCGGCCGGCTTTAATTTTCTTTTACGGCTTTCTTCGTTTTTTTAAAGTGCTAATGCCAAACGGCAGGTATAAAGGACAGAAGCTTATAAATGCCGTAACCATAAATACAATGGCCAATAGCCCCAGCACAAAAGCCGTTATACCCGAAATAACATGGGTGAAGTACAATACGGCTATTGCTAAAGCGACAGACACACGTATCACTTTATCCCACTTTCCTAAATTCTTCCTCATGCTCTGTTAATTATTTTTCGCTATTTTATCTTCCATGGCCAGGCGTTTTACATTTTGCCAGGTCCCCCCATCAACAACATTATTAAAGCCATTCCGCTCTAAAACATTCTTAGCCTGTACGCTCCGGTTACCGCTCCGGCAAAAAACCACAATATTTTTCTTACCTTTAAATTGTTCCAGCCGGCCTGCAATTGTATCCAGGGGAATGTTTACCGAACCGGGCGCACTGCCTGCTGAGAATTCCGGGGAGGTGCGCACATCAACCAAAAAGGCCCCGGACTGAATTACCTCGCGTAACGGCCCGTCATCCGGAGGTCCAAACATTTTCTTCAATATGTTTAACATCTTTAGCTGTTTTTTTATGATTTAATCCGCGCCTGCTCTTCATGAACAGGTAGCGTTTTTATATGTGGTTACTATGCATAGACTTTTTCCTTGGCTACCCATTCCTTGATACCACCGGAGTAGTTTTTGACATCGTCAAAGCCGCTCCTTCTCAAAATAGAATAGGCAATAGCCGAACGGTCGCCGGCCTGGCAATAGATAACCACCTGCTTCTCCCTGCTGATCTTATCCAGGTTATCCTGCAGTGTTCCGACAAAAACATGATCTGCTCCTTCGATATGGTATGTTTTATATTCTGTTTCTCCCCTCACATCCACTATCTGCACATCGTCACGATACAAATAGCTTTTAAATGTTTCTATGTCTATTATATCTGCTGTTTGCAACTCTATACCTAATTCGCGGACATCGGGAACATAACCGTATATATTATCCAGGCCGATGCGCATCAGCTTCCGGGTCAGGTCATCCATTTTATCTTCATCTGCGACCAGTATAAATTGTTCCTCATAGTTCAGCTGCCAGCCCGCCCAAGTAGAGAATGCATTATTTCCCTGTATATTCAGGCTGCCGGGGATAAAGCCCCTGGCAAAATCAGTCTTATTCCTTGTATCAATTACTCTAATACCTTTCTGATAAGCAGACATAAACTGCTCTTTTGATAATTCGGGATGCTTAGGTACTTCAATAAGCAGCGGGCGTTTTACTTTATTCAGATGCTTCATCATAGCAAAGTACTTAGGCGGCTCCGGCTGGTCTGCCAGCAGGTAATCCACAAATCCTTGCTCATCTTCGCCATATTGCAATGCCCAGTTGCGGATCTTTTCATATCCTACCGTAGAGCTGTGCACCGCTCCCAAAGCCTTTCCACAGGCCGATCCGGCGCCATGCGCCGACCACACCTGTACGTATTCCGGCAATGCGGTAAATTTCTTAAGTGACTGATACATCTGCCTCGCACCCGGTTCTTTTGTACCGGCAAAACCTGCCGCCTTTTCCAGCAGGTCCGGACGGCCAATATCACCAACGAATACAAAGTCGCCGGTAAAGATCATTACAGGATGATCCGTTGCAGGGTGATCGGTCAGTAAAAAGCTGATGCTTTCGGGAGTATGGCCGGGCGTATTCAATACCGTTAAGGAAAGATTACCCACCTTAATAACGCTGCCGTCTTTCAGCCCGACATGCGGAAATTCATACTGCCACCCTTCCCCACCTTCGTCAGACAGATACATGGTAGCCCCTGTTACTGCAGCCAGCTCACGGGAACCGCATAAGAAGTCCGCATGAATATGTGTTTCTGTGATGTGAGTAATCCTCAGATTGTTTTGCCGTGCAATTTCAAGATAAGTATCTATATCTCTCTTAGCATCAATAACGATAGCTTCTCCTGTAGCCTGACAGCCAACAAGGTAGCTTCCCTGAGCCAGGCTTTTGTCATAAATGTGTTCAAAAAACATAATTTTCTTTCGTTTTAAGGTTGAATCAATTTGATGATGCAAATTTCCGGAATTTTATTTTCCTGTACAGTTACTTTGGTTACAATCCGTATAAACAATTAATGGTGTTGGCATCAATGTTCACTGTTCGACAGAGTTAAGTACAGCGATCTCTGCGAACGGATAATAGGTGGAGTCCAAAGACTCCACCTATTATTATACTATCCTTATCAATATTAGTCAAGAGTTAAAGACTCTGTTTTATTGTAAAGTCCTGAGAGCGCTTCGCTCAACTCTCAGGACAGGGGTGTAACGGCAGTCTGCAACCTGAAGGTGTTTATCTGTATAGGGTGAATACTGAAGTGGACGGCCATACAGAGACCTATACGGGTAATGTTACTTTACTGCGTTAAACATCCTTTGAATCCCCCGGGGTGAACAGGAGTGCTTGCCACAGGCAAGATAATAGCTATGCGAACCTGCAAGTTTCACATAGCCGGAGCCGGTTATTTATTATACCCGTTTTTTAAAGCTGCAAAACACAAAATTCTGAACTGTATTAAACGGCGTCTGATGATCAACCGATACACACTTTATTTTTTCAAAATAATCTTTAAACCGGTTTTCCATACTTTCTTCGGAATACTGTGTTATTTCTATGCCGCTGCACTTTTTCGGCCCCTGCTCAGAGAAAGTACCTATCACCATATACCCTGAACTGCCCAGGCATTGCCCTGCTGTCTCTATATACTTTACTATATCCTGCTCTCTTGTGAGAAAATGGAAGGCTGCCCGGTCGTGCCAGAGATCATACTGTTCTTCCGGGTTGAACTGAACAACATCCCTTACGATCCATTTCACCCGATCTGCTCTTTCTCCCAACCTCTCTTTTGCTCTTTCAATGGCCGCTTCCGAAATATCCAGGACAGTTATGTCTGTATAGCCTCTGTCCAGTAATTCATCTACAAAGAAGCTATCCCCACCGCCGATGTCAATAATCTTTGCTGTCTTACGGATACCCAGTTGTCCGACAAAATCGAGCGAAGTCTGTGGTACAGGTTGATACCAGCTCACTTCGGCCAGCTGCTTATTCTTATAGATATGCTCCCAATGATCCTTTCTGTTGTCTTGTTTCATAAATTATTATTTGTATAATTATGGAAACGCTAAATTACGGACAGAATACTCAATTTTGAAGTCATGAATAATGTGCAGTACATCTTTACAGAAGTGTTTCCTTTACAATAATATATATACCCATCAGGAGTACAAACCAGCCAAAAGCAGGTTTTAATCGCTCACCGTTTATCTTTTTGGAAAGAGCTATGCCTGCAAAAATACCGGCAATGGCGAAAGCAGTAATTTTTAATAAGAACATCCAGTCGATAGCCGTTTCACCGTCCTCTCCCATAAAGCCGATCAGCGATTTGGCGGCAATGATCACCAGTGATGTACCCACAGCTTCCTTCATCGGCAGCTTGCTTAATACAACCAGCGCCGGGATGATTAAGAAACCGCCGCCGGCACCAACAAGGCCGGTAAGCGTACCTACTCCTATACCTTCAAGCAGAATTAAAGGATAATTGAACTGACGCTTTGAGGACGTATCCAGCTGCGTATTTTTTCCCTTCCGGATCATACTGTATGATGCAACGATCATCAACAGGGCAAATAACAGCATCAGCAGGATATTTTTAGTAACGGTAAAATGACCCAGGCTGAGTACATTTTCGGGGATGGCCGGAACGATATATGCCCTCGTAAAGAAAACAGCTGCTATAGAGGGTATACCGAAAATAACGGCAGTCCGTATATCAACCAAATCTTTCCTGAAATAAGAAAAGGAGCCGACCACACTGGTAGCTCCTACTATAAACAGGGAATAGGCCGTAGCCAGCAGCGGATCGACTCCGAACAGGTACACCAAAACAGGTACGGTAAGAATACTACCACCACCACCAATTAATCCTAAAGAAATACCGATAAAAACAGAAGCTATATAGCCGGTCATCCGTCTGAAGTTTGCTTGTACGTTAAGCCTGCAAATTTCAGCTATTGAATTGAGATAAATGGCAACTTTTGTTACAGAAATGTACCGGAACTGAAATGAAACAAATGCTTATAAAAAAATATTCTTTTAAGCCTTTACAGTGTACATCTTCATACACTATAAGCGCCTAAAAGAATATTTTGCTGTAAAAACGGGTGCTGCCTTTACAAAGCAACCCCCATTTTTCATATATCCGTTCTAAAGCTTCTTAACTACTTTTTCTACCCTGATCAGGTTACCGTTTATATCGGTGATCTGAAGGAGGTAAAGGCCATCAGGCAAATCGTTCAACAGAACGGTCTGTGCATTTTCCACATACAGAATGCTGCGTCCGTCTACGCTTTTCAGGTTTGCATTAACCGGTACCGGACTATTTATATAAACCCGGTCATTCGCAGGGTTAGGATAGATACTTATATATCGTGCGGGATCCAGATAGTGAACAGAGCCGCTTGGAACGTTATTAACGGTATATGTGTTTGCTATACCGACACATCCTCTTTCTGTAGTTACCCTTACCTGGTAATCGCCATTCTCCGTTACCAGGTAGGTAGATTGTGTTGCGTTGGGAATATCTTCACCATTCTTGATCCACTGGTAAGTAGTATAAATACCGGTAACGCCTAACAGGAATTCGTTAGTAGTTATTTCCGGTTCTATCAAATAAAACGACAGTTCTACAGTTACAGTACTGTCGCAACCTGTCGAATTAGGGAAATGCTGAAAGTAAGTGCCGGCTACCGTGTATGCTTCTCCGTTCAATACAAAGGTATCCAGGCACTCTTCAACTTGCAGATAAGACGAGGAAGTATCTGTACAAATGAACTTCGTTAAGAAGATATCATAAAAGTCAGCAGTAAGTGTAGCATTACCCGGTCCCGGATCAAAATCTACCGACTTGTTAAAATATCCTGTTATATATATATCACCTCTTACATTGGTAGCTACTCCATAAGATGTACCTGCGCCATCAATATTCCCGGCCCATTTAAAATTACCATCAGCATCGTACCTGGCCAGATACATTGCAGCTCCCTTGTCGGCCTTTAATACTGTAGATCCCGTTATCCCGTCAAATTCCGCTTCTTCATTGTAATACCCTGTTATGTACACATGCCCGGCTTTATTCACATCCAATCCATAGCAATAGTCTATACTTCGACCACCAACATTTCTTGCCCATATATATTTACCTTCGGGGCTATACTTCGCTATGAATATATCGTCAGAACCTTTTGTCCGAAGCTGAGGCTTGGATGTG
>JBEBVI010000153.1:0-8999 GCA_040392805.1 Taibaiella helva
AGTACTCCTATCCTTTTCATTGAAATTACCTTTTAGCCGTTAAACTATACTATACCAATGCATCTTATGTATCAGTCCTGTTACCCTATCCCGGCACGGTAGTCCCGGTATGTCCGAAGCCTCCTGCGCCTCTTTTTGTTTCCCCCAGCACGCCAACCTCCGTCCATTCTGCCATTTCATGACGGGCTATGATCATTTGTGCCACACGTTCGCCATCATCTATGGCCTGCACCGTTCCGGAGAGGTTGATCACCGGTATTTTAATCTCTCCCCGGTAATCACTGTCAATCGTCCCCGGAGCATTAATAACCGTAATACCCTTCTTTATGGCCATACCACTGCGTGGCCTTATCTGCGCTTCCATACCTAAAGGTAATTCAATATACAAACCCGTAGGTATGAGCATCCGCTCCATAGGCTGTAAAGTGATGCTTTCCGTTAAAAAAGCATGTAGGTCCATACCTGCTGATCCTACAGTCTGATAATCCGGAAGCGGGTGATGGCTCTTATTAATGATATTTATACTTACTTTCTGCATAATTATCGGTTTTAAATATTTTTGATTAAGTCAAAATTCAAAAAATCATAGCACTTTGGCAATAGTAATATGAGTGATAGGTGATAGGATGATTATCAATTCAATTTATCACTCCACCTCAGATTTGACAACTTTTAAAAGTTGTCAAATCTTTCAAAGCAACACATTTTGGCTTACACAATCGCTTTCCTCAACTCCTCATGTATCAACCCATTTGTAGCTAAAGTCTGTTTATCCCATATCGAATAAGGCATACTATTAAAATCAGTAACCACACCACCCGCTTCTTCCACAATAAGATAACCTGCGGCTATATCCCACGGCTGCAGGTTATACTCCCAAAACCCGTCAAACCGCCCGCAGGCTACCCAGCACAGATCAAGCGCAGCAGAGCCTAACCGCCTTACCGGTATACCTCTCTTTACAATACGCTCAAATACACCCAGCGGATCCGCACCTTCAGGAAAATGATAAGGGAAACCGGTCACTAAAAAAGCGCGCTCCAGGTTTGCATTACCCGACACCGTTATAGGCGCTCCGTTCAGAAAAGCACCACCACCTTTTTCTGCAAAAAAAAGCTCATTCATTACCGGGTTATACACTGCACCCATAATCATTTTATCATCCTCCATTAAGCCAATGCTGATACCGAATACAGGTACACCATGCGCATAGTTGACCGTACCGTCTATCGGATCAATAATCCACTTATACCGCGCATCTGTATCAAGTGATCCATATTCCTCTCCTACAATACCATGCCCGGGATAGTTCGACTTGATAATAGAAGTAATAAGCCTTTCTGAAGCCTGATCCACTTCTGTAACCAGGTTGTTAACTCCATCTTTATGTGAAACGGCAAAAGCGCCGTTAAAGTGTTTCTTTACCAGCGCCCCGCTCTCCCCGATCGCTTTTAATAATACTTCTTTCATATTTTAATCAACAATGCACAATACATGTGTATATTATATAATCCCCCCATTACAAACGTATTTCTTTACCTAAATAATAGTCAATGACCTTCAGCTTAAATACCAGGTCATATTTAGCAGACAACGCATCAGAAGACGCCTTAAAGAAATTATTCTTTGTAGTCATCAACTCAAGAGCACTCATCAGGCCCAGCTCATACCGTTTTTCTGCATACAACCATGCTTTTTCTGAGGCATCTTTTGCCCGTGTAGTTGCCTGGTATTTCTGCATGGCCGAGCGCACGTCGTAAAAGGCTTTATACACATCCTGCTTCAGCTTCACCTGTGCCTGCTCCAAGGCATAGCGCTTACTCTGAATATTTATTTTTGCCCTGCCTACATTTGTACGCGCATTCCAGCCGGAGAATAAAGGTACAACCAGGTTAAGCGCTACCGTTTGTCGGAAGTTATTGCTGAACTGTTTTGTCCAGTCAGTTGTCTTCATATTCAGATGATAATCCGGCTCCATTACAGGCAACAGCTCATTATTGTAAGAAACAACATTGCCGGTAATTTTATAACCGGTAATCTCTACATCACTTATTTCTTTCAAGCTGGAAGAGTAGTTGGTACCAAACTGTGCACCCAAAGTAAGCTGCGGATACAAAGTGGCTTTGGCCACCGCCAGCTCTTTCTCTGCTGCTGACAGCTGCAGCCGATTGCTACGGATAACACCCATCCGCTTTCCTGCTATTTCATAAATCTCATCGGGCATCCGGCTGATCTCCAGGTAGGAAGCGTCCATATCAAATAACGGAGCTTCGGGTTCAAACGGGGCAGATATATCAAAGTTAAGGATAGCTTTAATATCGAGAATGGCCAACTGATATTCGTTAAGCGCATCAATTACCAGCGAACTGTCTGTTGCCACCTGCGCTTCTACCTGCATCAGATCCAGCTCGGGAGATCGGCCTGTACGGACAAATAAAGCCACTTGCGTTTGTTGTTCCTGACTTAAAGCCAGTTGATTTTCTGCAATGCCAATACGCTCCCGGGCAAGAAGGATACGCAGAAATGCAGTAGCGACATTCAGGGAAATATTATCTCTCAATTGTCCCGCATCTTCTTCAGCAGACTCAGCCAGCAGCCGATATTGGCTCGCAGCATTTCTTTTCTGAAACCACCCGAATAACAAAACATCCACATTACCACCTAAGCCGGCAAAGGTATAACCTTGGTTTATAAACTGGTTAGACGTAGGGTCAATAGAGCGGCCATAGCTTCTTCCCAGGTTGGTGGATACAGAAGCCGAAGGAATACGTGATAACTGGCTCTGCAATTGAAGCAGCCTCGCCAGACGCTCATTAAGCTCGCTCTGCCTGATATCTAAATTATGATCCACAGCATACTGTATACTCTGTTGCAATGTCCATAAAGAATCGGAGGCCTGTGCTATAGCCGCCATTCCCCATACTATTAAGACAAGCAAATATCTGATCATACACTAAATTTCAAAGTCATAAATAAAATCAGCTCTATTCTCCTTTCCCGCTCAGCACTACAGGCTCCAGTATTTTCTGACTAACCATTCAGATATAGCCAGGAGAAGAATAATAAAGAAAATCCACTTTTTATCGATCCATTGGGTATATACGGTGCTGCTATGAATTAACGGGCGAATGGCATCATTTCCCTTCAGACTATCGGAAAGCGTCCCTATATGCGGCCATGCAAAAAACTGTCCACCCGTTTGCTGAGCCAGCTTAGCCATCAATTCGTAATCGGCATGCACACGCAGCTGCTCCAGAGGTACCGCTTCAATAATAAAATTACCTTCAGCGGAATAGGATTTACCATTATAGTTTACCGCAGCTCTATATTGATACATGCCCGGCGCTAACAATCCTACAGGTAAACGGTAAGCACTGCCATTCTTTTCAAATTCATAATCAATGGCACGACCGCTGCTATCTTTTAAAGTCAGCTTAATAGGAGGGGCATTAACCGGCTCGGCATTTTCATTTCTCAGTTCTGCAAATAATTCCACGGCTTCATTATCGGTCAATATGTATTTATCCATAAAGATTTTAAAAGGACGAAGATCTTTTTTTAAGTGCAATAAGCTGACGGTTTGACGAATAAGCTCATCAACCGTTTCGTGTTTTTTGAAGTTCTTATACTCGTACATGCGCCAGCGCCATAAGCCTTCCCCGCAAAGCACAGCCAAAGGTTGCTCACCAGTCCTCACGATCCATAAAGGGTATTTGGTTTGCACCTGCCCTATCTGCTGGGTAGCCAATACCTGCGCACCGGGAGCAACATCATAATTACCGTACGGGACCTGGAGCGGTGGCATTTTTTCCATTACCTGCCGCAAGCCTTCAGGCAGGATAAAAAAGTTGAACGCGGGCTGAAGCACAGGTAAAGCTTCGTTAACCCCGCCGTTAGCACCGCTTATCTTCAGGAGCGACTGCTGCTGGTTAAATAAAGCCAGGCTGGTTTGCTTACCCAATATATACCATACCGGCAGCTGTATATCTTTTATTGCTCCATGACTTTTACCAGGGTATTGATGGGCAATCACCATCGTATATTTTTGGTGAACATCTGCGGGCATATTTCCTCCTGCAAGCACATCTATCTTATATCCCGGTACATTTTCCAACGCTGACCTTATGGCTCCTATATCCGGATGCGATGCTGAAGCTAATAGCAAAATTTTGATCTGCTCGTCTATTACTTCCACATAAATATCTACTTTATTATTATGCAGGTTATATTCTCCTTCCTGTGATGGCACACTTATCGTATAACGCTGGAATCCTTTCTCGCGGGGCGTCACCTCAAAACGCAGGGAGGTGACAAACCTGTCCTTGTCTACATTTACCATGCTACCTGCTACTACATTACCTTTATGCCATACGCTTACATTTGCCTTAGTGCCGTTCAGCTTTTCCGCACGTACGTCCGCAAGTATTTCAAAGGAATTATTCAACGGCACAGACTTGTTGGCATACACTCTTTCCACAGCCATATCTTTCGGTTGTGTACTATCGCCCACACCAATCGTATATATGGGAACCGTAGTGCCCAGGGGAGCATATACCGGATCGAGCCCCTCATTATAGATACCGTCGCCCGACAGGATTACCGCACCTATATGCTGATCCTTATACTGGTTTACAGCCGACTGCAAGGCGTCTGCCATATTAGTTGTGCTCCCGTCAAAACGATACAGGCTGTCATGCGTTATCCCCCCCGAAAAAGCCAGTGGCACCACATTATAATCCTTTTGCCATTGCGTCCATAATATACGTATCTGCTCTTTATATGTGGCAGTATCTTTCCCTAACGCCTGTTTCATGGAAGAAGAATTATCCTGAAGCCACAATAAAAGAGGCTTCTCCTCTTCCGTTTTCACTCCTGGAAACGCAGGTGCCAGCAATAATGTAGCGGTCAGAAAAAATATAAAAAAACGAAAAAGAGCCGGCAGCCACTTTACAGGTATCTTTTTTTTACGGTCACTCCGATAAATAATTATCGCCGGCACCAACCCGATAAGTACACAAAGCAACCAATACACGAAAGCCATTTATTTTAGTTAATTTACTGAAGAAATAGGGTGCAAGTTTAAACCAAAATGGGGGTAATACAAATTCCGTTGAAGTCAAAAGTAAAGAATCAAAAGTAAAAATTGTAAGTTTTTGGTAATCTTCACATTACAATAAGGGAGCCTGTTATAATACAGATAGTTATGACCGGGATGAGATGTGTATCCGTAATATGCCCGGTACCGGTTACATGCCTTCTGTCTTTTTCCGGTAAAAAATCCCGTCGGGAGTAGAATAACCCGGCTTTTGTTATACTATTGAGCCAGTTTATGCTATCTTTGTTAATGAAAGATTCTTTAAAAATATTTCATATATTAATGAATATAAAATCCTTTTTGGCAAAACCATATGCTTCAGTAGTGCATAAAAAGGTCCAAAAGTCAATGCTTACAGCAATTGGAGATCAGCAGAGTGTTCTTCAAAACCTGGTTAAAAACGGCAGTCATACCGTCTTCGGAGCAGAACATCATTTAAAAGATATAAAAACTTACAACGATTATAAATCAGCCGTTCCTATAAGAGATTATGAATTACTTCGCCCTTATATTGAACAGATCAAAGAAGGTAAGCAAAATGTGCTCTGGAAAGGTAAGCCTTTATATTTTGCCAAGACATCAGGTACCACCAGCGGAACAAAATATATACCGATAACAAAAGATTCCATCTCCAACCATATCAACTCAGCACGGAACGCCCTATTGTGCTATATGGCGGAAAGCGGCAATACAGCATTTGCAGACGGCAAAATGATTTTCCTTTCCGGCTCACCTACACTGGAAAGAATAGGCGGTATTCCCACCGGAAGGCTCAGCGGTATTGTCAACCATCATGTGCCGGGATACCTACGCGGCAACCAGCTGCCCGATTACGAAACAAATTGCATCGAAGACTGGGAAGAAAAATTAGCTAAGATCGTTGAGCAGACCATAGATAAGAATATGACGCTGATCAGCGGTATCCCCCCCTGGATACAGATGTACTTCGACTGGCTGCTGCAAAAAAGCGATAAGAGAACAATCAGGGAATTATTCTCCAACCTGCAGGTTATCGTGCATGGCGGAGTCAATTTCGAGCCTTATCGTAAAAAGCTTATGGAAAGCATCGGTGGGTCCATAGATACTATTGAAACTTTTCCCGCTTCCGAAGGTTTTTTTGCTTTCCAGGATACCCTTTCTGAAGAAGGCCTGTTACTGAACACCAATTCAGGAATATTTTTCGAATTCATTCCTGCAAAAGAAATTTTCAGTGAGCATCCGCAAAGGCTTTCGATTGAAGAGGTACAGTTAAATGAAAACTATGCCTTAATCATCAACAGCAATGCCGGGCTGTGGGGCTATAACATCGGTGATACAGTCAGATTTGTCAGCCTGAATCCTTACCGGATCGTGGTAACCGGCCGTACAAAACATTTTATCTCCGCCTTTGGGGAACATGTGATAGCAGAAGAAGTAGAAGATGCTCTTATTGAAGTGTCCTCCAAATACCAGGTAAAGACCACTGAGTTTACCGTTGCCCCTGTGATCAATACCTTATCCGGCCTGCCGTACCACGAATGGCTGATCGAGTTTGAACAGGAGCCACATAACATAAACGATTTTGCTATTGACCTGGACAATGCCCTGAGGAAACGGAATATATATTATGATGACCTGATCAGGGGCGGAATCCTGCAACCTTTAAAAATATCTGCATTACCGCAAAACGCTTTCATTCAATATATGAAATCCATAGGCAAATTAGGTGGTCAGAATAAAACACCGCGGCTGAGCAATGACCGTAAGCTGGCTGAAGCGTTACTTTCGGTTATAAAGTAGAATTGTGGTCCTAATAATAGCAAGAAGCTACAAGACAGGAAAAGATGTTTTGTAGCTTATTTGGATTATAAACATTCTGAAAACCGCAAGCCTGTCCCCGAAATCATAATAAATGGTACTTTCACATTCCCAAATTTATGCTGGATAAACAACAATGAAGATAAAGCCATAATATGAACCTGAAAAAGCATACGGGTAGAACAGATAAAGAAATAAGAATAGGCACGCGGGACAGTACCCTCGCCATCTGGCAGGCCCGGCAGGTACAGAACGGGTTAACCCAACTGGGTATTGATTCCATATTAGTACCAGTGAAAAGCGAAGGAGATCTTGACCTGGTAACACCCTTATACGAAATGGGTGTGGAAGGTATTTTTACCCGAACCCTGGATGCACATCTGCTCAGCCATAAAATAGATATTGCCGTACACTCCATGAAAGATGTTCCCATACAACTGGCTGCCGGAATAGTACAGGCAGCCGTACTTCCCCGTGGTAATCACAAAGATGTGCTCCTGGTAAGAACAGAAGAGATCATGGAACAGTTATTGCATAACCGGAAAACAACAGGCACCATTGCCACCAGCTCTATCCGCAGAAAAGCACAATGGCTGAGCCGCTACCCGGGATATGAAGTAGAAAGCCTGCGGGGCAATATACACACCCGTGTGCAAAAGCTGTTGCAGAGTCACTGGGATGGGGCTGTGTTTGCAGCTGCCGGAATAGAAAGAACAGGCATAAAACATCCCTTCAGGATAGACCTGGACTGGATGCTGCCTGCGCCCGCACAAGGCGCTATTATGGTGGTATGCCGGGAAGACGATGAAGAAACACTTCAGGGCTGTGCCCCGCTAAATGATGCTTCAACGGAACATTGTGTATGTATAGAGCGTGACTTTCTTGCTGCCATGCTCGGTGGCTGCTCTGCCCCTATAGGCGCATGGGCACACGTAAAGGGTCAGAATATACATTTCACTGGCAATATATATTCTGCAGACGGGAAAGAACAGGTATGTTATTCCGCCACTTTCGGAATTAATGAATATGCAACAGCAGGAAAGATCGCGGCAGAAGCTACACTCCGGATGGGCGGAGATAAAATGATGCACAAAATTAAACAAACTGGAAACTGAAAAAGATCAGCATATTAAGTACAAGATCTGTTGATAAACCGTTGATAGAAAAAGCGGCACAATCGGGTATTATTATAAATGCGGTTCCCTTTATACAGATCCGTTTCCGGGAAGACCGGAATATAACAGAGCAGCTGGAAAAACTTTCCGGCCGGGAGCTGTTAGCCATTGTTACAAGCAGCAATGCCGTAAAGGCTATACTCCGTACAATCAGCCCTCCACAATGCTGGAAGGTAGCCTGCATAGAGGGAGCAACCTACCATGCCGTATCTCAGTACTGGAACCCGAAGAATATATTGTACAAGGGAAAGAATGCCGCTATCTTAAGCAGGGAAATTACAGGAAATCCTTCTCCCCTGCCCGCTTATTTTTTTTGTGGCCATAAACGGAGCGACGATCTGCCCCTGCGTTTTAAAGATAAAAGTATAGCGCTCAGAGAAATAGTAGTTTACGATACACTATTCACACCACAGGCTGCAGATAAACATTACGATGGAATTTTATTCTTCAGTCCCGCAGCGGCAGAAAGTTTCTTCTCAGCTAATAAAGTAGCACCTAACAGTACGCTTTTTGCCATAGGTCCTGCTACAGCACAGCATATCCGGTTATATGCCGGGCAAAACGTTCCCGTAGTAACAAGTGAAATCCATAGTCAACGGGCTATGATAGACCTGTTGATCAGGTATTACACCGGCTGATATGCACAGATAAGGAGTCAACGGAGCGGCATTATAGTATTACTACCGGCGTTTACGTCCCGGCGTGGCCATGACAGCTATACAATGGGGATGATAAAATTTTAATTTTCTGGGTTTATATAAAAATCTGTCCTAACTTCGCTCCCGGAATTTCTTATGAAGATTCCGGATTATTTTTCTGTAAAAGCATATTACAACGAAAGTGCACAGAAAACCTCGGGGTGCCTTACTAAAATCAGGCTGAGATCAAACCCGTAGAACCTGGACCGGATAATGCCGGTTAGGAAAGGTAAG
>JBEBVI010000154.1:0-8943 GCA_040392805.1 Taibaiella helva
ATTAACAATTCCCACCCCCCGGCTTTTTTAAACACTTATATTTTTAACCTATATTTTTTTTTCTGTAATAAAAAATAACGCGACCGGTACTTTATTTTTCCCGGTCGCCTGATAATATTAACTATATAAGATCTTTATCTCTGCCACATATCATCTTCTTTAGCCATAAGCATTTCCATAATACGCTGTCCTTCTTCCAGTCCTCTGAGGTTTCTTTCCAGATCAAGGCCACGCGGATTATTAACATCTGATTTTATGATATAGCTTGAAAAATAGCGTCCGTCAAAATAATCAGCCCAAGTCATCCTGTGCAGCATATTTTGCGGATTATACACTTCATAGTTAGCCAGAACTTTTCTTAAATCGGGGTAATACAGCCAAAACAGTGGTCCTGAGTACAGGAAAGCACCAGTATTCGGATCATACTGATCCTGTAACGGAGCCAGGCCCACGATCTGTACGGTAAGCCTTCCGGTATTGCGGTCAAATACCCAGTCTTCTTTTAAACGGAATCTGGTCACCGAGTTTACGTCAAACTCGCGCCGGCGTATCTCCTGTGTAATTTCTCCTGTATTGATATCCGGGACGTCCACTGTATCCCAGGTACCTCCTACGGCAGTATTGAACGCTTCCATATCTAACACCTGGGTAAACCGGTCGTCCAATATACCATAGGCCTGAATTTTGCCTTTTTTTACAGCATCAAGCAGTATCTCTATAAATGCCCCGCCACCGGTATAATCATCGCCTTCATATATGAAGGCCTGATTTTGTTTCTCCCTTATATCAATCTGCCGCCAAACCCTGTGCGCCCAGGCCGCATCCACTTCTCTTATTTTCACCATGTCCACCGGCTTATTTACGTGGGGCACCCGGTCTATCACGCCATCTTTTACGAGGGAAGGCTTCCATATGCTGTTAACCGGCTCGTCAAAGCTATCATTAGCCGGGGGGTCGACAGAAGGATTCTGTGCAAAAGCAACACCTGTAGACAATAGCACACCTAAAGCTAAACCTATTGTATTCAAGATACTCATCTTCAAATTTTTATAATTGTATTCAATACATTTTATTTCAATTCCAGAGATACTGAGTTTATTGGCCTGTTTATACCATCCGGGCCTACCGCCCTGACATTCTCAATCAGCCAACGGTCCCCGGGTCTCGACCTTTCTATCAGTTGGCGGCATTCCGGAGAGAATGCATTCCCTTTGACCTCAATCGGGATGGCGTCTCCCGTCTTGGGAATATAAACAAACCGGTAGCTCGTCACTTTAAAATTAGCTTCAAAATCGAAGTTATCCAGTTTAGCCAAGACACCCTGTTGGGCTTTTGCCTGGTTGGACGGCATTGCAGCCACCGGCCTTGCCCCGATCATAGCTGTAGGCGGCGGTATCATTTTCACCCGGATCTCACCACCACTGATCTTTGTTGCGGAAGAACCTCCTCTCGCCGCTGTAATCGTATACTCTATGGTACCCTGCTTCGTTACATTAACTATATATTTTCCTTTCCCGTTAGGCTTCAACTCGGCGCCGGGCATAGATAATCTTACATCCTCAATATTATAGCCGGAGGCAGATAAGGTAACCGGGTTATCCACACCTATATACATCACATTCATCTTGTCTAATTGCAGGGAGGCGCCTGCCGAACCCACCATATACTCAAATTTATACGGATAGCTTTCTTTCTTACCGGCTTTATCAATGGTAATAGTACCACTAACCGTTTTCAGACCCGCCCCGGAGGCTTTAAACTTCATTATACCCACCCCGTCTTTAACCACCACATTGCCACCCGTAATGGTCGGGTTAACCGACTTGTTATAGGCGGCCAGCATTATTGTCGCCTCTATTTCCTGCCCTTCCAGTGCATAGCTGGTTTTAGGTACTGCCACCGGTATCAGGGCATCAAATTTATAATCTTCCAAATGTATCTGACTCATCAAGTGCTCAAGCACAATAGATTCGGAGTTTTTTATATCATTCTGGAATTTCGATAACATCGCAACAGTAGCTACTACAGGTATATTATGAAAAGTACCAAAACTCCAGTCGCCTGTCGGGTTATCGTCAGATTTAGGCAGCTCACCGATCTGGATGGGGAAAGCCTTCTTCATAGCCTCTTTGTCATTAGGGTTTACGCGCTCAAGAAGGAAGTCAACAAATCCGTTCATTGTTTTTTTGAGCTCGTCTCCCTTCTTCTCCTCAACAAATAATCTTGTTGCCGCATCAATATCCTCAAGACTCTTGATATGCTTTTCTCCCTTGTCGTCTACCTCATAACCACCGGAACGGGCGATTACCGTATCTTTCCAGGCCTGCAGGTAAGCTACGATCTTTTCAGATTCGGCCTTAATTTGTTTTGCTTTCTCGTTGAACGGTTTTACCTTTTCCTTTTCCGAGGGATTTGCTTCAGCTGTGTTGAAAGCCTCATAAATCTGATCATTTTTCCCCGTAATAGAAGCATTTGAACCTTCAATACTTAAATTGATCGTCTGGAAGGCGTTCAATACCTCCTTCGTAATGTTCATAGCCAACATGGCGGTCAACACCAAATACATCAGGTTGATCATCAGTTGCCGGGGATCTTTGGGTAGAGACATCCTTTTTTCTTAATTTTCTTTTGTTTATACTTCGCGGCAGCTATTAATCACTCTTGTAAACAAGGGAGCTGTTGCTGCCGGCATTTTCGTTCAGCTGTTATATTTATTAAATAATCGATCCGGATTTAACGTCCCTGCATAGCGCTCAGCATATTTCCATATATCGCGTTAAGCTGTGCGAGGTTTTTGGAAAGTGTGGCAATCTGCTCTTTAGCAGCTACCGCATCATTGGCGCTTGAAGCCATAGCATCTGAGGCGCTCACCAGGTTGCTGTAGAATTTGTTCATCGCTTTTAAGTGATTATTCGCATCCTGCAATTCTACTTCATATATCTGGTTCAATGATCCTAAGTTTTTGGAAAGTACCTGAACCTGCTGGTGGAACTGAGCAGTACTGTCTGCCGCATTGTTGAAAGACTGTAAGGTTCCGGTTGCGCCGGTAAATGTATCTTTCATTTTGCTCAAAGCATCGGCTGCTTCTCTTGCACTTTGCGAATATGTTCCGGTGGCAGCAGTTACATCGGTGATATCTTTCATTTGTTGCACGGTCTGTCCGAAACGTTGGAAGTTTTCGTTCAGCCGCTTCAGGTTGGGTGTATTAATATTCGCCTCCTCCAGCATCTGGTCCAAAGATAATGTTGCATTCCCGGTGCTGCTTTCTCCCAGAGCTGTAACCGGTGGCTTAAATTTAATACCTTTCTTATATGCTTCCACATGCGGGTTTTCATCCAGGTTGGGATAGTAGCGCTCCCAGTAGTAATCTTTATGTGGGGGCAAAATCCCCAACAGGCAAAAGATAAAAGCTTCGGTACACATACCAATGGTAAGCATTAAGCCGGCGCCTTGCCAGTGCTGCAGCTTAAACAAAGCTCCTAATAGTACTACGCCCGCACCTACACCAATAATCAGATTTTTAATATATTTACCTTGCTTGGTTTCAAAAAACAAAGATATTGAGCCCATGTTATTTTTTATTGTTTACTGATTTGAAATTAAAATATTGCTGTTCTTGCTTTATTAATACGCTTATCTTGATTTGTTAGGAGTATTGTTTATTGACCCGGCAATTTGCTGATAAATGGTACGGAACCCGATATATGCTTTAGATGTATCCGCAAATTCGTAATCTCTGTTGCTGATATTCAGGAAAGGTGCGGGGTCTCTCCAGCTTCCTCCTTTTACTACTATTCTGCGCTGCCATGCCGGGTCTGTTTCGTTAAGGCGTGCCAGGATATCCGGATTCATGTCAGAAAGTACATTTACATTATACGCATCTCTTACGTATTTTGAACGGGTCCATTCCGCAACATTACCGGACATATTATATAAGCCGTAATCATTAGGCCAGTATGCATCGGCACGAACCGTATACAGACCTCCATCTGCAGAATAATCACCTCTGTCAGGCTTAAAGTTAGCCAGGTAGCATCCTTTCTGGTTCATCATGTAAGGACCTCCCCAGGGGTAAGGAGACAGCTGGCGCCCGCCGCGTGCCGCCCATTCCCATTCACTTTCAGAAGGCAGCCTGAATTCGCCTTCAAAGTACATTTTGCGCTTTTCGCGTTCCCCGCGCCAAAGCTCTGTTCTCCAGTGACAGAACGCATTTGCCTGGAACCAGTTAACGCCAACCACGGGATATTGGTCAAAGGCAGAAAACCAGTTATACTGACGTGCAATAGGTTCATTATTGGAATAAGCGAACTGCTTCATCCATACGGTAGTGTCCGGGTAGATCGGTATAGCCCTTTGTACCACAAAGTTTGAGCGCGGCTGTCCGGGGTTTTTGACCGAAGCTTCCAGGTCAAAATACTGATACGAATATACCCATTTGGAAACATCCATTTCTTTTTTACCGGTACCGGTCTGCGAAGCATCAATATACATACCCATCAACTGATCCTGCACATCGGGATCAGTCCATTTAATACGTGCTTTCCAGTCTATTTGTTGTGTACCGTCATCATTATCTATATAATCTCCCATGGTTACATGCGCAATGGAATCCCGTACCCAATTGGTAAACTGGCGGTACTCGGCATGGGTAATTTCCGTTGCATCCATGTAAAAACCTGTTAGCTGCATTGTAACGACCTGAGCATCCATTGAATTTGTAACATCCTGATCACTGTAGCCGGATTTCATTACCCCGGATGTTACATAAACCATACCCAAAGGTGTAGGCGGCCTATAATTAGACTTGTTGGAATAGTCGCCCACCAACTGACCTTGTGATGTAGGTTGCCCGCAACTTGCAGCAAACATAGCTAAAGCCACAGTGGCAATGCTCAGAGAGAGTTTCTTCATCTGTTTGTGTTTTGTCATGTGTTATTGCCCCATATATTTGTTGCTTCCATTATGTTGTCATAAACTTTTAGAGCAACAACTTGCCTGTATAATGGAAAGCATACGCTAATTTCAAGAACTTTAAAAAACTATTTTTTTCAAATCCGGCCGAAAGATAATCAAAGTTTTGAAAAATAACTTTTGGACTATTTATTTTTAAAAAACTTCTGTCTCTTTCCTTATTCTCTTCATGGTTTACTACAGTAAAAAATGAAACGGTCAAAAACAATAGTATTCCTGCAAGAACCTACAGGAATCTTGTTGCTGCCTTAAGCACTTTTAAAAAATGTAGCCTTTTCTTTATAATGGGTCACAATATTCAAATTATTTTCTGAAAATACAACTATACCGCATCAATTTTTTTTTCGCTCACAACGGCTTTATCAGAAAATGAAGGCTAAATAAAGATTTTTTTTTTTCGAAAACAACTCTTCGTTGCTTTTTATTTTAAAATTAGCCAACTTTTTTCTTATTGCAACTGTCTGTGACCACCCCGGCATCCGGAAAGCAAAGAGCAGGAAAATACAGTTGCAGTCCGTATTTAGAGGGACATTGCGGGCTTATCCGGTATACTCCCTTTATAAACGCTTTTCTCCCGCCGCTTACGGCACCCTTTCATACAGTAACCTGAATGACTACAGCTATCACGTGAGCAATTAAAAAAACCAGAGTACAGGAGAAAGATTGCGGGTCGTGCCTGCATAACCTATATACGCAGTCTTTCTGCTCCGCTGTCTCTTCTTTTGATTGTTCCCGGAGTATCAATTGCCAATATGACAAAGTCACTCAAATGACATCGTTATACCTGGCAAGATCTGTAATTTTTGAAACCGGAGGCAGACAAGAGAAACCGCTGCATAAGTATAATAATGTCTGGTCATCCCTGTATTTACCCTGTAAAGCTTTCAGCTGTGTTTCTTTTTTCGCAATGAAATGATAACATTCCGGCATATACTGCGCTGCCAGCTGTGTGGTCAGGCGCCCTGCATCTGGTCCCGCAATGATCAGTTGTCTGTTTCCCTGCACATAACGCTGCATATAAGTTGCCCAGAAAGAGAATGATAACGGACTGTGTAAAGCATTGCCGGCCATAGTCTGCAATAAGTGTTCGGCATGTTCAAGCAGGCGGGTATCTTCCGTTAAACTGCCCAGGATACGTATCTGCTCCATCATAACAGCATTGGCGGAAGGCATCACATTATCAAACGTATCTGTTTTACGTATAAGAATATCATCCTGCCTATCAGAAGAGAAGTAGAAAAAGCGGCTTTCAACGTCAAAAAAGTACCTGGATATATACTCCTTTATAGCCATAGCTTCGGCTATGTAGCGCTCTTTACCTGTTGCAGAAGCTAACACAACCAGGGCCTCAAGCAAATAAGCATAATCATCCAGATTACCTTCAGCATAGGTTCTTTCCTGTGCATAAACATGAAAAAAGCCGCCATCTGCCGACCTAAACGTACTTAACAGCCACTGCATATGCGCTTCGGCTTCCTCCAGATAACTTTTATCCTCCAATGCACCTGCTGCATTAACCAGGGCTTTATTCATTAAAGCATTCCAGGAAAGCAGTATTTTGTCATCAGTTTGGGGCCTGACCCTTTTCCCTCTTTGTGCCAGCAGCTGCGCCCTGGCACTGTTTTTCAAAGTTGTCCACTCCTGAGGGCCGAGCCCGTATTGTAGCAGGATCTGCTCTTCCGGCACCGCCTGCCAAAGAATATTGGTCCCTTCCCAGTTGCCCTCTTTTTCTATACCATAAAAACGGGCTAATGCCGGGTGAGCATCCTTCATTTCACTGATCCACTCCGCCCAGTTCCAGGTATAAAACCGGCCTTCCTCCCCTTCCGAGTCGGCATCTAAAGCGCTGAAAAAACCGGGATGCTTATCGCTTCTCAATTCGCGTGCACAAAAGGCAATGGTTTCCCGGAGCGCGCCGGCGTACCGCTCATTACGGGTTAAACGGAATGCATCGGCCAGCAAACCTGCAAACAATGCATTATCGTAAAGCATCTTTTCAAAATGCGGAACAAGCCAGCTCCTGTCCGTAGCATATCGCGAAATACCCCCGCCCAGCTGATCATAAATTCCGCCTTCCAGCATTTTATCTATACTTAATATAACCTGGTTCTTTGCCCCGGTCGCCAAATCATCGTCCGGCCGTTTGCTGTTGAAATGATAATATTCCATCAAAAAACGGATAGCGCCTGTATTGGGAAATTTGGGTGCGGAGCCGAATCCTCCGTTTACCGTATCCGCCTGGGTCAGCAGACTGCGTACAGCTCTGTTAACAGCCTCCCGGTCCAGGCCGGCCCCGGCAGATATATTACTGCTCACTTCTGAAATCTGTTTCAGGTGCGCCACCAGCTGATCGGCCTGTAACCCAATCTCCTCCTTTCTTTCTGACCATGCCAGATGAATCGCGCTCAGCAGCTCCATCCACGACATCCGCCCATACCTTCGCTCCGGCGGATAATACGTTCCTCCATAAAAAGGCATTCGCAACGGCGTAAGAAATATATTCAACGGCCAGCCTCCCGAACCGGTCATGGCCAACAATGCATCCATATAAAGATGATCCACATCCGGGCGTTCTTCCCGGTCTACTTTTATGCAGATAAAATGTGCATTCATAAAAGCGGCAACCTGCTCATCCTCAAAGCTTTCTTTTTCCATTACATGACACCAGTGACAGGCAGCATAGCCTATGCTCAGCAATACCGGCCTGTCCGTATGGCGGGCCAGCTCAAAGGCTTCATTACCCCAGGGCAGCCAGTCTACCGGGTTGTGCGCATGCTGCCTGAGATACAGGCTGGATTCATATTGAAGTTTGTTAGGCATAAGTGCATTTTGTTATACAAAGTAAAGATTATTAGAGTAAAAGTCAGCATTCCGGAGCCGGCCTCCATTATCTCTTTCCGGGAACCGGGAGGCAATGTATGTCTTTCTCCCCATACAACCCCGGCGAGAGCGGCCTGTAAAGCTGACATCAAGTCTTTTTCTTTTCTGCATATTCTCAAAAGCCATGTTACAAATAAATTTAATTAATTTCGCCTGTTCTAATACTTTTCAAGTAAAAATACATTGAAACCACATACAAAACCAAAAAGCACATTGCCCAAATCAAGGCTCATTATTGGCCGGAAACCGGTATTGGAATCGCTGCAATCTGCCGCCGGCATTGAAAAAATATTTATCCTGCAAACCGCTAACGGTGAGGATATAGCAGCTATAAAAAAGCACGCAAAGACATTGAACATCGGCCTGAGTTTAGTGCCCCAGGAAAAGCTAAGCCGCCTGAGCCAGGGCAACCACCAGGGTGTTATCGCTATTGCCAGCCTTATAGAATATCAACCGCTGCAAGGGACGATAGACCTGATCGTTGATAAAGGCCAAGCGCCTTTATTCGTCTTACTGGACGGTATAACCGATACCCGCAACCTGGGTGCTATAGCACGGTCTGCCTTATGCTATGGTGCGCATGCACTGATCATTCCGGCATCGAATAATGCTGCTATAACAGAAGAGGGTCTGAAAGCCTCTGCGGGCGCACTGGCACACCTACCGGTTTGCCGTGTGGCTTCGGTAGAGCAGGCCATAGATACCCTGCAGATGAACGGCATACGAATCATCGCTACCAGCCTGCAGGCCAGCACAGATCTGTATAAGGCAAACCTTGATCTGCCTGCAGCGATTGTGATGGGAGCAGAAGACAAGGGGGTCAGCAATTATGTGCTCAGGAAGGCAGACCTGTTAGTGAAGATACCGATCACCGGGAATTTTGACTCTCTTAATGTATCTGTGGCTACCGGTATCGTATTATATGAGCTGCGCAGAGGCGTTCATTCATAAAACAGGGTAAAGCAAATCTTTCATTTCATCTATACCCACTTTAGCATTCCCTATCGGCAGAACTTGCAGAAAATCCTTACTTTCGCTGGTCTTTACTGAAGACCACACATAGAAAAATTACAAATTTTTATAACAAATGTT
>JBEBVI010000155.1:0-8806 GCA_040392805.1 Taibaiella helva
AACCTGGGCTGTATCCGGGAGCCTAAGCTCGAACTGGAAGCGGCGGACGATCTGGAAGATTTTGTTTGGGATAACGGCAGCAGCGAACGCAAGCGGCTGATAGAGCAGCCGGGTATATATTGGGTGGGATCCACCGGTTTTTGTAACAGAAGGGTGGACACCTTTATTGTTGAAGGTATTAACTTTCTTAAGCCGACGGTGCGTATGCGCGATGATGTGTTGAGCACGGAGGATATTTATGAATACTATCAATGGATCTACAATGGTACGGCTATTGACGGCGCCACCGGAAATACGTATGCCGCTGCTGAAAACGGCGCTTACCAGGTAGTTGTGGGTCAGGGTTCCTGCAGGGATACTTCCGATGCATTTGATTACCGGAAAGAAGACGATGATACGCATATCGGTACATTGGAGGGCAAAGGAGAGATGGAAGTGTATCCCAACCCGGCTCAGGACATCGTGTATATTAAAAGTGCTGATCCGGTTGATGTTATGCTGTTCAGCTTAGATGGTAAAGCGCTGAAAAGCTGGAAAGCAACCCGTAAGCTTTCTATGTCCGGCCTGTCGATGGGTACTTATATACTGAAGATTGCAGACCCTGGCGGAAAGAAGTCATACTACAGGAAAATGACCAAATTATAAAGAGAAGTCTTTGACTCCAGATCTTATATTGTCTTTCGGAATAGGCGAACAGATTTAATAGGGATAGAAAGAGAGTCAAAGACTCTATTTTATTTATAAGTTCTGAGAGCGCTACGCTCAACTCTCAGAACAGGTGTTAATGTAAAAGAATCTTGGTTTCAAAAAAATAAACAAAAATATGCAGTTGATAACTTTAAAATATAATCACACTATTATAGTTGCTCTTTTATTGTGCACATCGTTATCTTTTGGGCAAAAAAGGATAATCGACCACGAAGCTTTTTGCATATCACCCGCAGGTGAAGTGATCAATGGCGAATCCTTACCCCTGGAGTTTGGGTATCTGCATCATGGGCCCGATATTCTATATGACAGTGATACCTGTGTCTATCGTTTAATAACAATATTGCCTGACGGGACTAAAGCCATTACATATCAAGGTACTTTACGAGGAAATGGTAATAGAATAATTCCGGTAGGCGAACGGCAACGTTATGCTGAAAATTATGTTATACCATTTACATTGTCTGGGCTTGAGGAGCCTTATACTTTTGATTATTGTGTAGAGATATCTTCATTCCGAATCACTGCTAATCTGGACACGCTTCCCTATGTTTCCTGGATGGATTCCAACCCGGGGAATGATCGGTGTTGTGAAAAGGTGACGATTATGCCTAAGCCTGCTTCTACTGCTATAGCGATCAGGCAAAGTGCAGAAGGAATATGGGTGTACCCTAACCCGGTTCGTGATAGGTTTTATATCCGAACCTCAGCAGATTTTGCTAAGGAGGATATGCAGATGATGCTTTTTGATATTAGTGGACGTCTGCTCCGGGAACGATATTATGCCGCGGGTGATTCGGCGGAGGATACCCGGATGGTGGATGTGGCGGGTATACCCTCAGGTATATATTATCTGCATTTACAGTCAGCGAAAGGGGTCGTTAGCCGGAAAATTGTTGTCAATTAACCGTATAGAGATATTTATACCGGTAAATCGCACCGGAAGTTTGTATGAGACGAATATGTTTTTATAGAAAGATAAGCCGCTGTATACCAAAAGGGATAAGGCTTAACATGATCCTGATCCTGGCGGGTATGTGCCTCAACTCCTGCATTTACGTCTGTGCCCCTGCAGAGCAGGTAGGGGATAGGTGCCCACATTGCCCGGAAGAAAGTATTAATTACCCGGAAAGATACCGGGTGCCGACAGGATTCCCGGTATCGCAGCCCCAGTTTTTACCTATGGTGGTCGATACTCATTGTTTTGAGATCAGGGGTAAGTTAGAATAGTAACGAAGACAAGAAATCCCAACGCTCATTTTATTTTCATTGAAGAACGAGGATGGCAAAGCGCACAACGTAAAATATTTAATATCTCTCTTTGTTTCATAATTTTTACTGTTCGCATGGTGTGAAATAAACTTATAAAAAGAAAGCTACAGCTTTTAGTCAGCCTCCTCCGTTATTGCTGTAAATGCCGGTTTGGCTTTTTGTAATAAACCGCTATCAAAAATATTTTTAATAAAATTGATAGCGGTTCATTATTGGCTTTAACAGTAAGCAAATTACTACGGACAGCAGCAGTATTGCAAGCACTATAATGTCTCGGTTTGCCGGCCCGGCCCCTGTCTGGCGTCCGCTATAAGATGCCGGTTGCTGCTCCCTGAGCCGTGTTGTTGTCTTCCGCCGGAAGAGGGCGCTGAGACTGTCCGGCCGGTTCAGCGTGCGCTGTTGCCTGTATTTTATGTTAAGCCGCCTGACATTGCCGGTAAAGCCCTCCTGTAGGTTATAGAAAAAAGTCTTTTCAGGCCATACCATCACCTTGGTGTTGATGCTATTACGGCTCCGGGCACCATACGTTATGAACATGCTGGGAGCCACTGTAACTACAGTCTATCTCCATGTGCCGTTCCTGTTGCTGCTTTTGCTTTACACGCTACATATGGCAAGGGCCAACCGTCTACAAGGATAGCCACAAGGCTGCAGCGACATACAGGGGAATAAGATACTTTCATTTTAAATGTTCAGAAAAATAACCGGGAGCGTGTGTGTAGGGTGAAAAGTGAAAACATTTTCACCTTCCCGCTTACCTTGCTCAACCGGCTATCCGGTAAAGCGTGTACTTATGTCATCGCACGCTGTGGACGGCATTACCCTCTACCGTGATCTACCAGTCATGATGGCGGCCGTCTGTAAAGCCGACATGAGCTATACGGTGTCGGCGGCCATTGTAGATGCCGAAGACATTGCCCTGTCGTACAGTAGCTTTCTCTTTCGGCCCGGTCTGCAGTGCCTGGAATAGTTATTATGAAAGTATTACCTACTGTAATATGTTAAGATGGTATAAAGTGCCAGCTATTATTTTCATCCGGAATACGAGCGTTTTGTGGCTGATATAGAATACCTTGCTTTCCGATGATGATATATTTCAACGTTAAATATTAACTTTATGGCACATTTTCATACTGGTGTCACAATCGTTATTCTTAAAATTATGAAATTTTTATTTTTTTACTTGTCCCTGATTTTTATTTTATCTGTTCAGAGCCAGGCGCAATTGCTTCCGCCTAACCAGCCCGAACAGGACGCCTGTAATGCAGTACTATTATGCGGTAATAAGTTCTTCACTCCGTATAGTTACAAAGATATAGGGCTGAAGAGGGATATGCCTGCTACGCCCTGTAACAGTCCAGAGGCAAATTCTGTATGGCTTAAGGTAATTGTGAAAACACCGGGTAGTATTGTTTTTTCAATCGTACCTATCGATACTACGGATGATTATGATTTTGCTGTTGTCGACTTGACGGGGAAAGACTGTGACAAGATCACTTCTGCAGATGTTGTCCGTTGTAATTTTAATAATAACCAGCAACCCAACAGGTATTATTACGGCGGTATAGTTGGGCTGAATGCAACCTCTGATAAACAGTTTGTTCAGGCCGGTGCCAACGGAGATCCATTTTTAAAACAGATAATGGCTAATGCAGGAGATGTCTACCTGATCATGATCAATAATTTTGGAGGGAACGGAGGACCAAGCTCAGGTTTTACTTTAGATTTTACAGGCTCCACCGCAACATTTGTAAATAACGGGGAGCCGGAATATGATTCGCTTGATTTATCCTGCGGGTCGGTTGAGCAGATAGAGGTGCATATGAGTCACCAGATACTCTGTAGCTCAATAGCACCAGACGGTTCCGATTTCCAGATTGAGCCGGCTCTGGCTACGGTCATAAGTGCGAAGGGATTGAATTGTACCGGGAGCAACGGGTATACGCAGGATATTTCCATTACACTAAGTAATCCGATCTCTTTCGGAACTTATATTTTGAAACCTAAAGTGGGAATTGATGGTAATACACTTATTGACTTATGTGAACAGGAACAGTTGCTGAGCGACAGTTTCTTATTTAACGTATTTAGTCCGCAGGTAGATCTCGGTGAAGACCTGGTCACTTGTGTGGGCAATTCGATCCGGCTTCATGCGGATATAGAAGGAGGTACTTCCGGGAAAACGATGAGATGGTCTCCGGCACTTTACCTGGATCATCCTTCCGCAGCCGATCCGCTCAGTACCCCGCTCAAAGACATTACTTATACCATAACGGTAACACCAGAGCGTCGTCCGGAATGTGAAGCAAAAGATACCATTCATATTACTGTATTACAAGGTTTCGATTTGCTGACAAAAGATACGAATATATGTGCCGGATCATCTGTCCGGTTGAATATATCGGGGGACAACCGCTATCAATATCGTTGGACACCGCCTGAAGGCTTGTCTGACGCCGGTAGCGGCAATACGACGGCAACACCTCGTGCAAGTACCACTTATACCGTTACTGCGTCTTATCCGGGTTGTAAGGATAGTTCAAGATCTGTAACAATAAATGTTGAGAACACACCTGCATTCATAGGGCTTGATAAAACCAGGGATAGTATCTGTACCGGTGAGGCCATTATGTTTACACCCAGGATAGACGGGCAATTTGCGGGTCTGATGTGGGATTTCGGGGATGGTAAGGCCAGTTTAGCTACTGAAGATGACCCGGTATCACATGCTTTTGAGAAGAGCGGAAGCATGATAGTACAATTGCATGTCGGTTTCAAAGCCTGCCCGGAAGCTGTTGTTTCCGAAAGTATTTTCGTTTCACCTATTCCCATAGTTCGTTTTGACCCGGATACCTCTTTGTGCTTAGGGAGAGAACCGGTTAAGCTTTATAATATAGCTGCTAACCCGCCGGGAAACTATCATTACCGTTGGAATACCGGGTCGGAAGATCCGGTTCTGATCGTTACCCAACCGGGTATTTACAAACTTACAATGACCTCGGAACAAGGTTGCTCCGGCACTGAAGCGATATCTGTGAAAAAGGATTGTTATATCGATATCCCCAATGCATTTACACCTAACGGTGACGGGGAGAATGATTATTTTTTTCCAAGACAATTATTAACGGAAGGCCTGGCTCAGTTCAGAATGCAGATTTTCAATCGCTGGGGGGCATTGATCTTTGAAACGAACAGTGCGAACGGCCATGGATGGGATGGAAAGCTTAATGGAAAGCTGCAGCCTGCGGGGGTATATATTTATGTTATTGATGCGACGATTACTGGTACCCGTCAGCATTACCAGGGAAATGTGACATTGATACGGTGATATCGCCCTGGCCCGGTCATTATTCAAACCTCGTAGGTAGGTTGTTCAAACGCCCGGAGGTTTTTTCGTCCACTTTTTGCCGAAAAATCCACTTTTTCAAGTAATTAGATAGTAGAAATCATCCATAAAATTTACTACAACAGTAATGACTCTTGGTAACTACTCCATCCACACCCATTGTCATTCCGATATTTCGGCTACGCTCAACACAGGCTAAGGAGGTATCTCAGAACGCTTAGAGATGCTTCCTTACGCCTGTACTGAGCTATGCCGATGTATCAGCATGACAAGAACGATTATAAGCTTGATTGTTCAAACAGCATGATAGAAATTTTATAAGAGGATTTTATTATGCTCGTTTGAACAGCCTACCTCGCAGGTACTCGAAGACCAATGAGGTTTTTTTCAGTAAAAAGTATCCTTTTCCAGTTAAAAAGTATCTTTAGTCTAAATTTCTAAAGTGTAGTTTTGCATATTATTATTCAGTGAAAATGATCAGGAAGATAGTTAATATAAAGGAGTTTTTGGATTATGCAAGCCTTTCGACGGCAAAGAATGAGTGCGCGCGCAGGAGAACCTCTTATCAAGTATACCCGGATTTTCGTGTTGCGGTTAGCGAAAGATAAGTTGAGCAATGCCTCTTTGTCGGTTTCGGGAATATCCTACAGCTTAGGGTTTGATTACACAAATTATTTCGCCCGTTTCTTCAGGAAGAAGACAGGGATGACACCGAAGGTCTTTAGGAATATATAAAATCAACGTTTGCAGTTGTGGAAAGGAATAATCCCGTAAGCAATTATGATATAAAGCAAGAGAAATTTAATAGTATGGAAAAAATCAGGATAAGCAACACAGACTTAGAAGTGAGCCGTATCAACTTTGGCGGTAACGTTTTTGGCTGGACGCTGGACGAGCAACAGTCGTTTGATATATTGGATACCATAACTGCTAATGGTATTAATTTTGTTGATACCGCAGATACTTATGCCTGGTGGGTAAATGGTAAAGGCGGACAATCGGAAACCATTATCGGTCATTGGCTTAAGGCAAGAGGAAATCGTAAAGACATGGTAATTGCTACTAAGGTAGGCTCTGAAACGAAAGAGCATGGTTTTGACATCAGTAAAAAACACATTCTGAAATCGGTTGACGAAAGTCTGCAGCGTTTGCAAACCGATTATATTGATCTGTATTATACCCATTTTGATGATAATACCACATCGGTTGAAGAAACCTTATCGGCTTATGATGAAATTGTAAAAGCCGGGAAAGTACGCTATATAGCTGCCTCCAATGTTTCGCCCGAGAGGTTGGTTTCCTCTTTTGAAGCGGCAGAAAAAAATGGTTTCCCGAAATATGTAGCGTTGCAACCGCATTACAATTTAATGGAAAGAGCAAACTATGAAACAAACTACCTGTCCTTGGTGGAAAAATATAACCTTGTCGTTTTTCCCTATTGGTCATTGGCGGCTGGCTTCCTTACCGGTAAATACCGTAGCGAAGCGGATTTAAATCAGAGCGTTCGTGGTGGCGCTGCCAGAAAGTATCTGAATGAAAAAGGTTTGGCGATATTGAATGCCTTAGATAAAATTGCGGAAAAACATCTTGCACAACCGGCAACTGTTTCCTTGGCATGGCTGTTGGCACAACCACATATCGGCGCCCCGATCGTAAGTGCTACGAGTGAGGCCCAGTTGGAAACATTGTCCAACGCTCCCGGATTAAAATTGGATAAGGAAGACCTGGCATTGTTGGATGAGGTAAGCAAGTGATATCCGCCTCTGTGAGATGGCAGGTATTTCGGTGGATATAGAGATCGGATAGGGTTGACTTAACAGAGCTGTAGGATTGTATTATGTTTCGGTAAATAAGCTGATGATCTGCGAGGCAATAATGAGTATGGAAAAAGGCACAGCGATGTTTTTATAACCGGCTTGAAAAGGAAAAATGCAGCAATGAAAAACATACCGGCCCGGAATATAGACAGGTAGGGCATTTCAAGCCTGTGCTGCGACCTGGGCGCTGCAAATACAGACCATAATATAATGACTGTGGAGATGATAAAAATAGTAAACAAGAGTCTGGAGAGGAAACTCCATTGCCTTGTCATTCCGTAATAGCCGTATGCGATAAGCATTATCAGCTCTAACAGGAAAACGGTTACCTGGTTTATTGTTTTGATCATAGCTGATTGTTTACTTTACAGGAGTAGGGAATGGATGTGTTTTAAACTTTTGACTTTTTCAGATAAAGGCAAAAAGTTTTTCCGTCTACAGCAAACACTACATTAATTTGTCTGCCTGATAAAGATAAAAAAGTTTATTGTTAATTCTATCGCTTATATATCGGTGAGCCAGTAGTATTATTACCAGTTCTCCGAGCTGAAGAGCATAAGAGCCGGCAAAGGATAAGATGTCCCGACTATATACCTTTTGGCTTGCAATTTCCGGCTATCGTTGTTCTATGTCAATATCATATTTGTCTAAAAGCCCGCATACACCGGGGAGCGAGAATTTCGCTTTTTTTATCCTGTTGTTTTCGGGGTCTATTGAATAGTTATAAGAGGTACGAAAATCTGCCTTTTCAAGTTTGGTACGGTCAAAAATGGCTTGTGCCAGATCGCATTGGTCAAATACAGAACCGGAGAGGTCGGCTTCTGAAAAATCTGCTTCCTGTAACTTTGAATTTCTAAAGACGGTTTTATTGATCTTAGTTTGGTAAAATGAAGAATGGTTGAGTTGACAGTCGTCAAACGAAAAGGAAAGACCGAATTCGTTACAGTTGTCAAACCGAAGTCCTAACATTTTGCAGCCATTGAATTGTATATCCCGGAATACCGTTTTGTTGAGCTTTGCCAGACTGAAATTGCAACCATTAAATGTACATCCGATAAACTGAAGCCCCGAAAGATCGCTGTCGGAAAAGTTGCAGTTATTGAAAATACAGTTTTCATATTCACCTTTTGTCAGCGAATCTTTTTTGTCAAAAATTTTGTTTTGTGTGAAGATTTCCTGCATTTGTCTTTTTTATTCTGTTGCCTTCAAAAAATGATGTATATCTTGTTCCCATTCGTTTTTATATTTTACCAGGTAGTTCTCATGCCCTGATTCCCGGTAGACCTTTAATTTCTTTTTTCCGGCCAGGTTATCAAAGATTTCGTCAATTTCCTTTCTACTTACTTTTTCGTCCTTTGCTCCGTACAGTAACAGTGCCGGGCAATTGATATGCTTCGCATATTCAGTCGGATTATGCCCGAATGCCCAGAAGCCATTCTGAAGACCGCCCCAGAAAACCAGGAGTCCGGCCATTGGAAAGACCGGGGCGTTCATTGTCTTAAATCTTGAACATACCGTTTGATACATGGAGCCGAACGGACATTCTATTATTATTCCTTTAGGGTTAATTCCATAGTCATTTATTGATTTCATTATACCAACTGCCACAATTGACGTGCCGAACAGATAAATATTTTTTTCTCCGCTTTCTGTCAAATAATCG
>JBEBVI010000156.1:0-8701 GCA_040392805.1 Taibaiella helva
GTATTTCAAGAAATCACGGGCACTGTTCATAAAAAATACAGACATGAAAAAAATAGTTCTTCTTACACTTGCGGCGATAACAGCCCTTACTGCACAGGCACAAAAAAACAGGATAGAAATTGGAATAGGCAGATATGACGTGATAGGATTAGGAATAATGGGTACAAATGTACACAAAATACAAACGTTGAATGCAGGAATAGTAAGGGATGTATATAAAAATAAATTACTCTTAGAATTGCGTTACACCAGGTTGCCGTACAGAGGTTATGTAACTTATTCGCAAGATATTACTGACCCTGTTACTACCTGGACTAAATACCCCTGGACTAAAACCAACTCAATCCTTGAGCGGCATAGACAACATTTTATTGATATTGGAGTGAGGTATAAGATAACGGAGCTTAAAAATAATGTAATTGCATTAGGGCTTGCTCCTTCGTTAGTTTTTGGAAATGCCAGATATTTGGATTTTCCGCTGGATATTCCTCCGGTAGGTGGTGATATAATCGTCATGGGCGAAGGTGATAAAAGGGAAGTATATTTTGGAGGTAAAGTAGGCCTTTACTACGACTACTCGTTTTGGAAAAACAGGGTAAATGTAGGGGCTGATTTTTCTATGCGTATTTACAATAAAAGCAATAATGATTATGCCTATCCCAGAATTTTAAATTATGGGATACACTTAGGGTATAATTTCTAAAAGGCAATATATCAGAAATCGCACACGTTATAGCGATCAACTTTTAACGGCATTACCTCTTTTTCCTATTGTAGTAAGCTGCGAAAACGGACACGGTAGTTAGGATATTTCCATAGCACCGTGTTTTTTACTTTTATAGCCCAAAGATTCTTCCTTAATTCGCTATTGAAATATGTTTTTATAAACAACAGAAACGGGTATAACGATAAAGCTTAGCAACCAACACCAGAAGCCGATTTTAAAGGTATTTATAGTTGGCAGTAAGTCGGAATACGTCAGTAGCAAATTGAAAAGAGATAACAATAAAAACAGGAACCCGGTGATAAAAGCGGTGGCCAGCCAGGTAACCGATGCTACCTTATTCTTTCTGTAAGTAATAATGCCGGCAAAATAGAAAATATTACTCAGCCAGAATAATCCAACAAAAAAACCGGAAATTCCTCCATAAAAGGTCAATAGTACGATGCCCATAGAGAATAGTGCTATACCTTTGTATTCGCCAACTGCAGGCATAAGGAAACTACTTATATAGAGTACCAGGCTTAGATAAAATGTAAATTTTTCGGAAGCATTTTTATTCATTTTACCGGGTATTATAGATAATTCAAGGTGGCTGTCAAAAAGTAATAACCAAGCTGTAAGATAAGATTTTTATTTTTTCCCCATCTTATTTTACTCAAAAGTTATTTAAAAAGTACATATGCAAAGGGAGATGATTAATAAACAGGGAGTTTGTATTACCTATCTTATCTTTTTTCTTTTGACAGTTGTTTCGTTGCTTTGCATACATTTTTGAATAAAGACCATGCGTATTTTTTTTGAAAACATAAAGAAGCTCGTACAGGTGGAAACGGGCGACACCCGCAGGAACCGCGTTGCCGGTAAGGAAATGGCCGTATTACCAGATATAGACCAGGCCTGGCTTTTAGTAGATAACGGGATCATTCACAGCTTTGGTTCGATGAAAGACCTTAGCGATCCTGTTGCTGCAGATCAGGTCATTGATGCATCCGGGCGTATGGTATTGCCTGCATGGTGCGACTCGCATACGCATCTGGTGTATGCCGCACCGAGGGAACAGGAATTTGTGGATAAGATCAAAGGGTTGAGTTATGAGGAAATTGCCCAAAAGGGTGGCGGCATACTGAACTCTGCCGAAAAGCTGAACCAGACGGATGCCGCCGAGCTGTATGATATGGCCTGGGAAAGACTGGAGAAGGTTATCGCTTCCGGTACGGGCGCTATTGAGATCAAGAGTGGTTACGGGCTTTGCCTTGAAGGTGAACTGAAGATGCTGAACGTGATCCGTAAGATTAAGGAAAATGCTGCTATTCCTGTGAAGGCCAGTTTCCTGGCTGCCCATGCTTTTCCCAAAGAATATAAGAATAACCGGCAGGGATATATAGAGCATATTATCAGGGATATGCTGCCACGGGTGGCGGGTGAAGGGTTGGCTGATTACATGGATGTGTTTTGTGAAAAAGGTTTTTTCACTGTTGAAGAAACAGCGGAGCTTTTGGAAGCGGGTTGGAAATATGGGTTGAAACCAAAAATACATGCCAACCAGCTGTATCGCTCCGGCGGTGTACAGGTGGGCGTACAATATAATGCGGTGAGCGTAGATCATCTCGAAAGTATGGGAGAAGAAGAAGTAACGGCTTTGCAGAATAGTAATACAATACCTACCTTATTGCCCGGCGCTGCATTTTTCTTAAGCATGCACTACCAGCCGGCACGCATGCTTATAGATGGCGACCTTCCTGTTGCGCTGGCTTCTGATTTTAATCCGGGCTCATGTCCTTCGGGCAATATGAATTTTGTGTTGTCGCTGGCCTGCACCCAGTTAAAGATGACACCGGAAGAAGCGATTAATGCGCAGACCATTAATGGTGCGGCGGCTATGGAACTGTCTGATGAAATGGGCACTATTGCTGCAGGTAAGAGGGCGAGATTGCTGTTAACTAAGCCCGTGCCTTCTATTGCTTACTTGCCTTACAGTTTTGGTGAAAACCTGATAGAGCGGGTCTTTGTGTAAGATGTGGTGAAATAAATTTTGAGTCAGGGTTTTGGGTGTACGATAGATTTCCTGCTAATTTTTTATCATCATTGCGATAGCAAAGCGATATTTTCCGCTGTAACCCCGAGCATTTAGAGATTGCGGGTCGGGGCTCGCAATGACATCATCTATATTATAATAGGCTTTCCCATTTATGAACTTTTGTCGTATACCCTCCCGTTCATTAAACTGGCAATACCATTTTAAATTTCCTGGGGATGGCGTAGATTAATGCAGGTGATAATGTATGTCTGTATCTGTCTGCGGAAAAAATCTATCCTTCAATTCCGGCATTACTTAACACTATAAGCGAAATGATTACCTTTGCGCAATAAATGAATACAGAAGTATGCCCGGATTTACAGTTGCTATAGTAGGAAGACCGAATGTAGGAAAATCAACTTTGTTTAACAGATTACTGGAAGAGCGCAAGGCTATTGTAGATGACTATAGTGGTGTGACACGTGACAGACAATATGGAATAGCCGATTGGAACGGGAAAACGTTTAACGTTATAGATACCGGCGGTTTTGTTTCCCGCTCAGAAGATGTCTTTGAGAAAGAAATAAGAAAACAGGTATACATTGCCATTGATGAAGCTGACCTGATCCTTTTTATAACCGATGTGACGGCCAGTATTACGGATCTTGATGATGAAATGGCCCAGGTGCTGCGGAAATCTCAAAAGCCCGTATTCCTGCTGGTTAATAAAGTAGATAATTCCGAAAGGCAGCTGGATGCCAGTGAATTTTATTTACTTGGCTTTAAAGATACCTTTTTCGTTTCTTCGATATCGGGTAGCGGTACCGGTGAGATCCTGGATGAGATCGTAAAGCGCATACCGGAAGATTATACATCGGCTGCACCGCAGGATATTATTATTGAAGAGGTGGAGGATGAAGAGGGTAATATCGTACAGATGGAGATAGAAAAGAACCCGATACCGAGAATTGCCATTATCGGGCAGCCCAATGCAGGGAAGTCTACGCTGTTAAATGCCCTTACCGGTTTTGAACGTTCTATTGTATCCGATATTCCGGGCACGACAAGGGATCCAATTCATACACACTATAAGCAGTTCGGGAAAGAATTTATACTGATCGATACGGCAGGCTTGCGTAAAAAGAAGAATGTAACGGACGATCTGGAGTTCTATTCCGTTATCCGGGCCATCCGGGCTATGGATGAGTCGGATATATGTATGTTACTTATAGATGCGGAGAAAGGCATGACGGCACAGGATGTGAGCATATTTGCTCTGGCCCAGCGAAAAGGAAAGGGTATAATCATATTAGTAAATAAATGGGATACGGTTGAGCATAAAGAAACCAATACGGCCCGCGATTACGAGCGTGGGATTAAGGAGAAGACCGCTCCGTTTACGGATGTGCCGGTGATATTTATTTCTGCAACGGAAAAACTGCGGATCTTCCAGGCTATTGAAAAGGCGTTGGAGGTTTTTGAAAACAGGAGAAGACGGATATCAACTTCTGTGTTGAACGAGGTGATGCTGAAAGAGATTGAACGTTTCCCGCCACCTATTGTGCGGGGACAGAATGTGCGGATCAAGTTTGTAATGCAGGTGCCTACGCATACGCCTGCCTTTGCGTTTTATTCCAATTACCCGGATTCTGTCAGGGCGCCGTATCGTAACTTTTTGGATAATAAGTTGAGGAAGCATTTTAATTTTTCGGGTGTTCCGATTAAGATATTTGTGCGGAAGAAGTAAGTGGGGGTGTGGGTTTCTCGCAATGGCGGGGAGGAGCGCAACGAGGCAACGATTTTTGAGGTGGAAGAATTACTTTTGGGTGTGTTAAGTGGTTGATTGGTATAGTAGTCAAAATAACTTCCTCACTTGTACTGAGCTGTGTCGAAGTAAGTACCGTCGTGCTGACCCCTTCTGCAAGGAGTGACTGGTGGGTGTGATTGATACTATTAAAAAGCGGGACATGTCAGAAACATACATATCCCGCTTTTTAATTTTCCTGAGTGAGGTATTATTTTTTGAGGTTTTTCAGCATTTCTGCGGTCATTTTTTCCAGATCATATTCGTGCTTCCAGCTCCAGTCGGCTCTTGCTTCTTTATCATCCACGCTTTGCGGCCAACTGTCTGCAATCTGTTGGCGATAATCCGGGGCATAGTCGATCTGAAAGCTGGGTATATGTTCTTTTATGGATTGGGCTATTTCTGCCGGTGAAAAGCTCATCGCACCTAAGTTGTAAGCTGTCCTGCTTTTAATTTTTTCTGCCGGGGCCTCCATCAGCTCTATTGTTCCCCTGATGGCATCGTCCATATACATCATAGGCAGGTAAGTATCTGCGGAGAGAAAACAGGTATATTGCTCTTTCTTCAGTGCTTCTATATATATGTCTATGGCATAATCGGTGGTACCGCCTCCGGGCGCTGATTTCCAGCTGATCAGGCCGGGATATCTCAGGCTGCGTACATCCAGTCCGTATTTCTCAAAATAATACTGGCACCACAGCTCACCGGTATATTTGCTAATGCCGTATACGGTAGTCGGTTCAATGATGGTACGCTGGGGGGTATTTTGCCTTGGTGTAGTAGGTCCGAATACAGCGATGGAGCTGGGCCAGTAGAGCTTTTGTACTTTTTGTTCCCTGCATATTTCCAGTATGCTGAGCAGGCTTTTCATGTTTATATCCCATGCCCATAGTGGTTTTGTTTCGCCGGTGGCAGATAGTATGGCGGCAAGAAGGTACACCTGTGTGATCTTTTCCTTTTGGACAAGCTCACTGACTTTAGGCGTATCCATAACATCCAGTTGAACAAAAGGTCCGCCGTTCTCTTTTAAGATCGGGTGGGCTTCCCTGATGTCTGTTGCAATTACATTATTACGTCCGTATATATTGCGCAGTGCGAGCGTCAGCTCCACACCTATTTGTCCTCCGGCACCAATAATTAAAATTTTGTCCATAAATGAAGTAAAATTGAGATAAGCTTTAGCGTCAAGTCAAAATTTTAAAGTCAAATGAATGGTGTTACCTGCAGGGCTGAACTTTACGACATTTGTATGACACCGGCTTGAAACTGAAAAAATGTTTTTATTGGATCTGTAAGCAATAAGCCACCATCTTTTTTACCGGGCTACACCTTGTTGTTTTCACGAATCATATCTATGAACTGATCGAATAAGTAGCGTGAATCATAAGGCCCGGGTGTACTTTCGGGGTGATATTGTACCGAGAAGGCCGGTTTGTTTTTCACTCTTATTCCTTCGGTAGATCCGTCATTAAGATTGACATGTGTTATCTCTATATTTTCTGCCGTATTGACCGAATCGGGGTCAATGCCGAACCCGTGGTTTTGCGTGGTAATTTCACAACTGTTACGAACGAGATTCTTAACAGGATGGTTAGTTCCCCTGTGCCCGTGGTGCATTTTAAAAGTCGTGATGCCGTTGGCCTGTGCAAGTAGCTGATGTCCTAAGCATATACCGAAGAAAGGTATACCAGCGGCAAGAATATTTTTTACCGTTTCTATGGCATAACCCATAGCCGCCGGATCCCCGGGGCCGTTAGAAGCGAATATGCCATGAGGGTCAAAGCTTTTAAGCTCATCAAAAGAGGTATGCGCAGGAAATACTTTAAGATAAGTGCCGCGGTTTTTCAGGCAGGTAAGAATATTTCTTTTTACCCCGAAATCCAGTACGGCAATTCGTATCGGGGCGTTTTCTTCACCTACGGTATAAGGCTGGCTTGTTGTGATGCGGGAGGATATTTCCAGGCCTTTCATTGAGGGCACTTCCTTCAACTTTTGCCAGAGCTGGTCAACCTCCTGTATCTCTGAAGAAATAATGCAGTTCATGGCTCCCTTTGTGCGGATGTGCTGTACCAGTGCACGCGTATCAACATCCTGGATACCTACCACTTTATTTTCTATAAGATAATCTTCCAAAGAGCCCGTAGCGGTCATCCTGGAATATCGGCTCGTTATATTTTTACAGATCAGCCCGTTAATGGTAACGTGGTCCGACTCCACATCCGTGTCATTTACACCGTAATTTCCTACATAGCATGTGCTCATGATCAGCATCTGGCCCGTATAGCTTGGATCGGTGAATATTTCCTGGTAACCTGTCATACCGGTCGTGAAGCAAAGCTCTCCACCTGAGGTTCCGATCTGACCAAAAGACTTTCCTTTGAAAAGTGTGCCGTCTTCCAATAAAAGATAGGCGGGATGTGTAGTTGTATTCTGGGGCATTTTAAGTTTTTGCTAAAAATCTGGTATCTGAAAACGGCTGCAAAGATAGTAAGTACAAAGCTAAATTGAAAAGTAAAAATGAGGTTCGGCTCAAATAAAAAACATTTTTACCATAATAGTGTTAAGTGTTTATTATAAAAAGTTTAATAACCATTGAAGTTTTACCCTGTATCTGGTTTTGCTTTATCATCCGGAAATGATCTGACGAGCTTATTTGCTGTTATAAGTATTTAATTTTTGTAATATCAGCTATCCTTTGTAAATCAAGCTTTAAGCTTATTTAATTGATTGTCACTATATTACTATTTTTTATTTTGACTATTTACTTTAAATAATTATGATATACTATCTAATATAGAGTATTTATTATTAATGTCTTGACTGACTATAAACTTTTGATATGAAAAAAATAGGACGAAATATTAAATATCTCCGTGAGCTTCGGAATTTAACACAGAAGTATATGGCCGATCAGTTGGATATGACGCAAGGAAATTATGCCAGAATTGAAAATAATACTATTGGTGTGTCTGGAGAACGATTTAGAAAAATATCCGATATTTTAGGATACTCCATGGACTTTATCAGCAATTTCGATGCAGAGCGTATAAGTGATCAGCCCGCGATACGGATGGACACCGGGCGGACGGAGATACATTATCTGCAGATCAGTCCCGAGCTTAAAATGCTTTATGAAAGTAAGATCCAATACCTGGAAACGCATGTTGTTGAACTGAAACGGCAGATCAAAAAGTTGAAAGACCAGGCCTGATCAATCGGGTAGGGACATACAGGCGACAAAAATATTTCCCTGTACCTGTAAATTCTTTTTGATATTTATTTCCCACCTTTATCTTTGCGCTGATGTACGCTCTGATCAAGTCTATTTTATTTCTTTTCGACCCCGAATTCATTCATTACAAAGTAATGAACCTATTAAAGGCTGGCTGCCGCATACCGGTGATCAGGTCAATGATAAAAAAGAGTTTTTCCACGCAGGACGAATATTTGCCGGTACGGTTATGGGGGCTCACCTTTAAAAATCCGGTCGGCCTGGCAGCAGGTTTTGATAAAGATGCACGTTTCATTGATGAATTATCCTGTCTGGGATTCGGGTTTATTGAAATTGGCACCCTGACACCGCTGGCGCAGGATGGGAATGATAAGCCCCGTTTGTTCCGTCTGCCGGCAGATAAGGCATTGATCAACCGGATGGGCTTTAATAACGGTGGGGTAAAAGCGGCTGCCGAAAGGTTGCGTAAACGTAATTCAGACCTGATAATCGGGGGCAATATCGGTAAAAACAAAGTAACGCCTAATGAAGATGCGGCAAGGGATTATGAAACCTGCTTTAGGGAATTGTATGATGTGGTCGATTATTTTACCGTGAATGTAAGTAGTCCCAACACACCTGATCTGCGGGCCTTACAGGATAAAGAGCCTTTGCAGAAGATATTGGGCCGGCTCCAGCTGATCAATTCCGAGCTGGGAAAATCCAAACCTATTTTACTGAAAATAGCGCCCGATCTGAACAGCGTACAGCTTGATGATATTATTGATATTGTGAAGACAACCCAGATACAGGGTATAGTAGCGACAAATACTACCATAAGCAGATTAGGATTACGTACCGATACAAAAAAGGTGGAACAAATGGGTGCGGGTGGCGTAAGCGGGCTGCCTGTGCGGGACAGAGCTACAGATGTGATCCGTTATA
>JBEBVI010000157.1:0-8681 GCA_040392805.1 Taibaiella helva
TTATTCATCGAAGTCAAAAACAGTAGTCAAGAACGGTCCGTATCACAAGACAAACATTTTTCACTTTTAGTTCTTCACTTCTAACTACTCTCCATTTCTATGTAAATATAAAGCTTTTTCATTCCTATGATTGACAGTGTACTCCACTCGCAGCTTAATGTCGTATAAAGTTACAATATCTATACCTAACCCTGCACTATATAAAGGTTTACCCGAAAGGCTATTATTCACCGGATAACGATCATACCCTACCCCGGCATCTCCGTACATCTTGGCATATATTCTCAAAGGGATGATTTCGAAAAAACGTACAGGCACAGGTATCCTCAGGTTGAGTATCTCCCGTTTCAGGGTAGCCCGCACAATACCAAACGAAGAACCGTCAATTACATAGTACTCATAGCCCCGTACATAGTCATAATCATAGCCCAGGTTGTACCTGAAAATATAAGGTTGCTTCTGGGGAAAAGAAACCTTGGTGCGGCCCACCGCAGAGGCATACCATTTTTTAGAAAGAGCGAAATAATGGTCGTACTGCAACCTGAAAACCGTCTGGGAATAAAGACCTGCAGTAGTGAGATGCTGTTCAAAAATACCGATAAGCCTCTTGCCTTTTAACGGATAATTCCAGTTATCTACTCCGTTATGCTCCAGCCGGTACTGAAATGAAAGCACATTTTCCTGACCCCGGCCTTCCCCCAGGTAGCCGGGATTAAGCTCCTTTATCGTATCACTGATCCAGTAATGATGATAAGAAAGCTGGAAACGGTGCGTATTGGCATATGCCGGCCTGTAGGTATACCATACCGCCACTTCCGCCCTTCTCTGCATAAAATTATCATCACTGCGTAAAAATTTCAGCTTGTTACGGTCTGAAGCATAGGCAATCTCCCTGTTCTGTAAGCCAAATACCGATATGCCATACCCATGCTTCCTTTGCTTGTCTGCAAAAGGCCGGCTGTAAGTCACTCCGATTTTCTGCGTATAGCCTGCCTGCCCTGTTACGCTGATCAACTCCCGGTTGCCCCTGAAATTACTATGTGTAAGCGTCACTCCTAAATTGATCCGCCTCAGATCATGATTCTGCTCCGTCCACCACACATTAAAATTACGATCGGCAAATTCAAAATTTCCTTCCGGCATTACCGGAAACCTGTCCCAAACCGTAATACCCAACTCCACGGTATCTTGTGATAGCACATTGGTCTCTATCCGTACATCACTAAAGAGCCCCAGATTCAACAACCGCAGTTTATTTTCTTCCATGACCGCAGCAAACCTCCCGGCATCAATACAATTGCCCGGTGCCACATTCAGCTCCCTGAGGATAATGACATCTTTTGTTTTCTTCCTGCCGCTTATATGAATGGATTTCAGGAAGTAACAATCAATAATAGTATGATCAGGCAGTTCCGGAGTCCCTGCAAATAATTGCGGAGAAAGAATAAACAGAAATAAAATAAAAAATAAACGCAAGCTCTTGTCTTTTTTGCGAAGCGCAAAGATATGATTTTGAAAATGACCGCATAACAGGCTGTTACGCTTTAGAAAATAAATACCGGTGCAACTCCGGCAATAACAGCTGTGCAGAGAAAGATGTTAAAGTTGCACCAGCATTAAAACTTAGGATCCATTTTGGTGTTAAAGAAGGCTCCGAAAGAAAATATATGTATGATAAAAACAGACACCTATGAAATCATTAGACGAAATAAAACAGGAATATGCCACCAGACATCATTTTTCCAGCTGGAATCACTTTTGCCAGGTGGCTAACGACAAAAGGTTCATACAAGCCATCGATGATATTGCGTTGCAATATGCCAGGGATACTCTAAGCGCTTGTCTGAGCTACTTCGAAAACACATACCAGATCAAAAAAGTCACGGAAGGTTATTCATTGCAGATACACTGAAAGCCGGAATATTTAAACAGGCAATAACTTTACCCGGAGCACACATTAAAAAAAATAAAAAAATTATTCACCCTTTACAACAGATTGTAATTATTTACCCTTATCTTCGCGCTTTATTAATTTTTTATTTTTTCAAAATGCAAGAAGGCAAAGTAAAATTTTTCAATGAAACTAAAGGTTTTGGTTTCATTACCCCATCAAGCGGCGGCGCTGATCTGTTTGTTCACGTCACCGGGCTAATTGACGAAATCCGTGAAGGCGATATGGTTACATTTACTACAAAAGATGGTCCTAAAGGACTGAATGCAGTAGAAGTAAAAGTTATCTGATTTTCCGTATAAATAGCTTGCTAAAGGTTGCCTCTGTCAGGGGCAACCTTATTTTTTATTAATCATCTTAAGAACTGCCATTACTTTCCACTACCAGGTAACTTCGTATCCATCGCGAAAATTTTGTGCTGAATTTTGAATTTTACTTCCGACTTACACGACCAATAACTAACTTGCACAACTTTAAAAATTACATTTAAGCGTTATGAGTCGTATATGTCTCTTTCCTGGCTCTTTTGACCCGATTACATTCGGACATGTTGATGTTGTTAAAAGAGTGGTTCCGTTATTTGATGAAATAGTGATCGGGATAGGGATCAATTCCGGCAAGCAACCCATGTTCAGCCTGGAACAGCGCCTGCACTGGATCGGGGAAATCTTTAAAGATATACCTACTGTTAAGGTAAGTACTTATGAAGGCCTGACGGTAGATTTCTGCAAAAAGATAAATGCCCGGTATATACTCCGGGGCGTACGCTATGTAAGCGACTTTGAGTATGAAAAGGGCATTGCCGATATGAACCGTATACTGGCGGGGAATATTGAAACACTGTTCTTGCCGTGTTCACCCGAGTATTCTACTATATCTTCTACTTTAGTGCGCGATGTCATTAGGAATGGTGGGGATGTGAGCAGGTTTGTGCCGGAGCAGATTAAGTGGTAAGTGCGTTGGTTTCACGCGAAGGGCGCAAAGAAGGGCAACGGACGCAACGGTATAAGGTGAGTATAAATCATTTGCTGTTTTTATTTTTTTCCAGCACCTCACGGATATTGGCATAGGTATTTGTCAGAAGAGAAGGCAGTTGTTCCGGCGATACCCAGCGTACTTCGGATATTCCTTCTTCTTGCTGAGGGTTGAGTGAAGTACTTGCTTGTACAGACATGCCATACCAATGTGTTCTTTTTAAAATGGTATGACCGCCTTGTTCATATACATGATAGGTGTCCGTAAGCTTATCTAAAAGTTGCATGCCCGACAAACCTGTTTCTTCATGTACTTCCCTTAGTGCACACTCCGTTATTGTTTCCCCATCATCCCATTTACCTTTGGGTAAATCCCATTTACCTAATCTATAGATCATCAGTATCTGTCCCTGTTGGTTCTGTACTACGCCACCTGCCGCCTCACAGACCCTGAAAACCTTTTTCAGCACATCAGAAACCACATCTATATGGTCATCACAGATAAAAACAATATCTATGCCCGGATCAACAATAGCTTGAAGAGCTTCCCACATATGATCCGGTGTCATATTATGCAGTATCAGGCTATGACCTTCCTCCCTAAGCTTTGATGTCCGGGTAATAATTATAGGTTTATCGTCCACATATATCTTCAAGGGTAATTTCATAAATTAAATGAGCGGCTCTTTTTAACAGCCGTCGCTACGAAGGTAAGTTATCATATAGAAATAACTTCCCGATTTCAACTTTCAATTGTTACTCTCTTTCGCATCATATCGACACGTCATTCACTCCGTGCAATCAAAAGAAGATGACAACCAAAATTCAATAGCACATAAGGTCATTGCCCCGACCCGCAATCTCTCACGCTGTGGTAAGGTGCTTTCACATGCTTTTTCTTATGTAGGTTCTAGGTTGTTGATTAGTAGAGAAAGCTGTTTCGCTGTGGAGAATGAGATAGCGGGTCGGAGCCCGCCATAACGCCAATTGGGAAAGTTATTTTGTCAATGATACTAAGTTATATTGAAGGGCTGAAAAAAAACCGTAATTAAAAGACATTCAATGTATAAAAGCGTAATTTTGCTCTTCATGAGTACAGCTTCTATATTCGCAGAAAAATTGCTTCAGATCAAAGCATTAAAACTGAATCCCGACCAGCCCTTTACCTGGGCTTCCGGCTGGCGTTCTCCTATTTATTGTGATAACCGCAAAATACTTAGTTATCCCCATATCCGCGATTATGTAAAAAGTGAACTGGCCAATACTATCCTGGAGCACTTTCCCGAAGCGGAAAGCATTGCAGGCGTGGCCACGGCAGGTATTCCACATGGAGCTTTGGCTGCCGACCTGTTGCGTTTACCTTTTATATACGTCAGGAGTAAGCCCAAGGGGCATGGACTGGCTAATCAAATTGAAGGCGTACTGGAAGAAGGACAAAAAGTAGTCGTTATCGAAGACCTCGTTTCGACCGGCAAAAGCAGCCTTGAAGCAGTCGAAGCGCTTCGTGCTGCAGGAGCAAATGTCATCGGGATGTGCGCCCTGTTCACATATGGATTTCCACAGGCTACCGAAGCTTTTGTCCAGGCAGAGGTTCCTCTGGTAACACTAAGCAATTATAATGCCCTGATGAATATCGCGGCAGAGCGGGCATTGGTAAGGCCGGAAGATAAGGACAGGCTGGAAGAATGGCGCCTACAACCGGATCAATGGGGAAAATAAGGTTATAGATAGAAAGTAAAAAGTAAAAACATAATGTCTGTTCATTACTGAATTTGAGGATTACATAATATACTTACTTAACATTCACTTATTCTAAATTTTATGAAAAAACTATTTCTTTCTGCTTTATTAACCGGACTGGCGGCTACTTTTATGTATGCGCAGCCAAACAGCGTACTGGTTTACGGAGCTCTGGGCCTGACCTCCGAAAAGACGGACCAGGACAATAAGCATATCAGCTTCGGGTTCAACCCCGGCATAGGTTACCAGTTTGACAAGCACTGGACTGTCGGACTTACCGGGTCTTTTAATACCATCAGGCAAAGACGCAATACACAGAGGGATTGGGATTTCCGCAATACTTACAGTGCGGGTGTCTTTGTAAGACATTCCTTTCCGATCAATAAAATATTCTTTCTTTTCTCCCAGCTGGAAGGCGGGTACTTAGGCAGCGCTGACGGCAATACCGGAGTTAATGCCACAGTAAACAGCAATGGCTTTTATGCCAGCCTTACACCGGCTATAGGTATTAGCGTAGCTCATGGCCTGGCCCTGAACTTCGGGTTCGGCGGGATCAATTACGAAACGGTAAAACTATCTGGCGCCACCAAATCCAACTCGGTGTTTGAGCTGACCTGGGGCACACAATTCAATATCGGTGTATCCAAAAACCTCTATTGTGGCGGGAAGAAATACCGTCGTCATAAGCATAAATACATGCAGCACGGTATGCAGCTCAACAGGGGCAGCAAGGTAATGAAAGACGATAGCTACGACGACGACGATAATGAAGAATAAACCCATACAAAGTCCTTAAACAACATACGGTATCTTTGTCCCGAAGGAGCAAAGATACCGCAACAATCAAAACGCAAAGAGTGTTACTGCAGTTGACCTGATTGACTTTTCATTCCTGTTAAAAAGTCTCTTCTAAGGTAAGTAGCGCTCTTTGTATTTTTATAAACAAAAGGTAATAAGAATAAGTTCATCATTACTTCATCTACCAGACGATATTTTTAAAAACTTTAAAATATTCCCTAATCAATTGCAATAATCTTTATGGGCATAGCAGATATTTTAGGTCTAAGGAATCAACAAAAAGCAGAAGAAAACCTCAAAGCAGGTCTTACTTTTCTCGAAGAGAATAAAAATAAGGAAGGTGTAATCGCTTTGCCAAGCGGATTACAATATCTCGTTCTCCGGGAAGGAACAGGTGCGTATCCTACCGCAACCAGCAAAGTTACCTGTCATTATCACGGCACTACCATAGACGGTACGGTATTCGATAGTTCCGTGCAAAGAGGGCAGCCTGCAACATTTCCACTCAGTCAGGTGATTGCCGGCTGGACCGAAGGGGTACAATTAATGAATAAAGACAGTAAGTTCCGCTTTTTTATTCCTCCGCATCTGGCTTATGGTAACAAGCAGGCCGGACGGTTTATAGCGCCTAACAGTACTTTAATATTTGATGTAGAGTTGCTGGAGATTATTGGATTTTAGGGTTTTTCGACTGTTGGATATTAGGACTTTTTGATTTTAGGATTTTTTGACTGTTGGATGTTAGGACGGGGATATTAGGGCTGGGAGGTTCTCTGATTTTTTGGGGAAGGGTAAGAGTGTGTGGTTGTTGAGGTATGGGGAATTTTAGAAATAGGCCGAGTATCCGAAGTGGACACGGCTTTGTCGGAATTGGAAGTCGTGGCCGCTGAATTTTCCGAGACCTATGGCTATATTGAAGATTCCGGATTTGTTCTCTAAAGTAATACCGCCGCCAAGACTGACAGGGTAATCTTTCCTGTCTGTATGATTATAGCGGATCCGGGTGTATGCATTATCATTAAAAATGTAGAAATAAGAATTTTGACCTAATAATATGCGCAGCTCTATCGTTCCCACATGATACTGATTAGCATATATACTTTGTTCGTCAAACCCCCGTAATAATTTGAACCCGCCTAACTGGAACAGCTCGTTAAGAAAAAGCTCTGATCCGCTGATGTAGCCGCCACTATAGCCTATACGGACTACCATATTTTTGAATATATTGAAATGATAAGCCAGTTCGCCTAAAAAACGGTACTGGTATTTATTGCGGTTTACACTGTCGTATAACGAAGCATAATCAAAGCCGGAGCCGTCCTCAATTTCGAGTATGGCATCATTCTTTTTTACCTCCCTGATAAGGCCGGCAACAGATAAGCGCCCCTGCCAGCCTTTCCTGGGGTTAAGACGGTAATCCGTCCGGTCCATATTAAGCTGCATGCCCGCTCCCCTGCTGGTAATATCAAGATTATCGGGCAGTTGCCTATTCTGCATGACATAACGTACATCGGCATCAATAATACGATTGCTGTTGTGCTGATAGAACACTTTAAGGTAATCATTTGCATTGAGTTGATAGCGTATTCCTCCGTCAAATGAAATACGGACAAAAGAAGTATCCCTGTTAAACAAGTCAAAACCGGCTTCCAGGCCGAATGGTGTCCCGAACAAATAAGGAAGATGCCCGTCCGCATGAAAACGTAATGTCTTGTACTGCAACCGCTGAATGGTGGCGGCTAAAGCTTCTCCATAACCCAATGCATTTTTCAGTCCGAGCAGGATATCATAGGTCAACAGAAATTTTCCCGTTTCAACAGTATTTGGCTGTAAACCAATCAAACCATTCAGCTGGTTGGCCCTCTTTTCTTTCAAAAACAATTTCAATTCATTCTTCATTATCGAAAAACGGAATTGCCAGGGTGCTGCCTCCTGCAGAAAGCTTAACTCGCTTAACTTTTTCGAGATCAGCCTCAACTGCTCTTCGTTATACAGATCACCCTGATGTATGCCTATATAGTTTTGCAGAAAAGACCTTGATATATCTATATTACCCTCTATCACAATCGTATCTATCCTGACGAGTGTACCCATTTCCAGTAAGCATTCGGCGCTCACTCCCTCCCCGGTTTCTTCCAGATTACCGAGCTTTACATGAGCAAAAGGATATCCATTGTTCTCACAATAAGTCAACAGCCTTTCGGTCAACATATTGAGTCGCTTAGGCTGAACTGCCGCCCCTTCCCAGGCCATCTTTTTAATACCTGCATTATTCAGAATGGCAGAAGGAATGTGCTCAAAAGAAAGTTTTGCCCATTTGTATAATCTCCCGGTAAATAAATAGGCCGTAGCCACGCTGTCTTTCCACACCAGACTATCTACCGATGCACCCAGGTAGCCCGCCTCTACCCACCCGGCTATGTGCTGCTTCATGTAAGCATCTGCGGCTTTAAGATCACCGAACCGCTGTATAACGGACTTTTTTTTACCATCATCCGCAATAGTGTCCGCTGTATCCGCCTGCACTATTTTTACCCATAGCGCCGGCTGTGCCCTGCAACACACAAGGCATGTGATGAGCACAAAAACGGATACAACGAGGTGTTTAAACATATCAGACAATGAATAATTCGTAACTCATCACTTAGGGTCGTATTAAACCCATCTGAATAGCAATTTTCACCATCCCGACAGCATTTTTTGCCTGTAGTTTTTGTTGGAGGTTAAAGAAATGGTTTTGCACAGTGCGTAAACTTAAGAACAGCTTATCTGCAATCTCCCGGTTACTATATTCTTCTGCTATAAGCTGAAGAATTTCTTTTTCCCTGGAAGAAAGCTTTGTGATATGCTTGGGCGACGTCTGAGCCTTCTGAAACTGAAGCATATTATTTCTCATTTCCAGTTGCGGTTTAATAAATAGCTTTCCATTATGTATTGCTGTGATTTGAATATCAGATCCACTCTTTAGCATGTTTGTAATGCCAACAATGGCCAAAGGATGATCATCAGTAATGGAAACTAAAATCGACATATACAACACCAATAATTAGGTCTACAAATTACTATTTTCTATGGAAATGAAAAAAAGAGGTGTAAAAAGCGAGAGGCAAACCTTTTGGATATCGGCTTGCAACTACTCCGTCATGTCCGAAGTATCAAATTTCATATATATGATCGTGCCGACCCCAATTGTGCTTTTGATATATATTGCGCCTTTC
>JBEBVI010000158.1:0-8664 GCA_040392805.1 Taibaiella helva
GGGGTTTTACCTGGTAATTGCCCTGTACATTCGACGCGAATTTATCTTTCAGGTTTTTATCCAGATACAGTTTCCCCTCCAGGATGGTGTGTATCACTTCCAGTAATAGTTCATTGTTCGCAGATGTTTTTAAGAGATAGCCGGAGCACCCGCTTTCCAGCATTTCTACAGGTAGTCCCGGTTTTTCAAAACCGGTTATAGCAAGGATTTTTACTTCAGGATGATGATAGGTTAACCAACGGGCAATTTCTGCTCCGTTCTTATCGGGCAAATGGTAGTCTAAAATTAAAATATCGGGCAGATTTGATCCGATACTGTTTATGAGCGATGTACCGTTGCCGAACTTCCCGCATATAGTAAAATATCCTGCTGTATTTAAGACATTTTCTATACTGGAAACCATCATTGGATGGTCGTCTGCTATAGATACTTTTATATTCATATACTCATTTGATTTTTACGTCAAAAATAAAAAGTCAGAATTTACAATAAAGGATTTGACTATATGATACTTTATTCCGCCAGGTTGCGGTCATACGGTATTTCTATCAGTATCGTAGAGCCATCCATTTCCGAACTTTGTATGTCAATATGCCCTCCTGTCTGGCTTACCGTTTTACGGATATTGCTCCAGCCTATTCCTTCATTTCTTTTGTGCTTGGTGCCGATACCAACGCCATTGTCCTCTACCGTTAATGCAAAATTATCAATATAATAATCCAGCTGAACCAGTGCTTCCGTTGCCCTCGAATGCTTAACTATATTCTGTATAAGCTCATTTGTTATTCCCAGGATCTTCTTCTCTGTTTCATCTTTTAGCCTGACCGTATCCCCGAAGCATTGAAAGCTGATGTTCAATCTATGACTTTTAAACCTGTTTACAAAATCTTCTATCGCATTTTTTAATCCTTCTTCCTGCAGCTTTACGGGCATCATATTATGCGTGGTGCCTCTCAGCTTATTTATAGTAAGGTCGGTCTGGAAAACAAGGTTGCTGTATCTTTCAGATTTTTGTAGTTCCGGGTGATGGTATTTGATATCTTTCAGGTTGAGCTGCAGTGAAACCAACTCACTGACTACATGGTCATGAAGCTCTGTGGCTATACGCTCCCGTTCACTTTCTTCGCCTTTTCTCGTGGCTTCTATCTCTGCGATCTGCCGTTCTTTTTTTGAGATCTTTAATTGAGAATTCAGATAACGGTTCTTGTTATACTGGTTGCGGAGAAAAAAGATAATAACCAGTATAGACAGGCCGGAGGAAATAAGGATCATTCTCAAACGATTATTTTTGTGTATGAGCTGCATTTGTTCCTTGTCATGTTCCTGCTGCTTCTGAATCATTATCCTGTCTTTTTTTTCCAGCTCGTACCTGTTCCTGATCTGGTTTATTTTATGCAGGTTTTCGGCTGAAATATTGGTTTCATAAAGTTCTTGGTACATTTTCTCATATTGCCAGGCTTCTTTGTAATGTCCTGACTTACTATATAAAGTTGCTAATTCTTTATAGGCTACTGTCTTTATGCTGTTCATCTCGGATCCTTCTACCATTTTCAGCCCTTCCTGGAAATAGCGATAGGCCTCTTTATTTTGATTGGATAACATGTAAGCTTTTCCGTAGGAGATGTATATAGTGGCCTTGATATGCTGTGCCAGTAGGTGGATTTTTTGTTGTGTTTTAGATAAGTAATGGATTGCACTGTCCGGTTGTTGCAGGTTCAAAAACATCTCTGCTATATTGGTAAGCAGTGTGCTTTGTATATTGACTCTGTTTTTTTCATCCAATTCGTTTTCTGACCTCTTGTTTGTGCTTTCTTCTACAAGCGTATAGTTATATGCGTCTTTATATAAAGGTAACGCACTCTTAAAGTCTTTCTGACTGGAGTAAATTTCGCCTCTGTATGCCATACTGATGGCTACCTGCAGGCTGTCGTTGTGCTCTTTTAGTATATTGATATTCTTATCGAGTATCTCTACAGCCTTTGCATAATCAAGTATTCCTGAGTACAACTGGGCGATATTGATCATTAGTTTTGATCTTTTCAAAGGATCGTTACAGTAGAAAATAGCTTTCTCCAGGTGATCGATAGCCATCATGTAATTATTTGTCCTTGTGTAAAGGATAGCAATCTGGTTGTGTATGGACGATATCTTGTCATCATTAACGGCATCTTTGTTTTGTAGTGCGGAGTGAAGCCAGTATTGGGCGGATTGATATTTTCCTTTTTGGTAAAGGCAATAGGCAACGGCTGTTTGCTTTTCGATTTCGTTTTTGTAAACCGCATTGTCACCTATACACAGAATTCCGTCATTATGCCATCGGCTCATATTAGTCAGATACGAAATGAGCATCCGGTTATTGAAGTAGTTATATTGTGCTGTTGTTTTATAACAAGCTGATTGAAGTAATAGTATTATAACGCAGATGGAGAATGCCCGTTTGTCCATAGTTTCCCGTAATTTCTACAAAAGAAACAATATCTCATTATATGTTTATTGATTTAATGAAAAAAATACTCATAATAGGTACCATTACCTAAGCGTATCTTTAAAAATGAGTAACGATACCTATTCAATAATATAAATTTAAACAGGAACTTTGATATGTTTATTCAGGTGATTCTTAGTCAAACCAATATTCATTTCTTTTTAAACTTTTTAATATGAATAGATTTCTTACACTTCTTTTAATGATGTTTTTTGCCTACTCTGTACTTTACGGACAATCTTATAATGAAACAGATCGTTTTTTAAAGGCAAACAGTGTTTGGGTTTTTGGCAAAAAGACAGGATTGGACTTAAATACCGGTTCCCCGATAGCAACGGCAATTGAAAGCGCGGAGGTATCCGCTTCTGTATCGGATAGTACGGGCAGGCTGCTGTTTTATACCGGTAGTAATGGTACTATATGGAACCGGGATCATCTGCCCATGCAGAATGGTACGGGTTTGATCCCATTTCATTCAACTTTGAATAACAGTAGCTGTGCTCAAGGTGCGGTTATCGTTCCCTTCATAGATACTCCCTGGAAGTACTATGTGTTTTTCAGTATGCAGAGAGAGGGATATGAAGCTGCCGTATCAGAACCGTATTTAACTTATTCTGTTGTTGACATGAGTTTAAATAATGGTTTGGGCGGGGTAGAGGCCGGCGGAAAGAATGTGCCGCTTTATAATCATGCCCTGCATGAATCTATGATTGCCATTCCGGGTAATAACTGTGATATATGGCTGATCACGATTTCTGCCTATCATCCTAAAGTGCCGGTTGACCCGAAACTGCCTAAGGATACGATGAACTATTTTATGGCGTGGCATATTACAGAACGTGGTATAGATACCACTCCTGTATTGAGCCCAACACATGCTGCGATAACGAAGTGGTACACCAGTACTTCTATCTATGTTTCCGCTTCTTCTATGGCCGTATCGCCTGGCAGGAATTATATATCCTGGGCGGCACAAAACAGCATTTGTCTTGCAAAGTTTGACCCTGAAACAGGAAAGGCAGATAGCAGCATATCTTTTAGTGGCAGTACCATAGGCAACTATAGTGTCTGTTTCTCTCCCGACAATACAAAGCTGTACTGCTCGAATTTGGGCAGGGGCTTGTATCAATATGATATCAGTGTTTTTGACTCTGCTGCAATAAAGGCCAGCGCCTACCGGGTTTACTGGAGGGAGCCGGGGAGAGGACAGATTATAGCCATTTCTTATGATGGCGCCCTTAAGTTGTATGATGGTGTGATATATGTACCCTATCGTCTTGATGGAAAATTTGCAAAAATTAAAAAACCGAATAAAGCTGGTGCTGATTGTGATTTTGAAGCAGATGCGATACAAATAGCCGGTGCCGTGCCCAGCCTGCCAACGGATGTGGTATTCCCACTGACACGTTATGAATATAATGAGACATACGATACGATATGTCATGTACTGGAAAAAGGTTATCGCCCCACTATCCTGGAAGCCTCAGCTGAATTCTCGCATTATGAGTGGAATGACGGAGTGCTTACTGCCAACAGAGAGATCACAGAACCGGGTACTTACTGGGTAAGGTACTATGACTTTGATTGCCGTATATATGTGGATACTTTTCACGTTCACGCGGTAGATATCGTTACTCCGGATGTTACGGTTGATGTATTTACATTACGTACGCTTTCTCCCTATGATTCATACCAATGGCTGTTAAACGGAGCAATTATCTCCGGGGCAACGCAACGGGAATATACGGTATCTGAAAACGGAAATTACCAGGTTGTTGTTGCCAACAATAATGGTTGCTCCGATACTTCGGCTGCTTATGAGATTACAAATGTGCCGCTACCGAACAGCATCAGCGGTACCCAAAGTATAGAAAACGGTATCAGCGTATATCCCAACCCGGTAAAGGATATTTTGAATATCTCTGCTTCCTATCCGGTAGAAGTCAATATATTGAGCGTGGACGGAAGATTGTTGAAAGTGGTGCGGAACAGTAAAAAAGTGGATATGAGCTATCTGTCGCCGGGATTATACCTGCTGCAAGTGAAGGATGGATCAGGCAAACTTTTGAAGGCTGGTAAGATTACTAAGGTGGACTGATTTTGAACAGGTCGTATTGATCCTGTATGGGTGTATTTACTTCCATTGAGAAAAGTTCAGATTTTCGCATAGTGAGCGTCCCGGCTGGTGTCTCTGCCAGCTGAAGAAGAAAGTGTTTACATATTAAAAAAATGGGTAGTTTAGCCGACTTGATTATTTGATGCCGGATCTGAAAAAATATCTCATGTGTTTGTGTGTACTTTTATCCGTGGCTTTTATAAGTGACGGACAGAATGGTAATATGTGGGTATTTGGAAGGGATGCAGGCCTCGATTTTAATAAGCAACCACCTGAGCCTTTTAGTAGTGCTATCCGGTCTACGGAAGCAGCTGCTTCTGTTTGTGACGACGAGGGCCGGTTATTGTTTTATACAAACGGTTATTCTGTCTGGGATCGCAACCATAAATTAATGCCTGATGGTGAGGACCTTCCCCGTGCGCAAAGAGATATCATAACAAGTACAACGCAGGGGGCCATAATTGTACCCGTCCCCGGCGATACCTCGAAGTATTATGTATTTTCAGTGGGTAGCTACGAGAACGAACGCCATGGATTATTTGGACGGTTGTATTGTTCCATAGTGGATATGAGGCTGAATAATAACATGGGTAATGTGGAATCGAAAGGCGTATTGATTGATACGGGCCTGACGGAGCATATGTGGGCTGTGCCTGGTGCAGAATGTGACATCTGGCTACTGCTTATCAACCGTATAACCCATAAATTTCACGCTTATCGTATCAATGACGCCGGAATTACCCGGGTACCTGTTACTTCGGAACGGGTGCCTCCTGCAGATGGTGAGAAGCACAACGGTACCATTGGTAGCCTGGATTGTTCTCCGGACTTTACACGGCTTGCCGTAAGCCAGGGTGATCTGATGGTTTACGACTTTGATCATTCTACCGGAAAAGTTTCTAATCCGGTGGTGCTGGATCCGGATATATCTATGGAATACTATGGTGTTTGTTTCTCCCCGGATGGCAGTAAGGTGTATAGCGGGAGCAAAGATTCCTTGTACCAGTTTGACCTGAACCGGGCAACTCCGGAAGATATGGTTGCTTCAAAAATATCATTGGGTTCTTTTACGGCTGTTTCAGCCTTAAAAAGAGCACCTGACGGGAAGATTTATTGTGCCAATAGCCGGGGATTTAGCAGTCTGAGTGTCATTAATAAGCCGAACCTGCGTGGCACTGTCTGTGAATACCGTTATAATGCACAGGAGCTTACACCGGTTACTTATAGCCATTTGGGATTGCCCAATGTAATAGCCACTGTATTGAATAAGAAAATGTATTCGAGCAGAAGGGATACGGTCGTTTGCGAAGATGACGTGACACTCTCGGCTCAGAATAATGACGCCCGGAATTATCGTTGGCAGAACGGAAGCACTGACAGGACTTTCAGGGCAGAGGCCTCGGGAACTTACTGGGTGAGTTACCAGACCTTCTGTAAAGATTATGTGGATACATTTCATCTTGTGTTGTATAAAAATGAACGTTTATACAACACAACGGAGCTCACGGCAATGTGTCTTGCTGATACATTTTTAATGAGTGCCAGACATGTGGGTACAACCGATTATACATGGAATGATGGTAGTACAGGAAAAGATAAAATAGCACTGACAGACGGGGTATACTGGGTGAACTATAATGTAGATTCGGTATGCCGGATCTACAGTGATACTTTTGTTGTTCGGTATGTTACACGTGACTATACATTGTCTTTTGATGCTGATACACTTACCTGTGTGGGAGAGGCCATTAAATTTGAGAACAGGTCGGAGCCTTACTATAAGGACTTCGGTTGGAGCTATGGTGACGGGACGGGTAGTACGGAATTCAGCCCACAACACGAGTATCTGCTCCCCGGACGTTATGAAGTGAAATTAGTAGGTCGGATTCATGACAAATGTATCGACTCTATGGCTCAGTTTATTACTGTTGACTCAGTTTTTCCTGTTCGTTTTATAGTGGATAAGGATAAGGTCTGCCAGGGAGAGCAGGTGCGGTTTTACCCCACTACAGATAGTAATGTGGTACAACTGTCCTGGTATTATGAGGGAAGTATTCTGGCCGTTTATAATAAGCCGGTTGTAGAACATGCTTTTGACCGTTCCGGGATATTTCCCATACAACTTACAGCAAAAAACCGGGTTTGTCCGGATACCTATTTCTCGGATACGTTGGTTGTGTATCCTGTGCCTCATATAGATTTAGGTACAGACAGGACGATATGCTTTGCCGGCCAACCACTAATGTTAGAAAATAAATTTTATTCGGAAGAAGATGAATATCACTATAAATGGAGCACCGGTGATACCACTACTGTATTAAAAGTGGTACATGAAGGCGTATACACATTGACTGTTGAAGATGTGGAATTTCAATGCAGCAATTCTGAAACCGTAAAGATTTCCCGGGATTGTTATATAGATATTCCCGATGTTTTTACACCTAATGGCGACGGAATTAATGATTATTTCTTTCCCAGGCAGCTGTTGGCGCGAAGTGTAGCAGCTTTCCGGATGCAGATATTTAACCGCTGGGGGCAGCTGATATTTGAAACAACCAGTGCTGCGGGCCGAGGGTGGGATGGAAGGCTTGATGGTAAGGAGCTTCCGGTAGGCGGGTATGTGTATGCTATACGGACAACGTTTATAGATGGCCATTCCGAAATGTACCGGGGAAGTGTGGTACTTATTCGCTAAAAAATATCCTTGCCGGAATAGTGTTTAAAGTTGGATATTTTTTAATGCTTATCGTGTGCATTAATTATATTAATTTCAGATCCATAGCGGCTTTTATCAATCCTAAGGCATTTTTCACTTCTAATTTCTGCATCAGGTTGTGGCGGTGGTTTTCTACGGTGCGGGAGCTTATAAACAGCATATTGGCTATTTGCTGATTGGTATTACCTAAGGCAATAAATCTTAAAACTTCTTTTTCTCTTGTTGATAACTTTTTGTTTGAACTTACTGTTGTCGTTTGGGTATCGAAAACATTGTGTAGTAGTTTTTGCTGAATGACGGGCTCAAGAAACAATTCACCTTTATAAACCTTTTTGATGGCATCTATCAATTGATCTTTATCTGTTGTTGTTTTTAAAAGGTATCCTTTGCAGCCTGCTTTCATCATATCTTGTATAACCATGGGCGATTCTATACCTGTCAGAATAATGATCTTTACTGCCGGATGTGTTTTCAGGATATGAAAGGCAAGCTCTTGTCCTGTTATATCAGTCAACTGCAAATCTAACAACAATATGTCCGGAAGGCACTCCTCCAGGCTTGCCAGCAGATCATTGCCCGTTTGAAATACGCCTGACAGCAATATATCCGGTTCATCGGACAATACATTTTTTAACCCGTTCAATACCATTATATGGTCATCTGTTATAGCTACTTTTATCGGCATCGTTATAGTTAATTATAAGTGATGGGTGATAAGCGATAATGAAAGTTTCTTACATCTCCAATCTTACGTTATCCACTGTTCTTCAAATTCAAGGTAAACAATTGTACCTATTCCTGGTGAGGTAGATATGTCCAAAGTTCCGTATAGTTCCCTGACTCTGCTTTCTACGGACTTTAATCCGATACCGGCCGGGTTATCTGTGTTTTTATCAAAACCTTTACCGTTATCTTCCACCGTAATATAAAATATAGCATGCCTGAAACTGAACTGTACTAATAATTGTGTCGCATCTGCATGTTTCAAAGTATTTTGTATCAGCTCTTGTACAATGCGGTATATAGAGAGGGTAGCCACGGCATTAAATACAGGCATATTGCTTAGAACCTGGAAATCAACTTCAAGTTTGCCGGCTCTGACTACCTTGTTGCGGAGTATGGATACGGCATTGATCAGTCCCTGCTGTAATAAGGCATCCGGCATAAGGCTGTGTGCTGTACTGCGTAGGTCCTGGGTAGCATCTTCTAACTGTTTGCTTATATGAGTGAGCGCATATTCATTAATCTGGTGGCCGTCCTTGCTTTTAAACGCATTCAGGTTTAGCCGTACTGCCAGTAGCTGACTTACGATACCATCGTGCAATTCTCTTCCGATACGGTCGCGTT